>JBGAHT010000030.1:0-32553 GCA_044226035.1 Thermomonas sp. | reverse complement strand
GACACAGCGACGCCGGGGCCGCTGCCGCGCGGATAGCGCACCGCGGCCGGGCCCTGGTGTTCGAAACCGGTGCTGAGCATCTGCCGGCATTCGTTTTCGTCGGCCGGCGCCATGACGACCACGTTCGGCACGCAGCGCAGATACGAAAGATCGAGGTTGCCCGCGTGCGTCGCGCCGTCCGGTCCGACCACGCCGCCGCGATCGATGGCGAACAGCACGTCGAGGTCCTGGATCGCGACGTCGTGCACCAGCTGGTCGTAGCCGCGCTGCAGGAAGGTGGAATAGATCGCGACCACCGGCTTCGCGCCTTCGCAGGCCATGCCCGCGGCCAGCGTCACCGCGTGCTGTTCGGCGATGGCGACGTCGAAATAGCGATCCGGGTATTCCTTCGAGAAGCGCACCAGGCCCGAGCCTTCGCGCATCGCCGGGGTGATGCCGAGCAGCTTCGGGTCGGCCGCGGCCATGTCGCACAGCCAGTCGCCGAAGACGTCGGTGTAGGTCGGCGGCTTCTTCGCGCCCGGTTTCGACACCACGCCCTTTTCCGGATCGAACGGCGATACCGCGTGGTAGCCGATCTGGTCGCCTTCGGCGAGTTCGTAACCCTTGCCCTTGGTGGTGATGACGTGCAGCAGCTGCGGGCCCTTGAGGGTCTTGAGCATGCCCAGCGTCTTCGCCAGCGCGTCGACGTCGTGGCCGTCGATGGGGCCGGTGTAGTGGAAGCCCATTTCCTCGAACAGCGTGGACGGCACGAACATGCCTTTCCAGTGTTCCTCCCAGCGGCGCACGAAGCGCGCGGGCCCGCTGCTGCGCTTGTCGCCGAGGATCTTCTTGCCGCCCTCGCGGATCGCGTTCAGCGTCTTGCTGCCGGTCATGCGCCCGAGCATGCGGGTGAGGCCGCCGACCGCTTCGCTGATCGACATGCGGTTGTCGTTGAGGATCACCAGCAGGTCGGGTTCTTCGTCCATGCCGCCGGCGTGGCCGAGCGCTTCCCAAGCCATGCCCGCGGTCATCGCGCCGTCGCCGATCACCGCGACGACTTTTCGACCGTTTCCCGCCCGCGCATTCGCGATCGCCATGCCGAGCGCGGCCGAAATCGACGTGGACGAATGGCCGACGCCGAAGGTGTCGTATTCGCTTTCCTCGCGCTTGGGGAACGGCGCGACGCCGTCCTTCTGCTTCACGCTGCGGATGCGGTCGCGGCGGCCGGTCAGGATCTTGTGCGGATAGGCCTGGTGGCCGACGTCCCAGACGATGCGGTCGTCGGGCGTGTCGTAGAGGTAGTGCAGGGCGGTGGTCAGCTCGACGACGCCGAGTCCGGCGCCGAAATGGCCGCCCGACTGGCCGACCGATTCGATCAGGTAGGCGCGCAGTTCGTCCGCGACCGCGCGCAGCTCGGTTTCGGGCAGCTTGCGCAGGTCGGCGGGGCTGTCGATGCGCGACAGGAGCGGATAGCGCCCGGCGTCGATCGGGGTCGGATCGGTCATCCCGCTATTGTAAATCCGCCCCGTGAGCCGGGCGTGCGTTCAGCGCCCGCGCAGGCGCCCGAACAGGCCGCCGGTTTTCTGCGGTTCGGGTTCGGGCTCGGGTTCGCGCCAGGCCTCGGCGTAGCCGGTGGCGAGGTTGGCGTTCACGAAATCGGTCACTTCCTCGATGCCCACGCCGCTGCCCTCGGCGATTTCCGACAGCGTGGCCGGCGCCTTCATCATCGCCGTGGCGATGCGGAAGTGCTTGGGGAATTCGCGCTCGGTCTGCGGCCACTTGCTGAGGCGGTATTTCGCCGACGGGTCGAAGCCGGGGAGCAGCATGCCCTGGCCGGCGACCAGCCCGGCGAACCATTGCAGGCGCGCCAGCGGCTGCGGCTCGCCCGCGGCCTTGGCCTCGGCCGGCCAGTCGGTGGCCGGGACCATCAGGAACTCCTGCCGCCGCACGCTGCCGGAAATCGATTCCGTGAGCGGCTTCAACCCGGCCGGGCCGTGGTACTGGCGCGCGTCGGCGTCGATCAGCAGCGCCGGGCCCTCGTCGCGCCGGTAGCGGACGCGGCCGCTGAGCGCGCCCGGCGCCATCCAGTCGACGAACAGCGGGTCGCGTTCGGGCACGGCTTCGGGTTCGGGGGCGGCAAGCGGGGGCGCGACCGGTTCGGATGGCGTCGCGGCTGCCGGCGCGGGCGCCTGTTCCTCGTCGGGCGTCGAAACGGTGTCTTCGGGCGCCTGGTCGGACGGAACCGGCGCGGGCGTCGCGCTGGCGGGCGGCTCGACCGGCGCGGGCCGCTGCGTGGCGTCCGCAGCCGTGGCCGCAACCGGTTGCGCGATCGACTGCAGCAGCGCGGAGACGCTCGCGGCATCGAACGGGCGCGCGAGGTGGAAATCGGTCTGGCTGCGGTTGGCCGAGGTGACGCCGATCACGCGCTTGCCCGCGGCGTGCAGGCGGATCCAGCTCATCGGGCCGTACATGCTGTCCATGTCCACGAACACGTATTCCGCGTCCTGGTCGTCGACCACGCGCCATGCGCTGCCGAGCTGGCGCGTGGCATGCAGCAACGCTTCGGTCAGGGCGGCGCCGGTCTGCGGATCCATGCCGGTCATGCCGATGCTGTGGGCCATGCATTTCCCCCCGGAAAGACCCGAGTGTAGCCGACGCCGGCGCGCGCACGCAGGCGCTGGCCGGGCCGTGCCCGCAACGCGCATTCAGTAGAAGCGCGACTTGCGCTTGGGCAAATGCGATTTCAGGAACGCCATCTGGTCGGCGAGTATGTTGCGGTTCGACAGGATCAGGTGCTCGATCCAGCTCGGCCGGTACGGCACCGCGAGCAGTGGCATGCCCGCCTGTTGCGGCGTGCGCCCGCCCTTGCGCGAATTGCAGTGGAAGCACGCGGCGACGACGTTTTCCCAATGGTCGCGACCGCCCTGCGAGATCGGCATCACGTGGTCGCGGGTCAGGTGCTGGCGGTGGAATTCGCGTCCGCAATACAGGCACAGGTGCTGGTCGCGGGCGAACAGCGCGGCGTTGGTCAGCGCCGGCGTGGGATCGAGGGCGTGCGGCCGCGCATGCCCGCGCGCGGCGATGATCGGATGCAGTTCCATCCGGCTGCGTTCGCCGCTCAGGCGGCTGGTGCCGCCGTGCACGGTCAGGCATGGATCGCCGAGGGTCCACGCGACCGCGCCGCGCGCGTACAGGCAGGTCGCGTCCTGCCAGCTCATCCAGTCGAGCACCCGGCCATGCGCGTCGAGCGAGAGCAGGCGCACCGCGTCGAGGCGCGCGGGCATGGCATGCGGGAAGGCGAGGGGAGACGCGTCCGTGGCCGGCTCCGCTCCGGAACCGGCCTGCAACAGGCGAAGCTTCGCTCTGTCAGGCTCCATTGGAACCCGAGTTTATACGCCTCGCGCGACGGTTTGGGTAGCGCCTCAGGCGCCGAACGCGTCCGCATCCAGCGCCATGAGCGGCGCTGCGCCCGATTCGATCGCCGCCTTGTGCTGCAGCGTGCGCGGCAGCAGGCGCGCGAAGTAGAAGCGCGCGGTCTCGCGCTTGGCGTCCTTGAACGCCTGCGGCCGCGACGAAGCGTCCGCCACCGCGACGGCGCGCGCCCACCAGTAGGCGAGCGCGACGTAACCGGAATAGAACAGGTAGTCGTAGGCGGCGGCGCCGATTTCGTCGGCGTTCGCCAGCGTGCGCTTGCCGATGTCCACGGTGAGTTGCTGCCACTCCGCCGCCTTGGCGCGCAGCGGGGCGACGAACTCGGCGAGCGCGGCATCGCCCTCGTGCTGCGTGCAGAACGCCTCGACCATGCCGAGGAACACGCGCAGGCCCGCGCCCTGCGCCTGCACGGTCTTGCGCCCCATCAGGTCCAGCGCCTGGATGCCGGTGGTGCCTTCGTACAGCGTGGTGATGCGCGCATCGCGCGCCAGCTGTTCCATGCCGTGCTCGTGGATGTAGCCGTGGCCGCCGAAGCACTGCAGCGCGTGGTAGGTGCATTCCACGCCCCATTCGGTCAGGCAGGCCTTGGCGATGGGGGTGAGGAAGCCGAGCAGCGCGTCGGCCTGCGCCTTCTCGCCGGCGTCCTGCGCGTGGCCGACGACATCGACCAGCGAGGCGGCGTGGTAGCCGAGCAGGCGGCCGCCCTCGACCAGCGCCTTCTGCGTCAGCAGCATGCGCCGCACGTCCGGCTGCACGATGATCGGGTCCGCCGGCTTGTCCGGGAATTTCGCGCCGGTGAGCGAACGCGACTGCAGGCGTTCGCGCGCGTAGCGCAGCGCGTTCTGCAACGCGCGGTCGGCCAGACCCAGGCCCTGCAACCCGACCGCGAGCCGCGCGGTGTTCATCATCACGAACATCGCGACCAGGCCCTTGTTCGCCTCGCCCACCAGCCAGCCCTGCGCCGCGTCGAAGTTCATCACGCAGGTCGCGGAACCGTGGATGCCCATCTTGTGTTCGATCGAACCGCAGCGCACGCCGTTGCGTTCGCCCGTGTTGCCGTCGGCGTCCACGCGCAGCTTCGGCACGATGAACATGCTGATGCCCTTGCTGCCCGCCGGCGCGTCCGGCAGCCGCGCGAGCACCAGGTGCACGATGTTGCCGGCCATGTCGTGTTCGCCGGCGGTGATGAAGATCTTGGTGCCGCTGATGGAATGCGTGCCGTCGCCGTTCGGCACCGCCTTGGTCTTCAGCAGGCCGAGGTCGGTGCCGCAGTGCGGCTCGGTCAGGCACATGGTGCCGGTCCACTCGCCGCTGACGAGGCGCTTGAGGAACACCTCCTTCTGCCACGCGTCGCCGTAGTGGCCGAGTGCTTCGGTCGCGCCGTGCGAGAGCAGCGGGAAATTGCCCCACGACAGGTTCGCGGCGTCGATCATTTCCTTGATCGGCACGCCGACCGCGTGCGGCAGGCCCTGTCCGCCCAGTTCCGGCGGCGACACCAGCCCCGGCCAGCCGCCGTCGACGTATTGCCGGTAGGCATCGGCGAAACCCGGCGGCGTCGCCACGCTGCCGTCGGCCGGATCGAACCTGCAGCCGATTTCGTCGCCGACCTTGTTGAGCGGCGCGAGCACGGTTTCGTTGAAACGCGCGCCTTCGTCCAGCACCGCGTCGACGACGTCGCGCGTGGCTTCGGGGAAACCGAGTTTCGCGAACAGCGCGTCGGAATCGAGCACGTCGTGCAGTGCGAAGCGGATGTCGTCCAGCGGGGCCTTGTAGCTGCTCATCGTGGTTCCGTGGTGTCGAAGGCGTCGGCGCGAGTCTGCGCCACGGGATTGGAGCGAAGGCTCAACGCAGCGCGCCGGCGATGCCCGGCACCGGGCTCAGGCGGCTGTCGCGCTTCACCTCGAAGTCGCGCGCCTTCGCCTTCTCCGGCGTGGCGCGCACCTTGCCGGACAAGCCAGCGCATCGGCGACCTGCAACCGCGCCATCGCCTGCGGCTTCAGTTGCACGCTGACCACGTCGGCCGACTCCGGGCCGATGTCCAGCGCCGGTTGCGCGGAGAGCGCGCCCGCGTCCTGGCCGCCGACGCCGAGCTTGAGGTCGAGCGCGTCGAAGCGCATCGGGATGCTGCTGAAGTTGTTGATCCGCACCTCGATCGTCCATCCGCCGTCGGCGCCGACCGTCAATTGCTGGATGCCGACCGCCGGTTCTGACACGCGCCGCACCGGGCCCGATGCGCAGCCTGCGAGCAGCAACAGGGCCGCGCCCGCGGCCAGCCAAACGCGAAGCGACATGTCGGGACTCCGGATCCGGGGAGCCCGATCTTACCCGCGCGGGCTCAGCGTGGCTTGCCGCCGAGCAAGGGATACGGGTTCACCGGCGAGGCCTGCCACCAGTTCCTTTCCGGCCCGAGCCGCGAGATTTCGAAATGCAGGTGCGGCGCGTCCGCGCTGGCGTTGCCGCTGGAACCGACGTAGCCGATCACCTCGCCGCGGCGCAGCGACTGGCCTTCGGCGAGGTTCGCGGCGTAACGGTCGAGGTGCGCGTAGTAGTAGACCCAGGTCGAGGTCGGGTCGAATTCGTAGATCGTGAGCCCGCCGAGCCTGCTCGCGAACAGCTTGGCCACGCGGCCGTCGCTGGCGGCGAGCACCGGCGTACCGCGCGCGGCCATGATGTCGATCGCATCGTGTACGCGGCCTTCGCTGCGCGCGTCGCTGAAGGTGTCGACCAGCAGTTGCGGTCGAACGCCCTGCACCGGCAGCAGCAGCCGGGTCGGGCCGATGGCGCCGGGTTCGGCGGATCGCGCCAGGGCATGCGTCGAGGCGGGCGTCGCGGCGGCTGGCGCCTTCGAAGCAGCGGCCGGCGTGGCCGGAATCGTCCCGGCCGGCGCATTGCCCGGCGCCGATGGATTCGCAGCAGTCGTCGGCGCGGGTGGCGACGACGACTGCGAGCTGCCGCGATGCATCGCGAAGCACGAGGTTGGCGCCGAGCAGCAATCCGGCGAGGAATACGAGCAGGGTGCGGAGCATGGTCGTGTGCGGCCTGTGCGTGGCGGGCTATCGTCCACGCAACGGCGGTCATGCCCGGCTTGACCACCTTGGACACGGGCGATGGCGCTCCAGCGCTGGTCATGCGGATGCAACCGTTGGATTCGGTCTTGCTGATCTTCGATGGTTCGGCGATACCATGGATGCCGTAATGCTCCTTCGACAGGTCGATCCAGACCACGCCGACCGGATTGTTCGGCGGTGGGGATCACGGCCGGCTTGTCGGTGGCCTTGGTGCCCGCGATCAACCTGGGATCGAAATGCCAGGCCGGGTCGCGGGCGACGCCATTGATGGTCCATTCGCCGATCGGCAGCGGGAATTGCGCGCTACCGGTGGTGACCGGGAATTGCGCCAGCAACGTTCCTTCGGCATCGACCAGCCGCAGCGCCGACAACGATTTCACCACGACCACTTCCGCCGGCGCCGGCAATGCCCGCGGCGGGTCCACGTTCGGAACCGCGAGCACCGTGCCGGCGACGCCGAAATCCGCGCCGGGGTTGAGCTTGCGCAGCAACGCCGGGCTCGCGTGGAACTTCTCGCCGAGCATCTCCTCGACCGAGGAATAGGGCAGCGCATCGAGCTCCGCCTTCGCCATCGTGTCGGTCGGGATCTGCGCGTACGGGCCGTCGATGTCGGCCTGCGTCAGCGTGTAGTCCACCAGGATGGGTGCGGTGTCGGCATCGAGCTTTGCCCAGGTCGCCTGGTCCAGCGAGCCGCTTGCCGGCAACCCGTGGGCCTCCTGGTAGGCCATCACCGCGCGCTTCTGGTTGCTTCCGGCCGAACCGTCGATTTCGCCGGGCGAAAAGTACGAGCGGTCGAGCAGGACCTGCGCGCGCAGCGGACTGTCCTTGGGCAACGATGCGTCGGCGGCGGAGGCCTGCGCGGGCGGTGGCATCGCGTTTTCGACAGCGTTGCTCGCCGGCGTCGCGAGGTCGGCAGGCGCGGGTGTCGCCCGGCTGGCCGGTACGGGAACGGAGGCATCCGCGACGACCTGCGAATCGGCGACCACGCTGTTGATGTCGATTCCTGTCGCGGCGTATTCCGGCGGCCTGGGTGCGGCGGTGGCGGCCTGGTTCGAAGACGCGGCTTGCGGCGCGGAAGGCGCGGCCCTGGGCGGCGAGGGTGCCCGGTTGCAGGCCGCGATCAATGCAAGCGGCAACAGCGCAGGCAGCGTTGGGCGAAAAACCTTCGACGCGCGCATCGCGAATTCCATGTCGGTGGCGTTGCCGCCATCGTGGAGATCGCGGTTTCGCCGCGACGTGAACGCGGGACGCCGGCCTGAATCGACGGTTCAGCCTGCGTGCGGCGCGGGCTGGGTTTCGTCCGGCGCAGGCGCTGGCGACGCGGGTTGTGGCGGCATGGCCGGCATCGCATCGGCGGGCGGCGTGGCCACGCTCGTGGGCGTCGGCAGGTTCGCTCCGGTCGGCGTTGTTTCCGGCATGGGCGCGGCGGGTTCGGCGACCGTCGCCGGTGTCGGCAACGTCGCCGGTGTTGGCAGCGTTGCGGGTGTCGGCAGTGTCGTCGTCGCCGGTGCCGGCGCGGATGCCATCGGCGCGCGCAGGATGTCGGACGAGGGCATGGTTTCGCTGATCAACACCGGCGTGCCGGCGCCGATCGCCGATGCGACCTGCAGCACGCTCCAGTTGGTGAGGCGGATGCAGCCGTGCGACTGGGTCTTGGAAATGCGCGACGGCTCGGGCGTGCCGTGGATGCCGACGTGCGGTTTCGACAGGCTGATCCAGGCCACGCCGACCGGATTGTTCGGGCCGGGCTGGATGGTCGCCTTCGGGTCGTTGCGGTTGCCGTCCCAGAACAGCGCCGGGTTGTAGTGGTAGGTCGGGTTGCGCCACACGCCGAGGATGTCCCAGTCGCCGACCGGCAACGGGTCGTGGACGCTGCCGTAGGTGGCGGGGAAGCGCGCGTAGATGCGGCCGTCGCCATCGACCAGGTTCACCGAATAGTCGTCGCCGAGCACCAGCACGCGGCTGGGCGCGGCCAGCGGCGCGGCCTCGATCCGCGGCACCACCAGCTCGGCGCCGGCGACGAAGGCCTTGCCGGGGTTGAGGCGGTGCAGCAGCGCCGGGCTGGCGTGGAAACGTTCGCCCAGCATCTCGTCGAGGGAACCGTAGCCAAGCTTCTTCAGCCTGGCCTTCGCCAGCATGCTGCCCGGCACCGACACGTAGGGCCCGGCGATGTCGGCATCGCTGAGCGTGTAGCGGTCGAGCGCGGGCGCGGTGTCGGCGTCGAGCGCGGCCCAGGTCGCGTCGTCGAGCGTGCCGCTGGCGGACAGTCCGTTCGCGCGCTGGAACGCGGCGATCGCGCGCGTGGTGTTGCTGCCTTCGCCGGCGTCGATTTCGCCGGGCGAGAAGTTCGCGCGGTCGAGCAGGATCTGCGCGCGCAGCAGGCTGCGTTGCGGCAACTGGCCGTCGATGAACGCGATCGGGCCGGTGTTCTTGGCCGCTTGCGGGTTCGCTTGCGCGGCCGGGCGCAGCGCCTTGCCGTCCACGGCGCCATGGACGTTGCCGAAATCGACGCCCGCGGCCCAGGCGCTGGGCAATGCGCAGGCGAGCGCGGACAGGGCGAGGGCGCGGCGAAGGGTCGGGCGCATGTCGGGGTCGTGGTTCGAAGGATGGGTGTTCATCGCATCATTACGCGATAACGGGCGTCGTCCGGACATGAAAAACCCGCGAGGCGCGGGATTGCTCTTTCGTTTCCTGATAATCGCTCGGGCTGGTAGCGGCGCTAGGTCAAACAGGCCCCCAAAGGCAAAAAAGCCCCGCCGGAGCGGGACCTTGGGAGAGGTGGAAGCAGGCGTTGGCCTCAGCGAAGCCCCTACGCGCCGACTTCGTAGGAATAATTGGTCTGAATGAAATCGATCGCAGTCTGCGGGGGCAGAAGGCATGTCACCGACATGACATAGAAAGGATCGCCCGGGTTGCCGCCGAAGTTATCGCCGAACCAACTCACCATCTGGTAACCAATTGTGGACGAAATAGGCTGGATCTTGGTCGAGTAAATTTGGGGGGCCATTTGGTTGCCAAAGACGCCCGTGACCGCGGTGCACGACACGTAGCTGGTGTTTCCATCGAGCGAGTAAAGGCCGATGGTGAGCCCAGTGATGCCATTAGTCGTGCCGTTTGTAACGACGATGGGGCAAATTACGAAGTTGCTGGCTGTCTGCGATTCGTTACGAATCCCGGTCGCCTTTGGCCGCACGCCGGTGTTAGTCGTCGGGATGCTCAGTTGGCAGCCGGAGCCAGTAGCAAGGGCAAACGTCGAGACGGCATCTGCCGACGCAGTTGGCGTGCTAAGCGCAGCCAGGGCCAAGCATGTGATGCCCGAGGCAGTAAAAAGGAAACGCATGCTGGCTCCGTTCGATGGGTGGATGTTTTAGCGGCGGATTGGAAATGTTAACGGTGGAGGCGATTTTCTAACCGGCCTCAACCGGACAATTGCCGGACAAAAGAAAAGGGCCTCTAGGCCCTGGTCTTCGCGGTTTCTAAAGAAACCCCTTGTTTCTCGATCTTCCGGATGGTGGCCGGGGAGGGAATCGAACCCCCGACACGGGGATTTTCAATCCCCTGCTCTACCAACTGAGCTACCCGGCCAGGGCCGGTCAAATCGAGCCGCGCATGATACGGGCCGCGCCCGGCGCGGGCAAGCCGGATGCCGGCTGAATGCCCGCGTCGACGCCCCTTCCGCCGGGCCGGGGCCGGCGCAAGATGGCCTTGGCGGAGGCTTTTCCCGCCAGAGGAGTCAGCCATGAATGTTCCCTTCAACACGCTCTCGCGCGCGCTGTTGCCGGCGCTGCTGGTCGCGTCCGCGGCGTCCTGCGCCAGTGGTCCGGCGCAGGACGATTCCGCGAAGCTGGCCTTGTATCGCAGCCACGCCGGCGCGCCCGTGCCGAGCTTCCATTTCTTCGGCCGCCTCGACAGCTGGACGCCGCTGGGCGACAGCGCGGTCGCGGTCTGGACCCGGCCCAATGAGGCCTATCTGCTGACGTTGTTCGGGCCGTGCAACGGCCTGGAATTCACTCCTTTCATCGGGCTGACTTCGTCCGTGGGCACGGTGAGCGCGAGGTTCGACAAGGTGCTGGTGCGCGATACGGGCTCGATCAACATGCCGTGCACGATCCAGCAGATCCAGCCGCTCGACGTCAAGGCGTTGAAACAGGCCGAACGCGGCGAGCACGACGCGAGCAAGGCGCCGGCGGCGGATCAGCCTTCGGGCACGTAACCCGCGGGCTTGTCCGCGTTGCGTTCGAACAGGAACTTGCGCATCTCGCCCTCGAGCAGGGCGCGGTGCTGCGGGTTCATCGGCGACAGGCGGTTCTCGTTGATCAGCATGGTCTGGTGCGCCAGCCACGCCGCCCACGCCGCCTTGCCGATGTGCGCGTAGACGCGCTTGCCGAGTTCGCCCGGCCATGGGGTGAAGTCCAGGCCTTCGGTCTCGCGTTGTTCGTATTCGCAGAAGACGGTGCGGGCCATGGTGGGCTCCGGATGGCGGGGGTTCCATTGTAGGAGCGCTCTCGAGCGCGACCCGCATTTCCGCGAGCATGTCGCGCTCCAGCGCGCTCCTACACGGAGAGCGCGGTTTCCAGCAGCTTCCTGACCGGCGCCGGGATGCCGAGCGAAGCCAGTTCCGCCCGCGCGATCCAGCGCAGGGAATCATTGTCGCGCACGCCGTCGCGCAACGCGACCTCGCGCCATTCCAGCGGCTGCATCGCGAAGCGGTAGTGGGTGAAGCCGTGGTCGATCGGCGCCAGCGCGCGCGCGGCGTCGTAATCGCCGGCGATGTTGGCCTCGAACCAGTCCCGCGCCGCGGCGTGGTCCCCGGCTTCGGGCAGCGACCACAGCCCGGCCCAGACGCCGGCTTGCGGGCGGCGCTGCAGCAGCACCCGGTCGCGCGCGTCGCGCAGCACGAACACCAGCGCGTGGCGTTCCGGCAGCGGTTTCGCGGGCTTGGGCGTGGGCAGCTCGCGCACGCGGTCCTCGCGCAGCGCGACGCATTCGCCCTGCAGCGGGCACAGCACGCAGGCCGGGTCGGCGCGGGTGCACAAGGTCGCGCCGAAATCCATCTGCGCCTGGGTGTAGTCGGCGAGGCGCGCATCGGGCAATTGCGCTTGCGCGATGTCCCACAAGCGCTTCTCGACCGCGGGCGTGCCCGGCCAGCCGTCGATGCCGTGCACGCGGCACAGCACGCGCTTGACGTTGCCGTCGAGGATGGCGAAACGCTCGCCCCAGGCCTGCGCGAGGATCGCGCCGGCGGTGCTGCGGCCGATGCCGGGCAGCGCGACCAGCGCATCGAAACCGCGCGGCAGTTCGCCGCCGTGGCGTTCGACGCACAGCTTCGCCGCGGCATGCAGGTTGCGCGCGCGGGCGTAGTAGCCGAGCCCGGACCACAGCGCGAACACCTCGTCGACGGATGAGTCCGCCAGCGCGCGCACGTCGGGCAGCGCGGCGACGAAGCGCTCGAAGTAGGGAACGACCACCCGCACCTGGGTCTGCTGCAGCATCACTTCCGACAGCCACACGCGGTAGGGCGTGCGCGGATGCTGCCAGGGCAGGTCGTGGCGGCCGTTGGCGTCGAACCACGCGAGCAGTCGACCGGCGAAATCGCTCATTTCGTCGCCGGCGGCAGGGCCGGATCGTCGAATTCCACCTCGACGCCTTCCAGCGTCGCGCCGGCGATGTCCAGGCGCGGCGCGCTCGACGTGCCCGACAGCGGCGGCAGCAGCGAACCGTGGGTTTTCGCGTTCGCCCAGGCGGTGACGTCGGGGATGCGGAAGCGTGCGTCGAAGCGCGTGTCGTCGCGTTGCAGGCGCAGCGACGCGACATCGGCGAGGTCCATGCGCCCGGCGTAGTCGAACGCGAACGGCAGCGGCGATGTCGATCCGGACAAGGGCGAGGGCAATGCCGGCCAGCCCGCCGGCCATGCCGCGATCTCCCCGCCCAGGCGCAACCTGAGTTGCCGCCCCAGCGACAGGCTGCCGCGGCCGCGCAGGTCCGGCACCTTGTCGCCGCCGCGCAGCACCGCCCGCATCGGCACCACGCGCCAGGTCGCGTTGTTGAACGACATCGGGCCGTGCAGGCCGAGCGCGAACGGCAACCGGGTCGAATCCGATTCGTAACGCGCGGCCATGCCGAAGCGCATCGGCTTCACCAGCACCGAATCCCTGCCCAGCCGCAGCGGGCCGGACAGGGTCACGCTGGAAGGGACGCGCCAGCCGTCGCCGGCGAAATCGAGCGTGCCGACGCCGGCGACGCCGCTGGCCGCGCCTTGCGCGAGGCGTCGCGGGTTCGCGATCGAAACGGCGAGGTCGGCGGGAATCGACAGCGGTGGATCGAGGTAGCGGCCGCGCACGCGCATGCGCAGCGATCGGTCCGGCTGCAATCGCGCGATGTCGACGGCGAGGCCTTCGATGCGCCAGTCGTCGTTGGCGACGATGCCGTCGCGGACGCGCAATCCGTTCGTCAGCGTCGGGATGCGGGTTTCGCTGGGCGGACGCGTGGCCTGCCAGTGCTGGAACGCGGGCAGGTCGAACACCGGCGCATCGAGTTCGATGCGGGTCACGGTCAGGTCCGCGCCGCGCGCGCGGATCGTCGACCACGGCAGCGACAGCAGCGCGCGTTTCGCGCGCAGGATCGGCGTGTTCGCGCCGGGTTCGCGCGCGACCAGGTCGCGCACCACGACCTGCGGCGTGCCGCGCAGGCGGTATTCGGCGACGCCGGAGGCGGCGATCTCGAGGCCGAGCGATGCGCCGACGCGATCGAGCAGGAAACCGACCGCGCGCGGGGCTTGCGCCAGCCACGCGAGCGCTGCCACCAGCAGGATCGACACGACCGCGATGATGGCGGTGATCCGCAGCAGGCGGTGCAATTGCTTTTGCTCGTCATTCCCGCGAAAGCGGGAATCGCTCTTCGACAGACCTCGTGTCTGTTTATCCAGCGTCTTTGCTTTCGGTGGTCGGGCGTTCACGTGCCCAAGGATTCGGGCAGCAGCGCGTCGACGAAGGCTTCGGCATCGAACACGCGCAGGTCCTCGGGCCGCTCGCCGATGCCGGCGTAGCGGATCGGGATGCCGAACTCGCGCGCCAGCGCGAACACCACGCCGCCCTTGGCGGTGCCGTCGAGCTTGGTGACGACCAGGCCGGTGACCTTCACCGCCTCGTTGAACTGGCGCAGTTGCGAAATCGCGTTCTGGCCGGTGGTGCCGTCGATCACCATCAGCACTTCGTGCGGCGCGTCGGGGTCGAGCTTGCCGAGCACGCGGCGGATCTTGCCGAGCTCGGCCATCAGGCCCTGCTGCGTGTGCAGGCGGCCGGCGGTGTCGGCGATGAGCACGTCGACGCCGCGCGCCTTCGCCGCCTGCAGCGCGTCGAACGCGACCGAGGCCGCGTCCGCGTCCTGGCCCTGCGCGACCACGGCCACGCCGTTGCGCGCGCCCCAGGCCTGCAGCTGCGCGACCGCGGCGGCGCGGAAGGTGTCGCCGGCGGCGAGCATCAGCGCGTGGCCCTCGTCCTGGAACCGGCGCGCGAGTTTCCCTATCGTCGTGGTCTTGCCGACGCCGTTGACGCCGACGGTGAGGATCACGAACGGCTTGCGGCCCGCGTCGACCTGCAGCGGCCGCGCGACCGGGCGCAGCATCGCGACCAGGTCGTTGCGCAGCGCGGCGAGCAGCGCGTTGGCGTCGGCGAATTCGCGCGCCTTCATCCGCTTGCGCAAATCATCGATCAAGGCGGTCGTCGCCGGCACGCCGACGTCGGCGGTGAGCAGCGCGGTCTCGATGTCGTCGAGCAGGTCGTCGTCGAGAACCGGATTTCGCCCGAACAGTTCGGCGATGTCGCGGGTCAGGATGCTGCCGATGCGCTGCCGCCAGCCGGGTTTCCCGGGCGCGGCCGCGGCGACTTGTCGACCACCGTTTTCTTCGACCGCCCCCTCTCCTGCCTGCGGCAACCTCTCCCCCGCAGGCGGGGGAGAAGGAGGAGGCTCGTTGGTTGCGGGCTTGTTGCGGCGGAACCAGCTGGCCATGGCGCCGGAGACGATGCGATGCGAGAGAATGCGGAAATGGTAGCACCCGCCCTGCGCGCGCCCGGTGCGCGCGAACCCGCATGAATCCCGCGCCAGGTTCCGTTCGCATCATCGGCGGGCGCTGGCGCGGCACGCGCCTGCCGGTCGCGGAGCTGGCCGGATTGCGCCCGAGCTCCGACCGCGTGCGCGAAACCCTGTTCAACTGGCTGGCCCCCATGTTGCCGGGCGCGCGCGTGCTCGACCTGTTCGCCGGCAGCGGCGCGCTGGGCCTGGAAGCGCTGTCGCGCGGCGCGCGCGAGGCGATGCTGGTGGAACGCGACGCCCGGCTCGCGGAATCGCTGCGGCAGGCCGTCGCCAGGCTGCGGGCCGAAGGCGAAGCGCGGGTCGTCGCGGCCGATGCGCTCGCCTTCCTGCGCGCACCCGTGCACGGTCGGTTCGACATCGTCTTCGTCGATCCGCCCTTCGCCGCGAACCTGTGGCCCGAAGCCTTCGCCAGCTTGGCGCCGTGGCTGGCGGACGAGGCCTGGCTGTACGTGGAATCGCCGGCCGCGGCCGGGATCGAGCCCGGGGCGGGCTTCGGCCTGCACCGCGAGGGCCGCACCCGCGAGGCGCGCTATGCGCTTTACCGCCGGGTTACACTGCCGCAAGACCCTTCCGAGCCAGGCGTGCGCCGCGAATGAGCGAGGCCCGCAACCGCATCGCCGTCTATCCGGGGACCTTCGATCCCATCACCAATGGCCACGTCGACCTCATCGACCGCGCCGCGCCGCTGTTCGGGCGGCTCGTGGTCGGGGTCGCGGCCAGCACCGGCAAGGGCCCGGCCCTGGACCTGGAGATGCGCGTGCAGCTGGCGCGGGACGCCCTGGCCCGGCACCCGAACGTGGAGGTGCGCGGCTTCGACACGCTGCTGGCGCGCTTCGTCGACGAGCTCGGCGCGGGCGTCATCCTGCGCGGCCTGCGCGCGGTCTCCGATTTCGAATACGAGTTCCAGCTGGCGAGCATGAACCGGCACCTGATCCCGGGCGTGGAGACGCTGTTCCTCACCCCGGCCGAGCAGTACGGATTCATCTCGTCCTCGCTGGTGCGCGAGATCGCCCGGCTCGGCGGCGACGTGTCGCCGTTCGTGCCGCCGGCGGTGGCCGCCGCGTTGCAGGCACAATGGACGCACGGCCGGGATCGACCCGGTACCTGAACCACCCTGGGGGATAACCATGAAGAACCTGTTCCGCCTGATGCTGATCGCCTGCCTGGTGCTGCCGTTCGCGGCATGCAAGAAGGCCGAGGCGCCCAAGGTCGAGAAACCGGCCGTCGCCATGCCGACCGACCCCGCCAACAAGCAGGGCTGGATGGAATACATGGGCGACATCGTCACCCGCAACATGGACGGCGTCAGCAACCCGAATCCCTACGCCTACCTGCTGCCGGCCGAGAGCGCCGCGGATTTCCAGGACCAGTACGACAGCCTGCTCGACAAGGCCAAGGGCGACGTCGCCCGCGGCATCATCGCCGGCAACATGCTCGCCTACGGCGGCCCGTCCTCGGCCAAGACCGCCGACCTGGTCACCGCCGCGTTCAAGGGCGTGCAGCCGGGCACGATGAAGGGCGTGAAAGTGCTGTTCATCGGCACGCCGGCCGATGGCGAGCGGGTCAAGGCCGCGGTCGAACCCTCGGGCGTGACCTACGTGTTCGTCGAGGCGAAGTGACCGCTTTTCCCCTCTCCCCTTGCGGGAGAGGGAAAGCGTGCGAAGCACGCAGGGAGAGGGGTTGATCCGCCGCGACGTTCCCCTCTCCCGGCGCTTCGCGCCACCCTCTCCCACCAGGGGAGAGGGTGTTCAAGGCAAGAAAAATGTCGCTGAAGATCAACGAACTCTGCGTCAACTGCGACGTCTGCGAACCGGCTTGCCCGAACAAGGCGATCTCGCAGGGGCCGGACATCTACGTGATCGACCCCGCGCGCTGCACCGAATGCGTGGGCCATTTCGACGAGCCGCAATGCGTCGTGGTCTGCCCGGTCGAATGCATCGACCCGGATCCGCAGCACCCGGAAACACAGGTGCAGTTGCTGGCCAAGCTCGCGCGGCTGCAGAGCGAGGCCGCGTGACATGCTGAAGCGCATTCCCTTCCTCTTCGCCCTGCTGCTGTGCGGCCTGCTGGCCGTGCCCGCCACTGCGCGCGATGCGCGCCCGGCGCACCCGCCCGGCGTCGCCATCGCCTCGGCGCACGCGCTCGCCACCGATGCCGGGCTGGAAATCCTGCGCGAGGGCGGCAACGCCTTCGATGCCGCGGTCGCGGTCTCGGCCGCGCTGTCGGTGGTGGAACCGGTCAGCTCGGGCCTGGGCGGCGGCGGCTTCTTCCTGCTGCACGACGCGAAGAGCGGCCGCGACGTGTTCGTCGACGCGCGCGAGGTCGCGCCGCAGTCCGCCACGCCCGCGCGCTATCTCGACGCGAACGGCGAACTCGATCGCGACAAGGCCGAGAACGGCGCGGCCTCGGCCGGCATCCCCGGCCTGCCCGCGGGGCTGGTCCACGTTGCGCGCAAGTACGGGCGCCTGCCGCTGTCGAAATCGCTGGCGCCGGCGATCCGCCTCGCGCGCGACGGGTTCCCCGTGTATCCGCGGCTGGCGAACGAATACGCGAATCGCAAGCCGGTGATGGAACGCTACGCCGCGACGCGCGCGGTGTACCTGGCCGACGGCGATGCGCCCGAACCCGGCGAAATCCTCAGGCAGCCCGACCTCGCGCGCACCCTCGAACGCATCGCCGCACGGGGCTTCGACGGCTTCTATCGCGGCCCGGTCGCGCAGGCGCTGCTCGCGTCGGTGAAGGCCGACGGCGTCGACTGGACCGCCGCCGAACTCGCGGCGTACCGGGTCAAGGAACGCGAACCGATCCGCTTCCGCTACCGCGACTGGAACATGGTGACCGCGCCGCCGCCGTCCTCGGGCGGCATCGCCCTCGCCGAGATCCTGAAGATCCTCGAAGGCTGGGACCTGAAGGCGCTCGAACCCGCGCAGCGCATCCATTACGAAGTCGAGGCGATGCGCCGCGCCTACCGCGACCGCACCCTGTACCTGGGCGATCCGGATTCGGTGAAGATCCCGGTGCGGCTGCTCACCAGCGACGACTACGCCGCGGGCCTGCGCGCGTCGATCCTGCCGGACAAGGCCACGCCGAGCGCGATGCTGCCGGGCACGCTGCCGCCACGGGAATCGGTCAACACCACGCACTTCTCGATCATGGACGCCGACGGCAACCTCGCCGCGGTGACGCAGACCGTGAACCTCGCCTACGGCTCGGGCATGGTGGTCGGCGGCGCGGGCTTCCTGCTCAACGACGAGATGGACGATTTCGCGCTCAAGCCCGGCACGCCGAACGCATTCGGCGTGACCGGCTACGACGCGAACGCGGTCGCGCCGGGCCGGCGTCCGCTCAGTTCGATGAGCCCGACCTTCATGTTCGGCCCGGACCGCATCGCGGTGCTCGGCGCCAAGGGCGGCAGCCGCATCATCACCGCGACCATGATCGGCATCCTCGGCTTCGACGCCGGCATGGATTCGCCGCAGGTCGTCGCGTTGCCGCGCTACCACCACCAGTACCTGCCCGACGCCATCACCGAGGAGCCGGGCGCGCTGGCGGACGAGGTCGTGGCGAAGCTGCAGGCGATGGGCTATCGCGTCGACGACTACACCGATCCGCTGGTGCTGATGCACGCGGTCGACTGGGACCGCCGCGACAACGCGATGCACGCCGGCGCCGATCCGCGCAATCCGGTCGGCGAAGGCAAGGTGGTGGTCTCGCCATGAACACCGGCCAGCCGCAGCACGATGACCGGCACCCGGCGTCGCCGAAGACGCCGTGGTACCGGCAACTGCCGGCGAAGGCGGCCGCGGTCGTGGTGTTCCTCGTTGCGCTGACCACGCTCGCCGGCAACCTGCTCGAACTGCGCAACAAGAGCCGCGAGGCCGACGAGGCATCGCCCGCCGCCGTGCCGACGCCGCCGGCGACGCCCGCGCAATCGGCGCCGCGCACGGAGGACGAGGCGGCGACCTTGCGCGTCGAACGCATCGTGGTCGAACACGACGGTTCGCCCGGCACCACCGACTGGCGCTTCGCCGTGCTCGCCGACGGCGAGCCGCTGTTCGCGTTCGCCCAGGGCGACCTCGACGACGGCGACGGGCGCAACGTCGCGGTCCCGCGCGATGCGCAGGGCACGCTGCATTTCCGCGCCGGCCGCGAGGTGCGCATCGAAGTGCGCGGCTGGCGCGAAAGCCGCCTGCGCCTGGTCGCGGGCGAGCCCGACGCGACCGGCACGGGCAGCATCGGGGCGGGGACCCCGGCGCAGGCGATCCGGGTGGCCGCCGATGATCCGGCCGCGGGGGCGTTCGTGTTCCACTTCGGCGCCGAAGCGCGCTGAGCGCGCCGTCGCCGGGGCGACAACGCTCCATTCGCGCCCGCGGCGCTAGAATCGCGGCATGAAGCTCTGGTCCATCCGCGGCAATTCGCAGAAGCTCGATGGCGGCGCGATGTACGGCAACGCGCCCAAGGCGATGTGGGAACACTGGTCGCCGCCGGACGGCGACAACCGCATCGAACTCGCCTGCCGCGCCTTGCTCGCCAGCCCGCTCGCCGGCAAGACCGTGCTGTTCGAAACCGGCATCGGCGCGTTCTTCGAGCCGAAGCTGCGCGAACGCTACGGCGTGCAGGAAGCCGACCACGTGCTGCTCGATTCGCTGCGCGAGGCCGGCTTCTCGCACGAGGACATCGATGTCGTCGTGCTCTCGCACCTGCATTTCGACCATGCCGGCGGGCTGCTCGCGGCGTGGGAGGAAAACGCTTCGCCGCGACTGCTGTTCCCGAACGCGACCTTCGTCGTCGGCCACGAGCACTGGCAGCGCGCGCGCGACCCGCATCCGCGCGACCGCGCCAGCTTCATCCCCGGGTTGCCGGGCCTGCTCGAAGCCAGCGGCCGCCTGGAACTGGTCGATGGCGACTGGTCGAAGGCGCTGGGCCGCAGCGTGCGTTTCCACCACAGCGACGGCCACACGCCGGGACTGATGCTCGCGGAAATCGTCGGGCCCGAGCTCGTCGATGGCGAAGCGCACGGCGGCGTGGTGTTCTGCGCCGACCTCATCCCCGGGCGGCCGTGGGTGCACGTGCCGATCACCATGGGCTACGACCGCAACGCGGAACTGCTGATCGACGAGAAGCGCGCCTTCCTCGCCGACAAGCTCGCGCGCAATGTGCACCTGTTCTTCACCCACGACCCCGGCTGCGCGCTGGCGCAGGTGGTGCGCGACGAACGCGGCCGCTACGGCACCGCGCACGAGGTCGCGGAACTGCACGCGCGGACGCTGGCCGCATGAGGTTCGCGGCATTGGCGTTGCTGCTGGCGCTGGCCGGCGGCGCGCATGCGCAGGATGCCGCGCAACCGCAAGGCCAGCCGGCGACGGCGCACCCGCCGCGCGACGCGGAGTTCGGCGTGGTCGCGCACGGCTTCGGCCTGCAGCGCCAGGTCGAGATGCTGCAGTGGCGCAGGTTCGGCCCGGGCTACCGCAAGGAATGGAGCGCGCAGCCGATCGATTCCTCCGGCTACGCGAAGGCGTATCGCAACCCGGCCGGTTTCCCGATCGAAACGCGCTACTGGATCGCCGAGGACGCGACCCTCGACGGCAAGCCGATCGACGACGACGTTCTCAAGGAGTTCGGCAACTGGCGCGATTTCCGCCCGGGCTTCTCGGCGTTGCCGGCGAACCTCGCGGCGACGTTCCAGCCCGAGGGCGACGGCCTCGGCACCGCCGACAATCCGCTCGATCCGCAGGTCGGCGACCTGCGCGTGCGCTGGCGCGAACTGGAACTGCCGCCGCTGCAGGGCAGGGTGGCGTTGCAGGGCGGGGTGTGGATTCCCGCGTCGGATGCGGTGCCCGAAAATGTCGTCGCGGCCAGCGATACCGTCGCCGATGCGGCGTCGGCGAAAGCCAATCGCTGGATCTTGTGGCTAGCGGCCGTCGTCGTGCTGGCGGGCGGCGCATGGTGGTTGCGCCGCCGCCGGACCTGATCGGCTTGCAGGATGGAGCTTAGAAGTTGAAGTTGACGAAGGTGTAGAACTCTGGGCGTCCGTCTAGCTCCAGAGCTTCAGATCGCAGCTTCGTCTCGAAGCATTGTCCGAGCTGGCTTGGTTTGTTGAGCCACGTCTGGGTCACCTGTCCCCGCTCATTGAGCCGCATCACCACCATGATGCCGGCCACCTCGCGTGGATTGGTCACGCCGCATGCAACCAATGACCTGCCGACGGCTTTCTCTTGCGAAGAAAAGAACCTCGACGACAGATCGCCCTGCAAAGTCGCTTCATCTCGGCGAGCAAGCGCCTCAGCCTGCGCCAGCGGCATGTCGCTGGCGGCCGATTGAAGAAGAATTGCTAGGAGTAACGTTGACATTTGATCCGAGTCTAACGCGCTTACGCCGCGGCAGGCTGCTGCACGCGCGGGCCTTCGAGCAGCGCGCGCTTCACCAGCGAGACCAGCAGGTCGAGTTCCTCGGCGCCGATGGCGAAGTGCGGGGTGAAGCGCAGCGAGTTCTCGCCACCGTGGATCACGCCCAGCCCGTGCTCGCGCAGCCATTCCTCGCTGGAACCGGCGCCGTAGCCCTTGAACTGCGGCGCAAGCTCGCACGAGAACAGCAGGCCGGTGCCCTGGACCTTGGTGATCAGGCCGGGCAGTTCGGCCTTCAGCGCCTCGAGCTTGGCCAGCGCTTCCTTGCCGCGCTGCTGGATGTTGGCGCGCAGTTCCGGGGTGAGCTGCGCCAGCACCGCGCAGGCGACGTCGAGCGCGCGCGGGTTCGCGGTCATGGTGTTGCCGTACAGGCCGCGCTTGTAGATCGCGGCGGTGGCCTCGGTCACGGCGAGCACCGACAGCGGGTACTGCGCGGCGTTGAGCGCCTTGGAATAGGTTTCCATGTCCGGCGCGTCCAGGCCTTCGAAGCCCGGGTAATCGACGACGGAGAGATAACCGGTGGCGCGCAGGCCGGCCTGGATCGAATCGACCAGGAACAGGCTGCCGTGCGCGCGGGTCAGCTCGCGCGCCAGCTGGTAGAACGCCGGCGGCACGCTGCGGCCCGGGTCGCCTTCGCCCATCACCGGCTCGAGGAACATCGCCTCGATGAACCAGCCGTTGGCCTCGGCGTCGGCGAAGGCCTTGCGCAGCGCGTCCTGGTCGTACGGCGGGATCGTGATCACGCTCGATTCGCCGCGGTAGCTGGCCAGGTACTGGACGTAGGTCTTGCGGCTGGAATCCGAATACAGCGCGGGCTTGTCGGTGCGGCCGTGGAACGCGCCCTTCACCACCACGCGCTTGATCGCCTTGCCGGCGTGGCGCGCGCCCGGATCGGTCATGGTCTTGGCGTTCGCATCGACGATGCGCGCGGCCAGCGACACCGATTCCGAACCGGAATTGAGGCACATGAAGCTCGCGTACGGGCAGCCGCCGCGGGTCGAGCCGATTTCCCGCTTCAGCGCGCGCGTGAAGCGCAGCTGCGACAGGTTCGGGGTCATGATGTTGGCCACCGCCTGCGGCCGGGCCATCGCCGCCATCACCTTTTCCGGGGTGTGGCCGAAGCCGAGCATGCCGTAGCCGCCGGTGTCGTACAGCACCGCGCCCTTGAGCGTGACCAGCCACGGGCCGCGCGCGGCCAGCGCGACGTAGGGGTTGGCGGCGTCGTGCGCGTAGAAGTTGACGAAGCCCGACTGCACTTCCAGCGTCTGCGCGTCCTCGTCCAGGTCGAGCAGCTCCGGGAATTCGTCGCGCACGCGCGCGTATTCCGCGGCCGCGGCGGCGATCGCCTCGCCCAGCCGCGGATCGCGGGCGGCGAAGTCGAGGATGGTGGCGTCGGCGAGGCCGCTGGTGCGGGCCTTGCCGTGCGCGCGCAGCGGGGCGAGAAGTTCGGTCGCGGCCATGGGAATCTCCGGGTTCGGGCGCTCAAACCGCCATTATCCGGAGAATTCCGGCGAAAGGTAGCCGCAAGAACGACGAAATGCGGCTATATTCCGTCGAATCGACGGCCAGGATCGTACGGAATGAAGCTCTCCGACACCGACCAGCGCCTGCTCAGCGCCCTGCGCGAGAACGCCCGCGCCTCCACCGCCGAGATCGCCCGCCGGCTCAAGCTCTCGCGCAGCACGGTGCAGGGCCGGATCGAACGGCTCGAACGCGAGGGCGTGATCGGCGGCTACACCGTGCGCGTGCACGAGGCGGCCGAACGCGGCCATATCCGCGCGCACATCATGGTCACGGTGCTGCCGCGGCAGATGGCGGCGGTGGTGGAGGCGCTGCGCGCGATGCCCGAGGTGCGCGCGCTGCATTCGGTCAGCGGGCCGTTCGACCTGGTCGCGCTCGGCGTGGTGCCGGCGATCGCCGACATGGACGAGCTCACCGACCGCATCGGCGGGCTCGACGGCGTCGAGCGCACCACCTCCTCGATCATCCTGTCGGCGAAGTTCGAGCGGTGAGAAAATATTGCTGTCATCCTGAGCGCAGCGAAGGACCTGTTGTTGTTTCCATCGTATCGATGGCAACAAGAGCGGAGAAGCAGGTCCTTCGGCTTCGCCTCAGGATGACAATGGAAACATCGCGGCCCGCCCCTTGAAGAAATCCGACTTCCACTACGCACTGCCGCCGGAGCTGATCGCTCAGGCGCCATTGCCCGAGCGTTCGGCCAGCCGCCTGCTGGTCGTTCCGCCGGGCGAGGTCCCGTTCGCGGACATGCGCGTGCGCGACCTGCCCTCGCTGCTGCAGCCGGGCGACCTGCTGGTGTTCAACGACACGCGGGTGATTCCGGCGCGGCTGTTCGGGCAGAAGGCCAGCGGCGGGCGCGTGGAGATCCTGATCGAACGCCTGTTGCCGGACAACGCCGCGCGCGCGCAGCTGGGCGTGAGCAAGCCGCCGCAGGTCGGCAGCCGCATCGCGCTCGATGCCGGCGGCGAGGCCGAGGTGCTGGCGCGCGAGGAGGGCGGTTTCTGGCAATTGCGCTTCCACGTGCCCGAACCGCTGGAAAACTGGCTGCTGCACGCCGGGCGGATGCCGCTGCCGCCGTACATCCAGCGCGAGCCGGGCGCCGACGACGCCGAGCGCTACCAGACCGTGTTCGCGCGCGAAGTCGGCGCGGTCGCCGCGCCCACCGCAGGGCTGCATTTCGACGAGGCGCTGCTCGAAGCCCTGCGCGAACGCGGCGTGCATTTCGGCCACGTCACCCTGCACGTCGGCGCGGGCACGTTCCAGCCGGTGCGCGTGGACGACATCCGCGAACACCGCATGCACAGCGAATGGCTGAACGTCGGCGCGGAACTGGTGCAGCAGGTGCGGCGCACGCGCGCGGCCGGCGGGCGCGTGGTCGCGGTCGGCACCACGGTCGTGCGCGCGCTGGAATCGGCGATGCACGCTGGCGAACTGCAGCCCTTCGCCGGCGAGACCAGCATCTTCCTGTTCCCGGGCGTTCGCATCCGCAGCGTCGACGCGCTGCTGACCAACTTCCACCTGCCCGAGAGCACGCTGCTGATGCTGGTGTCCGCGTTCGCCGGCAAGGACCGCATCCTCAAAGCCTACGAGCACGCGGTGCGCGAACGCTACCGCTTCTTCAGCTACGGCGACGCGATGCTGCTGTGGCCGGAATCAGGGCTCGCCCGGCTCGACGATCGCGGTTAGCGCCCTGGTGCGCGTGCGGGTCAGCCAGGCGCGCCACGCATCGGCGGGAACGTCGGGGTAACGGGTCGCGGCGAACGCCACCCAGGCATCGCGGTAGGGCAGCCACAGGCGTTGGGTCTCGCGCACGCCGTCGGCGTCGATGGTGCCGTATTCGCTGAAGCCGGCGTCGCTGTCCGCGGATCGAAGCGTCGCCCGAACCTGCTTGTACGCGGCGTTGAGTGCCTTGTCGGCCGCCGCGAAATCGGCCGCCTTTTCCGCCGGACGAACGCCTTTCTCGAAGCGTTCGACGTCCCGCAACAGGGCGATGTCCAGGGCTTCGTAGGCTTCCGTCGCGAACATCCCGCGCGCGGTTCCGCTCATGTCGACCTCGTTTCCGGAAGCCGAATCGAAATAGGCGTTCGCGGCCTTGCGCAGTGCGGCGAGCATCGAACGCTGCGCCGGCGTCCAGCCGACCTGCAGCGCGGTCCAGCGTTCGCCGCGGGCGAACTTCGCGAACTCCGCGTCCCGATCCGCGCAGAATCCCATCATCAAGCCGCTGGTGATGTCGTCGCAGATGTCGAGCGCTTCCTTGTCGGTCCCGCTCGCGATCTCGTCGAGATGATGGAGTCGACCCTCGATTTCCGCCGGGGCGCCGCCGTATTCGCAGGCAAAACGCTTGGCGAGGGGAATATTCCTTTCGACGCCCTGGCCGTTGGCGTACAGCATCATGAGCACGCCGCTGCCGCCGAACACCAAACCCTTGTCCAGCAGCGAATCACCGTCGCTGGGCGATCCATAGGCGCAATGCCGCGCGGCGACGTAGTCCCTGCCGCGGCCCTTGCCATCGACACCGTAATACAGGGCCTGCGCATCGCAATCCGCCGGTGCGGTGCCGACGTCCTGTCGGGGAATCGGAACATCGGCCCATTTCCGGCATTCGGCCTCGTAAGGCCACTCGTCCCCCGCGAATGCGGGCATTGCCAGCGACACCAGCAACAGGCCGAGGACAAGGCGCATCGGATTCCCCAACGCATCCGGCCGTGGACACGATGTCGGCGATAATACGTCCATGTCCCGGATGTCCTTCGAACTGCTGAAAACCGACGGCGCCGCGCGCCGCGGGCGCATGGCTTTTCCGCGCGGAACCGTGGAAACGCCGGCGTTCATGCCGGTGGGCACCTACGGTTCGGTCAAGGGCATGCTGCCCGGGCAGTTGCGCGACCTCGGCGCGGAGATGGTGCTCGGCAACACCTTCCACCTGTCCCTACGCCCGGGCCTCGAAGTCATCGAGGCGCACGGCGGCCTGCACGGCTTCATGCGCTGGGATGGGCCGATCCTCACCGATTCCGGCGGTTTCCAGGTGTTCTCGCTCGCGCACCGGCGCAAGGTGACCGAACAGGGCGTGACCTTCGCCGCGCCCACCGACGGCAGCAAGGTGTTCCTCGGGCCCGAGGAGTCGATGCGCATCCAGAAGGTGCTGGGCAGCGACGTGGTGATGATCTTCGACGAATGCCCGCCGGTGCACGTCGACGGCAAGCCGGTCGCGGCGGAAGCGGTGCGCAGGTCGATGGAGCTGTCGCTGCGCTGGGCCGAGCGTTCGAAGATCGCGCACGCGGGCAACGACGCGGCGCTGTTCGGCATCGTGCAGGGCGGCGTGCACCGCGAATTGCGCACGCGTTCGGCGGAAGGATTGAAGGCGATCGGTTTCGACGGCTACGCCATCGGCGGGCTCGCGGTGGGCGAGACCGAGGCCGAGCGCAACGCGATGCTCGACCACACCGCGCCGCAGCTGCCGGAAGACCGCCCGCGCTACCTGATGGGCGTGGGCCGGCCCGAGGACCTGGTCGAGGCGGTGGCGCGCGGGGTGGACATGTTCGATTGCGTGATGCCCACCCGCAACGCGCGCAACGGCCACTACTTCACTGCCACCGGCACGGTGCGCATCCGCAATGCCAGGTACGAACGCGACCTGCGCCCGATCGAGGAAGGCTGCGGTTGCGCGGCCTGCGCCGGCGGCTACAGCCGCGCCTACCTGCGCCACCTCGACCGCTGCAACGAGATGCTGGCGCCGATCCTCGGCACCCTGCACAACCTCTGGTATTACGAACGGCTGATGGCGGACATGCGCGCGGCCATCGGGCAGGGGACCTTCGCCGCGTTCCGGGAGGCCTTCCACGCGGCCCGGGCCTGAGCCCCCCGTTTCGCGCCGCGAAGGGCGGGTGGCTTGAATCGTCGCATTCAGGCCGCATGAGTCCGGAAGGCGGCCACGCACCACCCGGTTTTCGCCCCGCACCCACCGGCGCGGGAAGCCAAAACCCGGGGCGTGGCATAATTCCCTGCTGTTTTCCGCACTGGACCGACGATGACCCTGCTCGACCTGCTGATTTCGCCCGCCCATGCCCAGGCCGCCGCGCCGGCCGCGTCCGGCGGACTGTTCGGGGGCGGCCTCGGCCTGCTGTTCCCGCTGATCCTGATCGGCGTCATGTACTTCCTGATGATCCGCCCGCAGATGAAGCGGCAGAAGGAGCACATGGCGATGCTCGGCAAGCTCGCGCTCGGCGACGAGGTCATCACCAACGGCGGCATCGCAGGCACGGTGCGCGAGCTGGGCGACCACTTCGTCGGCGTCGAGATCGCCGACAACGTCCGCGTCCGCGTGCAGAAGTCCGCCATCGCCAACGTGCTGCCCAAGGGCACGCTGAAGTCCGCCTGATCCGCCCCGCCAACTCAAGCGCGATCCGCAAGGGCGGTTCGCGCGGGATGCCCCGATGCTCGAATTCGCCCGCTGGAAATATTTCCTGATCCTGGCCGTGGTGCTGCTCGGCGTGGTCTACGCGCTGCCCAACGCCTACCAGAAGGATCCCTCCGTCCAGGTCACCGCCAACCGCACCGGCAAACTGGATGCGGCGCTGGTGGCGCGCGTGCGCGACGAGCTGGTCAAGGACGGGCTGCACCCGAAGGCGGTCGCCATCGAGGGCAGCAACCTGATGGCGCGGATGACCAACCTCGACGAGCAGAACAAGGCCAACATCCTGCTGCGCAACTCGCTGGGCGAGGACTACACCGTCGCGTTGAACCTGGCCTCCACCGTGCCCGAATGGCTGTCGCGGCTGGGCGGCAAGCCGATGGTGCTGGGCCTGGACCTGCAGGGCGGCGTGCACTTCGTGCTGCAGGTGGACCAGAAGGCCGCACTGCAGAAGCGCGTCGATTCCTTCGCCGAGGACGTGCGTTCGACGCTGCGCGACAACCGCATCCCCTACCAGGGCGTGGAAGTGCGGCCGGGCAACATCATCGTCGCCACGCTCGGCCCGTCCGCCGGCGGCGACGCGCTGGACAAGGCGCGCGCGGCGATCGCCCGCGCGGAGCCGACCCTGGGCGTCGACGTCAACGACGGCCAGGTCGTGGTCACCATCCCCGACGCGGAGCTGCGCAAGATCGGCGCCGACGCGATCGAGCAGAACATCACCACCCTGCGCAACCGCGTGAACGAACTGGGCGTGGCCGAGCCGATCATCCAGCGCCAGGGCGAGGACCGCGTGGTCGTGCAGCTGCCGGGCGTGCAGGACACGGCCGAGGCCAAGCGCCTGATCGGCGCGACCGCGACCCTGGAGTTCCGCGGCGTGGTCGACGGCGACGCGCAGGACGCCGAACGCACCGGCAACGTCCCGCCGGAAGCCAAGCTCTACCACGTGCGCGACAGCAACGTGCCGGTGCTGCTGAGCAAGCGCGTGCTCGCCTCCGGCGACCAGATGGTGAACGCCCAGGTCGGCGTCGACCAGAACGGCCTGCCGGCGGTGGACGTGACCCTCAACAGCGCCGCCGGCCAGCGCATGTTCGACTACACCAGCGCCAACGTCGGCAAGCTGATGTCGGTCGTCTACATCGAGCGCATCCCGACCGTGACCATGGTCGACGGCAAGGAAGTGCGCAGCGTCAAGGTGCGCGAGGAAGCGCTGTCGCCGACCCGCATCGCCGGCGTGTTCGGCAAGAAGTTCCAGACCACCGGCCTGGAGAAGGCCGAGGCCGACAACCTCGCCAAGCTGCTGCGCGCCGGTTCGCTGGCCGCGCCGATGGACTTCGTCGAGGAGAATATCATCGGCCCGAGCCTTGGCGCCGAGAACGTGCAGCGCGGCATCACCGCGGTGGTGTACGCGTTCGTGTTCACCCTGGTGTTCTTCACCATCTACTACCGCATGTTCGGCGTGATCACCTCGATCGCGCTGCTGCTCAACCTGCTGATCGTGGTCGCGGTGATGTCGATGTTCGGCGCGACGATGACGCTGCCCGGCTTCGCCGGCCTCGCCCTGTCGGTCGGCCTGTCGGTGGACGCCAACGTGCTGATCAACGAACGCATCCGCGAGGAACTGCGGCACGGCATGCCGCCCAAGACCGCGATCCAGCACGGCTACGACCGCGCCGGCGGCACGATCATGGACGCCAACCTGACCGGCCTGATCGTCGGCATCGCGCTGTACGTGTTCGGCACCGGCCCGCTGAAGGGCTTCGCCCTGACCATGATCATCGGCATCTTCGCCTCGATGTTCACGGCGATCACCGTTTCGCGCGCGATCGCCACGCTGCTGTACGGCCGTCGCAAGAACCTCAAGACCGTCGCCATCTGACCGGCTGGAACGCATCGATGAAACTGTTTCCGCTCCACCTCATCCCGAACGACACCAACATCGACTTCATGCGCTGGCGCAGGGCCACGCTGGCGCTGGCGCTGGTGGCGTTCGTCGCGTCGCTGGCGGTCATCGGCCTGAAGGGCTTCAACTACGCGCTGGAATTCACCGGCGGCACCGTGGTCGAGGCCCGCTTCGACAAGCCGCTCGACGTCGACGCCGTGCGCAAGCAGCTCGATTCGATCGGCTACGGCCACGCCGAGGTGCAGACCGTCGGCGGCGGCAACGACGTGATGATCCGCCTGCAGCCGCACGGCGAGCACAACAACGCCGACGGCGACAAGACCGTCGCCAACATCGTGGTCGACGCGATCGGCACCGAGGCCAACCCGGCGCACCTGCTGCGCACCGAGTTCGTGGGCCCGCAGGTCGGCAAGGACCTGGCGATGAACGGCCTGTACGCGACCATCTTCATGCTGGTCGGATTCCTCGCCTACATCGCGTTCCGGTTCGAGCTGAAGTTCGCGATCGTCGCCTCGATCACCGCGTTCCTCGACCTGATCGTGACCGTGGCCTACGTGTCCGCGACCGGCCGCGAGTTCGACCTGACCGTGCTCGCCGGCCTGCTGTCGGTGATGGGCTTCGCGATCAACGACATCATCGTGGTGTTCGACCGCGTGCGCGAGAACTTCCGCGGCATGCGCGCGCCGCCGCTGGAGGTGCTGAACAAGTCGATCAACCAGACCCTGTCGCGCACCATCATCACCGCGGTGATGTTCTTCCTGTCGGCATGGGCGCTGTACCTGTACGGCGGCGAATCGATGCGCGGCCTCGCCGAGACGCACATGATCGGCGCGGTCGTGGTGGTGGTGTCCTCGGTGGTGGTCGCGGTGCCGATGCTGGCGGTGCGGCCGTTCGCGGTCACCAAGCAGGACCTGATGCCGAAGGCGAAGGACGTGGAGGCGCTGGCGCGCCGTCCTTGAGCGAACGCCAGCGCTTGCGCAAACAAAAACCCGCGCACTGCGCGGGTTTTCTTCGTGCGTCGCTTTTGTAGGAGCGGCTTCCAGCCGCGACAGATATTGCGAAAAAACCGGTCGCGGCTACAAAACCCCTCTCCCGCCCTTCGGGCACCCTCTCCCACAAAGGGGAGAGGGGAAGCGGTCAGTCGAACGCCTTCGCGTAACCGCTGGAGACGATGGCCTTCTGCAGGGGCTCGACCAGCTTGACGTTGCCGGCCACGACCTGGCGGCCGCGCGCCTCGGCGATGTCCATGCGCGACAGCGCGGCGCCGCGGAAATCGCAGACGCGGCCGCCGGCCTCGCGCACCAGCAGCACGCCGGCGGCGATGTCCCAGGGCTGCACCCCGGCCTCGAAGTAGCCGTCGAGGCGGCCGCAGGCGACCCAGGCCAGGTCGAGCGCGGCCGAACCGGTGCGGCGCACGTCCTCGGCCTGTTCCAGCAACGCGCCCAGGCAGTCGAGCTGCGCCCTGGCGCGCGCGCGTTCGCGCGGCGCGAAGCCGGTGCAGAGCAGGGCGCCTTCGAGGTCGCGGCGCTCGGAGACGCGCACGCGCTTGTCTTCCAGGACCGCGCCGCTGCCCTTGGAGGCGATGAACAGTTCGTTGCGCAGCGGGTCGAACACCACGCCGTGCAGCGGCTCGCCGTTGTCGACCAGGGCGATCGACACGCACCAGTGCGGAATGCCGCGCAGGTAATTGCTGGTGCCGTCGAGCGGATCGATGACCCAGGTGAACCTGGCCTTCCTGCCGCCGCGCGCGGGCTGGTGGCCGCCTTCCTCGCCGAGCACCGCGTATTCGGGGCCGGCCTTGCGCAGCTCCTTGACGATCTCGGCCTCGGCCAGCCCGTCCACTTCGCTGGCGTAGTCCATGCGTTCCTTCTCGACCACGTTCAGCGCGTCGAGCTTGTGCATGTGCCGCAACAGCACGTTGCCGCCGGCGCGGGCCGCCCGAACCATGAGCGTGACGGCAGGTTTCTGCATGGCGAAGGACCTCGTGAGGGGCGGCGGGCGAGGGAAAAGAACGAGCCGGCGCGCGGGCCGGGGCGCGGAGTTTACCATTCGCGCATGAGCGAGGATCCGAACGAGGCGCGTCCGGGCGAAGCCGGTTTCGGGCGCGTGCGCATGGTGCTGGTCGGCACCCAGCATCCGGGCAACATCGGTTCGGCCGCGCGCGCGCTGAAGACGATGGGCCTGTCGCGGCTGGTGCTGGTCGCGCCCGAGCGCTTCCCGCACGCGGAGGCCGACGCGCTCGCCGCCGGCGCCGGGGACGTGCTCGCAAGCGCGCGCGTGCTGGCCGAGCCGGCCGAGGCCGTGGCCGATTGCCGGCTGGTGCTGGGCTGTACCGCGCGCGATCGCCGCATCGCCCTGCCGATGCTGTCCCCGCGCGAGGCCGCGGCGCAGGTCGCGCAGGTCGCGCGCGGCGGCGGCGAGGTCGCGCTGCTGTTCGGGCGCGAACGCACCGGCCTCGACAACGCCGAACTGCAGCTGTGCCACGCCGCGGTGCACATTCCCGCCAACCCCGACTACGGCTCGCTGAACCTGGCCGCGGCGGTGCAGGTGCTGGCCTACGAAGTGCGCCTGGCGCTGCTCGCGGCCGGGCCGGCAGGGGACGTCGGCGAGGCGCACGAACCGCCCGCCACCCACGCCCAGCTCGAGGGTCTGTTCGCGCAGTTGGCCGAGACCCTGGATGCGATCGATTTCCACAAGGGACGCGCGCCCGAATCGGCGCTGCGCAAGTTGCGCCGCCTGTTCCTGCGCGCGAACCTGAACGAGCGCGAGGTACGCCTCGTGCGCGGCGTGCTCGCCGACGCCCAGCGCATGGCCCGGCTCGCGGCGGAACGCTGAACGCGGCGTCCTCGCGCCCGCGCCGGCTTTCCGCTAGGCTCGCGGCTGTCCTTCGCAGCGACCGCCGAACCAGCCGAATGTCCCTTCGAGTCCTCGCCTTGCTTGGCTGCCTGCTGGCGTGCTGGGCGAAGCCCGCGGCTGCATCCAGCGACGATCCGCACGTGCTCGTGCTCGGCCGCATCAGCGACGATCCCCGGCACCATTACGAACAGCTCAAGCCGCTGCTCGACTACATCGTCCCGCGCATGGCCGACCTCGGCATCCGCAAGGGCGAGATCCTGATGGCACAGAACCTGCAGCAGATGGGCAGTTACCTGCGCCGCGGCCGCGTGGACTGGGTCAGCGAGACCTCGGCCAGCGGCATGTGGCTGCAGGCGCGCGCCGGGGCCGCTCCGCTGCTGCTCACCGAGCGTTTCGGCCGGGATTCCTACCACACCGTGTTCTTCGCCCGGCGCGGTTCCGGCATCCACGGCATCGACGCGATGCGCGGGCACAGCATCGCCTTCCAGAACACCTCGTCGACGACGGCCTACTTCCTGCCCGCGATGGAACTGCTGCGGCGCGACCTGCCGCTGACGCTGCTGCTGTCGCCGCGCGACCGGCCCGGCCGCAACGACGTCGGGTATTTGTTCGCGGGCTCGGAACGCAACATCGTGACCTGGGTGCAGAAGGGACTGGTCGACGTCGGCGCGGTCAGCAGCGCCGACTGGGACAACCCGCAACTGGTGACGCCCGCGTTCCGGCCGGACCTGGAGGTCATCGGCACCACGCCGGACTACCCGCGCGCGCTGGAGATGGTGCGCGGCTCGCTCGACGAACGCATCCGCGAACGCCTGCGCGAACTGCTGCTCGCGGCCGCCTCCGATCCCGACGCGCACGCCGCGCTCGCGCAGTATTTCCAGACCAGCGGCTTCG
>JBGAHT010000029.1:0-32406 GCA_044226035.1 Thermomonas sp. | reverse complement strand
GGCGTGGGTCTCCGACCCGGACGGCGAGTTGGTCGTCACCGCCTCCGGCGCCGACGCGCTAGGGCGCTATCGGCAGGGCTCCGAATCGGCGGAGTTCCTGTTCTGCCGCCACTGCGGCGTGCTGCTCGCGGTGGTGTTCGCCAGCGACGAAGGCATGCGCGGCGCGGTCAACGTGCGCTGCCTCGCGGAGGCCGGTGAGTTCGCACCGGCGCAGGCGGTTTCGCCGCAACAACTTGCGCCGGAAGTGCGGCGCGAGCGCTGGCGGCGGTTGTGGACGCCGGTGAGGGTCGAGGTGCGTTGAAGCTTTCCCTCTCCCCTTGAGGGGTGAGCGGGGCTTTCGAGCAGCGAAGCTGCGAGCCCGCGAGCGCCTGTCGGCATGCAAGCCGACAAGCCGGGGCGTGGTGGTGCGCAGCACCGGGAGAGGGGATAAGCGCCCCTCTCCTGCCCCTGCGGGGCATCCTCCCCCACGGAGGGGGGAGGAAACAGCAAAGCGCTCCGCTAGACTTCCGCGATGATCGAACTCGAACACCTCGGCAAGCGCTACGGCGACTTCACCGCCGTCCACGACCTGTCCTTCGCCGTCGGCGCGGGCGGGGTAATGGGGCTGGTCGGCCCGAACGGCGCCGGCAAGACCACCACCCTGCGCTGCCTGTCCGGGATCATCCCCGCGACGACGGGGCACGCCCGCATCGGCGGGGTGGACGTCGCCGCCGATCCGGTCGCGGCCAAGCGCCAGCTCGCCTTCATCCCCGACGAACCGCGCCTGTTCGACCACCTCACCGTCGAACAGCACCTCAACTTCGTCGCGCGCCTGTACGGCGTCGCCGACTGGCGCGAACGCGCGCAGCCGCTGCTCGACGAACTGGAGATGGGCGACAAGCGCAAGCTGCTGCCGGCCGAGCTCTCGCGCGGGATGAAGCAGAAGCTCGCCATCGCCTGCGGATTGCTGCACGCGCCGCGCGCGGTGATCCTGGACGAACCGCTGACCGGGCTCGACCCCTACGGCATCCGCCGGATGAAGGACACGATGCGCCGGCTCGCGGGCGAGGGCGCGGCGATCATCCTCAGCTCGCACCTGCTCGACCTGGTCGAGGAAGTCTGCACCCACCTGCTGATCCTCAAGGACGGGCGCAAGCTCGCCGACGGCACGGTGGCGCAGGTGCGCGAACGCTATGCCGCCGACGGCGCGGCCAGCCTGGAGGATGTGTTCTTCCGCGCCACCGGCGAAGCCGAAACGCGCGCATGAAGGCGATGGTGCAGCGCCATGGCGGGGTCTTCGGCGCCTTCGCCTACCTGCAGGCGACCTCGCTGTACAACAACGTGCGCCAGCGCCTGCTGCGCCTGCGCCAGCCGAAGTACCTGATCGGCGCGCTGGTCGGCGGCGCGTATCTCTATTTCTTCCTGTTCCATCGCGCGTTCCGCACGCACGGCAATGCGCCGCCGGGATTCGAGATGACGCCGGCGCTGGCCGCGACCATGGCCTCGCTGGTCGCGCTGGGCCTGCTGCTGTACGTGTGCGCGGACTGGATCTTCGCCGGCGAGCAGGCGCAGCTCGCGTTCACCGAAGCCGAGATCGATTTCCTGTTCCCGGCGCCGCTGACGCGCACCGCGCTGATCCACTTCAGCCTGTTGCGTTCGCAGCTGGCGATCTTCTTCTCGGCGTTCCTGATCGGCCTGCTGCTGCGCCGCGGCGGCGGTTTCAGCGGCCATCCGCTGCAATACGTCACCGGCTTCTGGCTGCTGATGTCGACGTTGAAGCTGCACGGCATCGCCGCGCCGTTCACGCGCGAACGCCTGCTCGGCCTGGGCCTGCCGTCGTGGCTGCGCCGCGCGTTGGCGGCCTGCGTGGTGCTGGCGATCGCGGTCGCCTGCTGGTGGTCGATGCGCGATGCGGTGCATTGGCCCACGCCCGCGCAGGCGAAGGACATCGGCCAGTTGCGGCAATGGTTCGAGGGCATCGTCGGCAGCGCGCCGCTGTCGTGGCTGCTGGCGCCGTTCCGCTGGGTGGTGGCGCCGATGTTCGCCACCGATACCGCGGGTTTCCTGCACGCCTTGCCGGCGGCACTGGCGATACTGCTGTTGCACTATGCCTGGGCGTTGCGCGCGCAGGTGTCGTTCGAGGACGCTTCCATCGTGCATGCGCGCAAGCGCGCGGAACGGACCGCGGCGATGCGCGAGGGCCGCATGGGCCGGCGCATGCCGAGCAAGCCGCGCGCGGAACCGTTCCGCCTCGCCGGCGCTGGCGGGCATTCCTGGCCCGCCTTCCTGTGGAAGGACCTGGTCGCGATGGGGCCGCTGTACCGACTGCGCACCTGGCTGCTCGCCTGCGTGGCGGCGACCGTGTTGTGCCAGTGGCTCGCCGCCGATCCGGCGCGCAAGGCGGCATTGGTGGGAATCGGCATCGCCGTTCCCGCGTTCGGCGCGTGGCTGGTCTTCTTCGGCCCGATGCTGATGCAGAACGGCTTGCGGCGCACGTTCGAGCGCATGGACGTGCTCAAGGCGCTGCCGCTGCGCGGCTGGCAGCTCGCGCTCGGCGAACTGGCGGCGCCGGCGGCGGTGATGTGCTTCGCGTTCTGGTGGCTGCTGCTGTTCGGCGCGCAGGCGATCGCCGCCGGGCATTCGGCGTTGACGACGATGCAGATCGCGGCGGCCGCCGTCGCGCTGGCGCTGGTCGCGCCGCCGCTGTCCGCGCTGATGCTGTGCGTGCCGTTCGCGGGCATGCTGCTGTTCCCCGCGTGGATCGTCGCGCCGGGATCGTCCGGGCGCGGCATCGAGGTGATGGGCCAGCGCATGGTGTTCATGCTCGGCTACCTGTTCACCGTGCTGCTGGCCGCGATCCCCGCCGCGTTGCTGGGCGGAATCGGCTTCCTGCTGGGCCATTGGCTGGGCGGCATGGCGGTCGCGATGCTGGCGGCGGCGCTCGGCGCCTGCGCGGTGTTCGCGTTCGAACTGGCCTGCGCCCTGCGCCTGCTCGGCCGGCGCATCGACCGCTTCGACCTGTCGCAGGAACTGCGCTGAGGCCCGGCCGGGCCGGGCCTTCCGCCGCCCGCCCGGCGCAGGCGTAGACTCCACCCCGCGGGGGGAGGATGCACCAGGACGACGCCCACAATCCGGGGATCGATGCGGCGCTCCTGCCATGGGACGACCAGGACGCGGCCGCGCGCCGGGCCACGCTGACCCGGATCGTGGTGCGGGTCGCGCGCGAGGCGCTGCAGGGCGACGACCTCGAATCGCTGCTGCAGGGCATCTGCAACTGCCTCGTCACCGAATTGCCGGTGCCCATCGCCAGCATCATCCTGCTCGACGAGGCCGCGACCCATTTCGTGCGCGAGGTCTGGTCCGGGGAACTGGCGCTCGATCCCCAGCCGATCGCGACCGGCTGGCCGGTGACCCGGGGCGCGGCCGGGCGCTGCGCGCGGCTGGCCGCGCCGCAGCTGATCCTGGATGTCGCCGACGACCCGGACTACATCGCCGGGCATCCGCAGGTGCGGTCCGAATACCTGGTGCCGATCCGCCACCGCGAACGCCTGCACGGCGTGCTCAACATCGAATGCACGCGCCCGGAATTCCTCGACGCCGAGGCCTGCGCGGTGTTCGACGCGGTCGCCGACGTGGTCGCCGGCGCGATCCACTTCGCGCGCATGGCCGACGAACTCACGCTCGCGAACCGCAAGCTCGAGCGCCTGTCGATGAGCGACGGCCTGACCGGCATCGCCAACCGCCGCCGCTTCGACCAGCAACTGGCGGCGGAGTGGGAGCGGCTCGCGCGGGAAAAACGCCCGCTGGCGCTGCTGATCGTCGATGCCGACGCGTTCAAGCCGCTCAACGACGCGCTCGGCCACCTGCGCGGCGACGAATGCCTGCGCGCGCTGGCGCAACTGTGCGGGCGCTTCACCGGCGACGAGGGCCTGGTCGCGCGTTTCGGCGGCGAGGAACTGGCGCTGCTGCTGCCCGGCTGCGAAGTGGCGCAGGCCTGCGCGCTGGCCGAGTCGCTGCGGATGGCGGTGGCCGACGCGAAGATGCCGCACCCGGCCTCGCCGGTGGCGCCGTACGTGACGGTGAGCGTGGGCGTGTCGGCCTGCATCCCCGACGCCGGGACGCCGCCGATCTCGCTGGTCGCCGCCGCCGACCGTGCGATGTACGCCGCGAAGCAGGGCGGGCGCAACCTGGTGCGCGTGATGCACGACGGCCCGCCGATGTCGGTGGCGCTCAGCCGGGAAGACCTGCGCGAAGCCGCGGCGCCGCGGCGATGAGTTCGGGGAAGAACGCCTCGAACGCGGCGTCGATCGCCGCTTCGTTCGCGCGCAGCACCGGCAGGCAGGCGACCAGGCGTTCGCCGTGGCGCGACAGGCGCGTGGCGATGCCGCGCACCGCGTGGTCGACGTTGTCGCGTTCGCGGTAGGAACCGAGCCAGTCGTGCGCTTCCATCCGCGGCGCGATCGCGCGCAGGCGCGGCGGCAGCGCGTCGTGGCGTTCGCGCAGCACGCGGTACACGCGCGCGGTGAAAGCTTCAAGCGATCCGCCGTCCCAGCGCCGCCAGTCGCGCGCGAGCAGGTGGTCGAAGTGCACGTCGAGCACGATCCCGGCGTAGCGGCGCAGCCCGTCGGCGAACAGCGCGCGCGCGCCGGCCACGGCCGGGTGCGCGTCGGTGTAGCGGTCGATGCGCCGGTGCGCGACGATTTCGCCGCGCACCATATCTGGCCAGTCGAGCAGCGCGGCCTGGCCGAACACGAAGTCGCCGAGCAGCGCGCCGAGGATGGCCTCGTCCGCGTGCCGCGCCAGCCACGCGTGCGCGAGGTAGTTCATGCGCCGATGGTACGGCGCATGCGGCGCGCGCGGTCAGCCCCTGGCCGCGGGGCGCGGCTTGCAGTCCGGGCCGGGCGCGGTGTCGCGGGTATCCACGCACAGGCGGAACCCGGGCAGGCCGGCGAATTGCCGGCTTTCGCCGCGCGCGACGTCGAAGCTGCGCAACGGCGGCGCATCGCAGTTCGCGCCGGCGCAGCGCTGCGGATACAACGTGTAGTGGCAATGGCCGCTGCTGCTGTCGATGCAGTCGAAGCGGGCCACGCCGTCCTGCGCGTGCGCGCGGCTGGACAGCACGCGCCCGTCGTCGTGGACCTGGCTGGTCCAGGTGGTGCCGCCGGAGGAAACGCCGGCGAGGGCGAGCAGGAACTGCAACAGGGCGATGAGCTTGGACATGGGGTTTCCTCGCGATCGGGCGCTTGGCCTACATGTGCTTGAACAGGGCCATGAACGGCAGGCTGACGGTGAGCGTTTCCGGGCGCTGCTTCAGGCGCACGATGCCGCGGCCGCCCTCGTCGCGGACGATGCCGGCGACGCTCCTCAAATTGACGATGGTGGAGCGATGGATCTGCTTGAAATGCGCCGGGTCCAGCCGCGGCAGCAATTCGCGCAGGGAGGTGCGCAGCAGCGCCTCGCCGTCGGCGGTGACCACGGTCGTGTACTTCTGGTCGGCCTGGAAATAGGCGACGTCGTCGACCAGCACCAGCTTCGTTTCGCGCCCGGAGCTCGCGGTCAGCCAGGTCAGCGGTTCCGGCGCGCTGGCGGCGCTCGGCAACGCGCCGAGCCTGTCGAGCAGCGCCGCCAGCGAGGCGGCATCGTGGTTCGAGGCGTCCTGCGCCTGCAATCGCGCCACGGTCGCGTCCAGCCGTTCCGGCTTCACCGGCTTGAGCAGGTAATCGATCGCGCCGCGTTCGAACGCATCGATCGCGTACTGGTCGTAGGCGGTGACGAACACGATGCGCGTGCGCGGGCTGGCCTCGGCCGCGAGCGCGGCGACTTCCAGGCCGGTGAGGCCGGGCATGCGGATGTCGAGGAAGGCGATGTCCGGCTGCCGTTCGGCCAGCGCTTCCACCGCGCTGGCGCCGTCCTCGCATTCGGCGACGACCTGCAGGGCCGGCCATGCGCGCTTCAATTCGGCGACCAGCGCATGCCGCAGCAGCGCTTCGTCCTCGGCCACGAGGCAGGTGCGGGCATCAGCCATGCGCGCCGCCCCGCCGCGCCGGGTGGGCGGGCACGGTGATCGTCGCCGCCACGCCCGCCGGGAAATTGGCGACCACCGACAGGTTGGCGTCGCCGGCGTAGCGCAGGCGCAGGCGTTCGCGCACGTTCTTCAGGCCGATGCCGGTGCCGGAGGTCTTGGCGTTGAAGCCCTCGCCGTTGTCGGCGACCGTCACCAGCACGTTGCCGTCGTCCTGGCGCGCGCGGATCCACACGATGCCGCCGCCGGTGCGCGGCTCCAACCCGTGCTTGATCGCGTTCTCCACCAGCGTCTGCAGCATCATCGCGGGCAACGGCGTGGCGCGCAGCGCTTCGGGCACGTCGACCTGCATGTCGAGGCGTTCGCCCATGCGGATCCTGAGGATTTCGAGGTAGGCGATCGCGCGTTCGAGTTCCGCGCCGAGCGTGGACATCTCGTCCTCGGCGTTGGGCAGCGAGCGCCGCAGGTACTGGATCAGGTGCCCGAGCATGGTTTCCGCGCGCGCCGGGTCGTTGCGGGTCAGCAGCTGCGCGTTCGCGAGCGTGTTGTAGAGGAAGTGCGGTTCCACCTGCGCGTGCAGCAGGTGCAGCCGCGCCTCGGTCAGTTCCTTCTCGGTGGCGGTCTGCGCGGCGCTGGCGCGCTCGCCGCGGCGCAGTTCGCCGACGCGGCGGGTGATCGCGCGCACGATGGCTTCCGCGTTCTCGTAGTTGGTGCCGTCGTCGACCAGGAACCAGTCGCTCCACGCCGGGTTTTCCGGCTCGCAGATCAGCGTCACGCGGCCGCTGCCCTCGCCCGGGGTCACCGTCGCCTGCAGCTGGTTGCGCGGCAGGCCGAACCACAGCAGCGGGTTCCAGCGCCGCAGCGGATGTTCGCCGTAGGTGCGCGGGCGCGCGACCTTGGCCTTGACCTGCAGGCTGTCGCGCGCGGACTGCACCTGCTCGATGCCGGGCAGTTCGCGGATCGCCGCTTCCAGCAGGTCGAAGGCGTCGCCCGGCTCGAGCGGGATTTCCACCAGCCGCTTCTGCCGGTTGCCGAGCGCGTCGGCGTCGGTGCGGCCGGCGATCATGCGCACGCGGTGCAGGTGCGAGAACGCGCCGGTCACCACCAGCGCCATCGTCGCCATGCCGGCGAGCACCATCGGGAAATCGAAGCGCCCGATCAACGGCAGGCTGGAGTACAGGCTGGCGACGAGCATGACCACCAGGCCCCAGGCGATGGCGATGCGCAGGACGAAGAACAATTGCTTGAACAGGGAGCGCATGCGGCGTGCCGGATCGGGCGGGGAGGGAATGCGGTCGAGGATAACGGCGCGCGCGGCGGGGGGAAGCGGCGCGCGACGAAACGCGGCATGGTGCGACGAAGCGCGGCGGTGGGCGCGGAACGCCGCCGGTTCAGGCGGGTTCCGTCGTCCCGCGCAGCCAGGCCGCGCAGGCCAGGTCCTGCACGATCGAGCCCAGCGACTTGTAGACGGTGACCTCGCGCGGGTCGGTGCGCCCGGGCGCCTCGCCGGCGAGCACATGGCCGATGTCAGGGCCGACGTCGGCCTGCGTGGCCGATCCCTCCGCCAGCGCACGCAGCACTTCCGCGCCCTGTGCGAGCACGCCCTCGCGATGGTCGGGGAAGAAGCGCGCGCGCGACACGAACAGCGGGTCGATCTCGACCGGTCCGGCGCGGCTGGAACCGACCGCGTTGACGTGGGCGCCGGCGGCCACGTCGTCGAAGTGAAGGATCGGCTCGCTCGCGGCGCTGACCGCGCACACGATGTCGGCGTAGCGCACGGCCTCGCGCACGCTGTCGAACGCGCGCGCCGGCACGCCGGTTTCGGCGGACATGCGCCGGGCGATGTCGCGCGCCTTGCCGATGTCGCGCCCCCACACCGCGATGCGCGAGAGCGCGCGCACGTGGCGCAGCGCCAGCGCGTGGTGCAGGGCCTGCTCGCCGGTGCCGAGGATCGCGAGCGTGGTCGCGTCGCTGCGCGCCAGCGCGTCGGTCGCCGCCGCCGAAGCGCAGGCGGTGCGGATCGCGGTGACTTCGCCGGCATCGACCACGCAGGCCGGCGCGCCGCTGTCGCGGTCGAACAGCACGATCACGCCCTGGTGCGAACGGCCCGTCGCCACGGCCGAGGGGAACACGCTGACCAGCTTGGCGCCGAAGCCGGCGCCGTCCAGCGCGCCGGGCATCGACCCGAACAGGTCGCCGTCGCCGAGGTCGAGGATGCCGCGCAGCAACTGCCGGCTGCGGCCCTGCGCCAGCGCGATCATCGCCTCGCGCACCAGCGCGATGCACTGCGCATGGCCCAACCGGCGCGCGACCTCGTCGCGGTCGATCACGCGCACGGGATCAGTCGCCCCAGATCGCGCGTGCGTAGCGCAGGAAGTTCAGGCCGAGGATCTTGTCGATGCGGCTTTCGGAATAGCCCTTGGCCGCGAGCAGGCGTTCCAGCTCGCGGAACTGGCCGGGGCCGCGCAGGTCGACGACGAAGGGATACGTGTCGGGGCTCTCGCCCGCGGCGCTGATGCCGGCCGCGCGGCGCTTTTCGATCTCGCGCGCGAGCGCGGCGCGGTAGGCCTGCAGGTCGTCGATCTGCGTGGTCGGGCCGTCGGTGCCGATGCCGACGTGGTCCTCGCCGCAGATATCGACCGCGTGGTCGATGTGCGCCACCACGTCGGCGGCGCGCGCATGCCCGGACAGGGCGAGGAACGGCATGAAGTAGATGCCGACGAAACCGCCGCGCTCGGCCACCAGCCGCAGTTCCGCGTCGGTCTTGTTGCGCGGCAGGTCGGCGAGCGCGCGGCAGCCGGTGTGGTTGATCGAAACCGGCGCGGACGAGGCCTGCGCCGCCTCGAGGCAGGTCCGCTCGCCGCTGTGCGACAGGTCGACCATGCAGCGCGCCGCGTTGATGCGCGCGATCGCCTCGCGCCCGAACGGCGTCAGCCCGCGGTTCCCCGGCGCCATCGAGCCGTCGCCGAGCTGGTTGGCGGGGTTGTAGGTGAGCTGGAACACGCGCACGCCGAGGTTGGCGAACACGTCCACGCGCGCGACGTCGTCGCCGAGCATGGCGCCGTTCTGGAAGCCGTAGATCAGGCCGATGCGCCCCTCGTCGCGGGCGCGCTCGATGTCGGCCGCGGCCAGCACCTTGCACAGGTCCTGCGAGTGCGTGCGCACCAGCGCGTCGGTGGCGGCGATGTCGTGCACGCTGGCTTCGAACGGATCCTCCGCGCCGGACACGTAGCCGAGGGTCACGTTGACCGCTCCCAGCCCCGAGGCGTGCGCCTCGGACAGCACGCGCGGGGTGGGCGAGGGCACCAGGCTGTCGGATTCCACGTTGGGATCGTCGAGCCCGCCGAGCGCATTGACGATCAGGCGCCTGCGCGCAGCGTCGGTCCTGCTTTCGCCGGGAAGGTTCGCTGCTTGCGCATCGCGCATGCCGGGAAGCATCGCGGCCGCCGCGCCGAGCGTCGTCGCCATCAGGAATTCCCGCCGGTCAATCGTCATTCCCCCACTCCTCCCGCGTGATCGGCCGGTAGTCCGCGCGCGGATGGTCCTTGCCGCGCTTCACCGTGGACACGATGCTGCGCAGGTTGCCGATGTCGGCGGAAGGATCCTTCGCCAGGACCACGAAATCCGCGAGTTTCCCGGCTTCGATCGTGCCCATGTCGGCATCCTGCGCGGCGGCGCGCGCGCCGACCTGCGTGGCCGAATGCAGCGCCTGCAGGGGACTCATGCCGACGTCGCGGACGAGGAACTCGATCTCCGCGAACAGTGGCGGCCACGGGTCTTCGCGTTCGCCATCGTCGTCGGTGCCGGTGGAAACCGGGATGCCGGCTTGCCAGGCCTGGCGCACGATCCGCGTCGTCGCCGCGCCGCTGCAGCGCAGCGGTTTCATCTCCGGATGCGACTTGCGCAGCGCGTCATGGCGCACGAACAGGCTGCCGGTGGCATCGAGCAGGGTTCCGCGTTCGCGCATGTCCGCGTACAGCCGCGCCAGCACCGGATCGTTCCCGTCCGGCGCGAGCAGGCGTTCGTCCACCGGCGTGTGGTCCTCGTACGCTTGCGGGATCGTCTTCTGCACTTCGTAGGCCTGGTAGCAGGCGTGGCTGACCACGTCGACGCCGGCATCGACCACGGCCTGCGGCCGCGCGGGGAACACCGCGCCGTGCGCCCACGCCCGCATCCCCTGCCGGTGCGCCTCGCGCGTGATCGCGGCCACGAGTTCCGGCGGCAGGTCGGCGTAGATCTTGATCGCGGTGGCCGAAGTGCCGCGCGCCAGGGTCACCGCCCGCGCGATGTCGGTGCGTTCGTCGATGGCCTGCATCCACGGCGCGGTGCCCGGTTGCAGGCCCGCGCTCGCCGCCGCGACGCGCGGATCGGCGAAGAACGCCGGGCCGGCCATCAACGCGGCGTAGTAGATGTCGGGCGACGGGATTTCCGCCATGCGCGCCTCGCGCGCGAGTTCGCCGACCGGGCGCAGGTCGTCGGCCATGTCGCGCACCGCGGTCACGCCGCCGTAGAGGTTGCGCCGCAGCACGGCGCGCGCGCGCGGCAGGTCCGGCGGCGTGGCCAGGTGCACGTGGGTGTCGATCAGCCCGGGAATCACGAAACGGCCGCGCAGGTCGACGATGCGCGCATGCGCGGCATCCGCGCCGGCGAGGGTGCCGTGCGCGCCGGTGGCGACGATGCGTTCGCCGCGCACGAGGATGTCCTGGTGCGGTTCCGGCGCGCCGCCGGTGCCGTCGATGACGGTGGCGTCGGCGTAGAGCTTTGCCGTTGCGGCGTCGCCGGTCGCGGCGGACACGACGCCGCAGGCGACCAGCAGCGAGAGCGCGACGAACGGGCGCATGGTGGGGTTCCGCGGGGCGATTCCCGATGCTAGGCCGCGCCAACGCTCGCCACAACCGGCGCGCCCGCCTTGCCGATTCCGCCGTGGACGTGTTCCGTGCCTGCCTGCATGACCTTTCGCCCGCGCGGCGGGCGTCGAACGAGGCAAGATGCGCCTTTCCCGACCACGAGCCGATCCATGCGCCCGTTGCTTGCCAGTTGCCTGGCCGCCATCGCCCTGTCCGCCTGCGCGGGCGCGCCGGTGGCGACTTCGTCCGACATCGAGCGCGTGCTCGCCAATCCCGCGCGCAGCCAGGCCGACCGCGAGCGCGACGCGCGCGACAAGCCGGCCGAGGTGATGGCGCTGGCGAACTTCAGGCGCGGCGACACCGTCGCCGACCTGCTCGGCGGCGGCGGTTACAACAGCGAGATCCTGTCCGGCATCGTCGGCCCGGGCGGCCATGTGCTGCTGGTCAACAACCCGGGCTACGACGCGTTCGGCAAGAAGGGCTGGAGCGAACGCCTCGCCAATGGCCGCCTGCCGAACGTGCGACACCTCGTCGGCCCCACCGATGCGCTGGGAATGGGCGAGGACACGCTCGACGGGGCGGTGATCGTGATGTCCTACCACGACCTGTACTGGGTGGACGATGCGGAAGGCTGGCCGAAGGTGGATGCCGGCCAGTTCCTCGACCAGGTCGCGCGCGCGCTCAAGCCCGGCGGCGTGCTGCTGGTGGTCGACCACAGCGCGCGCTCCGGCACCGGCAGCAGCGCGGCGCAAACCCTGCACCGCATCGACGAGCAGTTCGCCATCGCCGATTTCCGCAAGCACGGCCTCGAATGGGTCGCGGCGATGCCCTACCTGCGCAACCCGGGCGACGACCGCGGCAAGCCGGTGTTCGATCCGTCGATCCGCGGCAAGACCGATCGATTCGTGCACCTGTACCGCAAGCCGGGATGATCAATCGCGCGCCGGCCGGTAATCCTCGCGCACGCGCAGGAAGCGGGCGAAGCGCGGATTGCCCTTCGCGGTCAGGCCGTTGTAGCGGAACGTGACCCAGGTGCCGGGTTGCGGCGGGTTCCGGCGTTGCGCGTCGGACAGGCCGCTGCCCAGCGCGAAGCGACGGCCGCTCGCGTCCACCACCAACAGCGCGCCGACCATGCCGGCGTACTTGCCCTTGCCGGGGCGATAGCCGACCACGCGCGCTTCGGCGTCGTCCGCGGGTTTGTACTTGAGCAGGTCGTCGCTGCGCCCGCCCTGGTAATGCGCCGTCGCGCGATGCAGCACCAGCCCTTCGCCGCCGCCGGCGACGACCGCACGCAGCCGCGCATCCAGCGTGGCGCGGTCGCCGACATGCGTCTGCGCGATCACGCCCAGTTGCGGCGCGTTCGCCCGCACCACCAGTTCGCGCAGGCGGCTGGCGCGTTGCGAAAAGCGGCCGGCATCGCCGGGCAGGTCGAAGGCCATGAAGCGGACCGGCTTCCATGCGTCGTCGTCGGTTCGCAGCGCGCGCACCAGGTCGCTGATTCGCTGGAACTCGCCGCGCGCGATCCACAACTCGCCATCCATCGCCTGCGCCGGCCAGCCGGCGGTGAACCAGCGCGGCGCGTCGATCGGATCGCCGTTGCGCGTGAGCAGGCGATGGCCATCCCAGCGGGCGCGCACGCCGTCGAGTTTTTCGCTGACCAGCCACGGGGAAAGATCGCCGGCATCGTGGAACACGCCGGCCAGCATCGGCGCGGGCGCGAGGCTGGCCGCCGACACCGGATGCGGGGCGAGGCAGGCGGCCGGAAGCAGCAGTGCGAGCAGGGCGGTGCGTAGTTCCATCGTGGAATCCGGCAGTGGCATTGACGCACAGCATCGCCACGCTGGCGGCCGGGCGCCGTCGGCGAACGCCGTGTTCCTGCATGGGAATGTTCCGCGTCCTGGGCATCCGACGAACGGTCATTGACGAACATACCAACCGGTCGGTATGTTCTCTCCATGGCCAAGCCCCCCGCCACCGCCGCGTCCTCCCGCCAGCGCCTGCTCGACGCCGCGCTGCACGAATTCCGCAGCCGCGGCTACGCCGCGACCACGGTCGACGACCTGTGCCGCGCGGCCGGGGTCGGCAAGGGCAGCTTCTTCCACCATTTCCCGAGCAAGGAAGCGCTGGCGCTGGAAGCGGTGAACCACTGGAACGCGATGACCGGCGCGCTGTTCGCGCAGGCGCCGTACCACGCGCCCGCCGATCCGCGCGACCGCGTGCTCGCCTACGTGGACTTCCGCGCCGCGCTGCTGCAGGGCGAGCTCGCCGACTTCACCTGCCTGCTCGGCACCATCGTGCAGGAAACCTACGACAGCCATCCCGCGCTGCGCGATGCCTGCCGCGCCGGCATCGAGACCCACGCCTCGACGCTGGTGCGCGACATCGCCGCGGCGAAGGCGCGCCACGCGCCCGCCGCCGACTGGACGCCGGAAAGCCTCGCGCTGTTCACCCAGGCCGCGCTGCAGGGCGCCTTCATCCTCGCCAAGGCGCAGGGCGGCGCGCCGGCCGCGAGCGACGCCGTGTCGCACCTGCGCCGCTACATCGAATCGCTGCTTCCGCTGCCCCCGACGACGAAAAGGACCACGCCATGAGCAAGATCGAACCGTACCTGTTCCTCAACGGCCGCGCCGACGAGGCCATCGCCTTCTACCGCGACGCGCTCGGCGCCGAGCTCGCGATGCGCATGACCTTCGGCGACAGCCCGGAACCCTCGCCGATGCCGCTGCCGCCGGGCTGGGACAAGAAGGTGATGCACGCCGCGCTCAAGCTCGGCGACATGCACCTGATGCTGTCCGATGCCGATTGCACCGACGCCGCGCAATTCCAGGGCTTCCGCCTGTCGCTCGCCTGCGACGACGAAGCCGCCGCGCGCCGCGCGTTCGACCGGCTCGCCGATGGCGGCAGCGTGCAGATGCCGCTGGGCCAGACCTTCTGGGCGCCGCTGTTCGGCATGCTCACCGACAAGTTCGGCGTCGGCTGGATGGTCGGCATCGCCGGCTGAAACGCGTTCCTTCCCCACGGAGCACCACGATGCAATTCATCCCCTATCTCAACTTCGCCGGCAACGCACGCGAAGCCATGGATTTCTATGCCGAAGTCTTCGGCGGCAAGATCACGCAGCGCTTCACCTACGGTGAATCGCCGATGGCCGAACAATGCGGGCCGACATCCGCCGAGCAGATCATGCATTCGCAAGTCGAGGTCGGAAACGCGATGCTGATGGGCGCCGACGGCCCGCCACCGCACGAGGCCGGCAGCACCTGCGTCAACATCGCCATCGATACTCCGGAAGAAGCCGAGCGCATCTTCGCGGCGTTGTCTGAAGGCGGCAGCGTGCAATGCCCGATCGCCGAAACCTTCTGGGCGCATCGCTTCGGCCTGCTCACCGACAAGTTCGGCAAGCCCTGGCTGGTCAATTGCCTGAAACCGATGCCCTGATCGCCCCGCCCAAGGACACCGCCATGCCCCGCAATCTCTACGTCACCCTGCCGGTGAAGAACGTCGAACGCAGCGTCGACTTCTTCGAAGCGCTCGGCTTCTCGTTCGACCCGCGGTTCACCAGCGAAAACGGCGCCGGCCTGGTCGTCAACGACAACACCCGCGTGATGCTGGCGAGCGAAGCGTGCTTCTCGACCCTCACCCGGGTGCCGATCGCCGATGCGCGCAAGGCCACCGAAGCCCTGCTCGCGCTGTCGCTGGACAGCCGCGCGGAGGTGGACGAACTGGTGCGCAAGGCGGTCGCGGCGGGTGCGGCGGAAGGCCACGACCCGGAGGACGACGGCTTCATGTACCAGCGCGCCTTCGTCGACCCGGACGGCCACCAGTGGGGCGTGTTCCACATCGACGCGTCGCAATTGCCGGCGCAATGAAACCCCTCTCCCACGAAGGAGCAATGCCATGAGCGGAACCGTGAAACTCCACCGCGTGCTGACCGCGCCCGCCGCACGCATCTATCGCGCCTTCCTCGATCCCGACGCGATGGCGAAGTGGCTGCCGCCGCACGGTTTCACCGGCAAGGTGCATGCGATGGACGCGCGCGTCGGCGGAAGCTACCGCATGAGCTTCACCAATTTCTCCACCGGCCATTCGCACAGCTTCGGTGGCGAATACCTTGAGCTGGTCGAGAACGAACGCATCGTGCACACCGACAAGTTCGACGACGCGAACCTGCCGGGCGAGATGCGCGTGACCATCGCGTTGAGGCCGGTGTCCTGCGGCACCGAGCTGTCGATCGAGCAGAGCGGCATTCCCGATGCGATCCCGGTCGAGGCCTGCTACCTCGGCTGGCAGGAATCGCTGCAGCTGCTAGCACAGCTGGTGCAGGCGCAGATTCCGGATTGATTCCGGGCCACGACGGAAAACGCCGGCATTGCGCCGGCGTTTTTCGTATCGAGAACCATGTATCCCTCGGCTATCTCCGCGTCACCGTCACCGAGGCGGTCTTGCTGCCGGTCAGCCCGCCGGAGTCGGTCACCGTTTCGGTCACGCTGTAGGTGCCCTTGGCCGCGTACTTGTGGCTCGGGTTGGTGGCGGTGGAAGTCGAGCCGTCGCCGAAGTCCCACGCGTGGCCGACGATGTTGTTCTCCGCATCGGTCGAGGTATCGGTGAAGGCCGCGGTCAGGCGCGAGGTGCTGAAGCCGAAGTTCGCGACCGGCGCGGTATTGCCGCCCGTGCCGCCGAGCTCGGCGTAGGCCGCGCTCCAGATCACGCTGCCGCGGCCGCTGGCCAGGTCGTAGCCGGGGCCGGCCGCGTTGCCGTTGCTGCCGGAGGTGATGTCGTGGAAATCCGGTGACGAGAGCGTGTACAGCAGCGGCGCCGGGAAGCCCAGGTTGCCCTTGCCCTGCATCACGCGCGCCCAGAAGCCCACGAACATCGGCGCCGACAAACTGGTGCCGCCGATCTGCGCCTGCCGCCTGCCGTTGTAGATCAGCGCGCCCGAATTGGGGTCCGCATCGAACGAGATGTCCGGGGTCGCGCGGTTGGAGCCGCTCCACAGCGTCTGCCACGCCGGCTTCGCTTCGACCGCGCTCTCCTGCCCGCCGGCGCCGGACCAGACCGTTTCGCTGTTCCACGTGGCGTTCGCGCCGGTCGAGGCGTCCAGCCGGGTGCCGCCGACCGCCACGACGTAGGCCGAAGTTGCGGGCCAGCATCCGGAATTGACGTGCAGGGTGAAGCACTGGCTCGCGCCGTCGTCGCCGGTGGAGAACGCGAACGACTGGCCCTGCGCGATGCCTTGCTGCAGCACCGCGTCGGTGGTGGCGAAGGAGCCGTCGTTCTTCGCATCGACTTCGCTGACGCCGAGCGAGCCGTTGACGATCGTGGCCGCGTTGTCGGTCACCGCGAGGTTGATGCCCTGGACGACGCCGGTGTCCGAACTGATGTCCGGCATCAGGTAGAACGACAGCGAACCGACCTGGCCGCCGGCGGCGCCGACGATGGTCTGGCTGTCCAGTTCCCACTCCACGGTGCCGGCGGTGTCGCCGTTGGGCGTGCCCACCGACCGGGTCGAGACCGGCGGATAGCCGTTGGCCGAGGTGAAGGTGTCGAGCGAGGAAAGGGTCTTCGACAGGTTGCCTTCGGCCAGGATGCCGACGTTGATCCCGGACGCGACCGGCAGGCCGCTCGCGCCGTAGATCGAGGGGAATTCCGTGGTCTGGTGGCCGGTGATCGCCTGGGTCGAACCGGCCGCGAGCGGCCGGTACAGCAGGTGCGGGACGTGCACGGTCTGCAGGCCGACCACGCCGTTGACGAACGGCTGCAACGATGCCGGCAGCGTGGCGTCGCTGGTGTTCGCGTAGGCCATGCGGCCGTCGTGCGTGCGCACGCTGACGAGCGAGGTCTGGAACGCGCGCCGCACGTTCGCCGCCGGCGCGTCGCCGGACACGAGGATGCGATTGGGCGAAATCCTGACGTTGGCGAAACCCGACAGTTCCAGGAAGTGCGCCACCGCCTGCGCCTGCGCGGCGCTGGGCGCATAGCGCGCCGCGAACTGCGCGCCGGTCAGCGGCTTGAACCCGGGCCGGGAGATGTAGGCGTCCAGTGCCGCCTGGTTCCGCAGCTTCAGGCCGACCACGATGTGCATCGGTTGCGCCACGGCCAGCGTACCGACCACCACGTCGCCCTGCGCCAGCCGCGTGGGCCGCGCCAGCGACGAACCGACCGGCGTCGCGGCGTTCGCCGTCGCGGCCAGGCCCAGCGCCACGACGAGCGCGTTCAAACGAAAGATATTGGCCATTGCCATCCTGCCTTCTATGGAGTGGAAGAAGACGGCCGCGCAACTCGGCGGTCGCGGTGTTTGCCAGTGCTGCGAATGCGCCGGCCCGGAACCGGGTGGCGCCGACATCGGGCGGGTGGGCGAACGGAGGAACCTCGTCGCCGGCCCCTGGATCGTTGCGGGCGCCTCCGCCACCCGCACTGTTACGCTATAACATCCCGGGCCACCCGGCACCTTGCGCTGCACAACGCCGTCCGCCGGCCGCGCGCAACGAAAACGCCGGCTTTCGCCGGCGTTTTCCGTGTCCGCATCGCGCGCCGCGGGTTACCAGATCTTCACCCGCTTGTCCGGCGCGAGGTACAGCTTCTGCCCGTCCTTCACGTCGAACGCCGGGTACCAAGCGTCGAGGTTGCGCACGGTCAGCGCGCGGTACATGCCCGGCGCGTGCACGTCGGTGAGCACGCGGTTGCGCAGCGCTTCGTCGCGGAATTTGGTGCGCCACACCTGGGCGAAGCCGAGGAAGAAGCGCTGGTCCGGGGCGAAGCCGTCGAGCGTCGCCGGCGTCTTGCCGTTCCACGAGGCGTGGTAGGCGTCGTAGGCGGTGGCGAGGCCGGCGACGTCGGCGATGTCCTCGCCCAGGGTCAGCTTGCCGTTGACGTGCAGGTCCGGGAACGGCGCGTAGGTATCGAACTGCGCGGCCAGCGCGGCGCCGGCGGCCTCGAACTTCTTCATGTCCTCCGGCGTCCACCAGTTGCGCAGCTTGCCGTTGGCGTCGAACAGCGCGCCGCTGTTGTCGAAGCTGTGGCTGATCTCGTGGCCGATCACCGAACCGATGCCGCCGTAGTTCACGGCGTCGTCCGCGTTGGGGTCGAAGAACGGCGGCTGCAGGATCGCGGCCGGGAACAGCAGGCGGTTCTCCAGCGGCAGGTTCACCGCGTTCACCGTCTGCGGCTGCATGCACCATTCGTCGTGGCCGACCGGCTTGCCGAGCTTGGCGAGGTTGCGCCGGTACTCGAATTCGCCGGCGCGTTCGGCGTTGCCGAGCGCGTCGTCGCGCTTCACTTCCAGCGCGGAGTAGTCGCGCCACACGTCGGGATAACCGACGCCGACCTTGAGCCCGGCGAGCTTGGCCTTGGCCTGCGCCTTGGTTTCCGGCGTCATCCACGCGACCGCGTCGATGCGCTTGCCGAACGCGGCGATGATGTTCTTCACCATCGCCTCGGCGCGCGCCTTGGTTTCCGGCGAGAAGTGCTTGTCCGCGTACAGCTTGCCGATCGCTTCGCCGAGCGCGCCGCTGGTGTCGTCGATCGCGCGCTTCCAGCGTTCGGGCTGCTGCGGCGTGCCGTAGAGCACGTGGCCATGGAAATCGAAGCTTTCGTCGGCGAAGGCCTTGGGCAGGTAGGGCGAGGCGCGGTCGAGCGCGTGGTAGGCGAGGTAGTCCTTCCACGTCTCCAGAGGCTGCGACTTCACCAGCGCGGAAATGCCGGCCACCGCCTTGGGCTGCCAGACGACGAAATCCTGCTGCTGGCCGAGGCCGGCGGCGTCGAAGTACGCGGCCCAGTCCAGGCCCGGCGCCTTGGCGTCGAAGTCGGCGCGCTTCCACGCGTTCGCGCCCTTCTGCACGTCGTTGGTTTCCTCCTGCGTCGCGTGCACCCTGGCGATCGCGGTTTCCAGCGCGAGGATGCGCGCGGCCTTGGCGTCCGCGTCGGCGATGCCGGCCAGGCCCAGCACCTTGGCCACGTGCGCCTGGTAGGCCTTGCGCAGGTCGGCCATGCGCCCGCCGTCGAGGTAGAAGCTGCGGTCGGGCATGCCCAGGCCGCCCTGCACGAGGTAGGGCGCGGTGCGCGTGGGTTCGTTGATGTCCTGCGACACCCACAGGCCGAACAGGCGGTCGGTGTAGTAGTTGGTGGCGTTGAGCAGGTCGACGTCGGCGCGCAGTTCGCCACCGAGCGCCTTGGCCAGCGCGTTCGCATCGGCGATGCCGGCGATGGCGTCGAGCTCGGGCTTCACCGGCGCCAGGCCCTTGGCCTCGATCCCGGCTTCGTCCATGAACGCGGCGTAGTAGTCGCCGATCTTCTTCTCGTCGCCGCTGGCTTTGGCGTCGTTGGCCGCGCCCTCGACGATGGCGCGCGTGTCCTGCCGCGCCTGCTGCGCGAGCACCGCGAAGGCGCCGTAGCTGGAGCGGTCAGCGGGGATTTCCGTGGACTTCATCCAGCCGCCGTTGGCGTAGCCGTAGAAGTCGTCGCCGGGCGCGATCGACTTGTCCATGCCGGCGGTGTCGAAGCCGAACGTGCCGAGCGCGGCCTTGGCCGGCGCGGCCGCCTTCGCGGCGGGCTTCGCGTTGTCGCTGGCGGGCGCGGGGGCGCGTTCGCAGGCGCCGAGGCCGGTGGCGAGCGCGGCGGCGACGGCGAAGGCGAGCAGGGAATGGCGCGGGATCGTGGGGGCTGGCATGCGCGGGCCTCGAAGCGGGGAAAACGCGAGCGTAGAACGCCGGCGCGGGCGGCGCAAAGGCCGCAGGTCACGGCGCCGCGTGCAACCGCGTTCGCCCCGACCGCATCCGGATGGGACCTATCCCTCCAGCCGGAAACCGCAGGCCATGAACCTTCGCTTCGCCCTCCCGCTCGCCCTGTGCCTGTCCTTGCCCGCCTTCGCGCAGGCGCCCGCCCCGCACGCCGCCGCGAACGCGGCGAAGGCGATCGCGCCCGCCGACGATCCCGCGCGGCAGGCGCTGGACGCGTGGCTGGACGCCTTCAACGCGAACGACCGCGCGCGACTGGAGGCGTTCCGCGATCGCTACCAGCCCGGGTTCGACGTGGACGGCATGCTCGCTTTCCACCAGCAAACCGGCGGCTTCCGCCTGCTGCGGCGCGAACCCTCGGCGCCGGGTTCGGCGCAGGCGCTGGTGCAGGAAACGGATTCCGAAACCGTCGCGCGGGTGACCGTCGCCCTGCGCCAGGGCCAGCCGCTGGCGCTCGACGTCGAGGCGGTCGAACGCCCCGCCGACCTGCGGATCCCGCGACTCGACCAGGCGGGCGCGATCGCCGCGCTGGCGGCGAAGGCCGACGCCGATGCGAAGCGGGATGCGTTCTCCGGGGTGCTGCTGGTCGCGCGCGGCGACGACATCCTGCTGCAACGCGCGTGGGGCATGGCCGACCGCGATGCGGGCGTGCCGGTGACGATGGAGACGAAGTTCCGCCTCGGTTCGATGAACAAGATGTTCACCGCGGTCGCGACCCTGCAACTGGTCGGCGCCGGCAAGCTGTCGCTGGACGGCAGCGTCGGCCAGTACCTGCCGGGTTACCCGAACGCGGAAATTGCCAAGGTCACCATTCGCCAGTTGCTCACGCACGCGGGCGGCACCGGCGACATCTTCGGACCGGATTTCGACAAGCATCGAATGGAACTGAAGACGCACGACGACTACGTGCGCCTGTACGGCGCGCGCGGCCCGACCCATCCGCCGGGCAAGGGCTACGAGTATTCGAACTACGGCTTCGTCCTGCTCGGCGACATCATCGAGCACGCCAGCGGGCAGTCCTACTACGACTACGTCGGCCAGCATGTGTTCGCGCCCGCCGACATGCGCGACACCGGTTCGCTGCCGGAGGACGTGGCGGTCCCGAACCGCGCGCATGCGTACACGCGCAAGGACGGACGCTGGGTCGATGCCGCCGACACGCTGCCGTACCGCGGCACCGCGGCCGGGGGCGGTTACAGCACCGCCGGCGACCTGCTGAAGTTCGCGCGCGCGCTGCGGGCCGGCAAGTTGCTGCCGCCCGGGCTGCTCGGCGAGGTCACGCGCAAGCAGACGCCGTGGTACGGCTACGGCTTCATGGTCGGCCGGCACCTGGGCGTGTCCGGCTTCGGCCACGGCGGCGGCGCGGAAGGCATGAACGGCGCGCTGGAAATCTTCCCCGGGCAGGACGAAATCATGATCGGGCTCGCCAACATCGATCCGCCGGAAGTGGAGCGGCTGGTGGATTACTACATGGCGCGCATGCCGGTCGGGGAATGAATCCGCGAACGGCGGTGGTTCACTGCGCCATCCGCCGCTCGATGTCCTCGAGGCGCTGGCCGCGGGTCTCGATGCCCGCGCGCAGCAGCATCGCCGCCGCGACCACCATGCTCAGCGCGATCAGCGATGCCGAAAGCTCGAAGTGCTCGAAGAACCCGGCCACGCCGAGCGCCGCGCCGAGGATGCCGCCGGCCTTGGAGCTGGCGGCGACGACGCCGGCGCCGGTGCCGCGCAGGCGCACCGGATAGATTTCGGCCGCGTACGGGATCAGCATCGCGATCACGCCGCTGGTGCCGACCAGCAACGCCGAAACCGCGGCGACGGTGATCGCCGGCGAACGCAGTTGCATCCAGCCGATCGCCGCGAACGCGAGCAGCGACAGCGCGCTCAGGCCGATGAACAGCACCAGCGATTTCACCGAACTCCAGCGCTGGTACAGCCACACCACCACGGCGATGCCGGGCAGCGCGTACACCGCGCCCTTCGCGAGCAGCGCGCTGGCGAGCTTCGGATCGACGCCCAGCTGCGACAGGTTCACCGGCAGCCACAGCAGGAAGCCGAAGTTCGCCAGCCCCCACGCCATCCCGCACACCAGCAGGCCCTGGCTGATGCGCGCATGCCGGCCATGCAGCAGCGCGCGCAGGCCGCGTACCGGATGCGGATCGTCGATCGCCGGCGCGCCGGGATGGGCGCTGTCGTCGGCTTCCACCTGCACCGCGAACCGCCGCAGCACCATGCGCGCCTGGTCCGGCAGGCCCGCGTCGGACAGGAAACGCGGCGATTCGGGGATGAAGCGGTTGAGGAACACGATCAGCGCGCCGGTGGGCAGGCCGAGCAGCCACAGCACGCGCCAGCTGAACATCGGTTCGAGCGTGGCCGCGGCGCCGGCGGCGAGCAGGTAGCCGGCCGAGGTGCCGATGCCGCCGAGCGCGACCAGCAGCCAGCCGCGGTGCGCGGCCGGCACGGTTTCCGCCATCAGCGTGAACGCGACCGGCAGCAGCCCGCCGGCGGACGCGCCCATCAGGAAGCACATCGCCAGGTTCCAGCCGAAGCTCGGCATCGCGCCGCAGATCGCGGTGCCCATGAACATCAGCGCGGACAACAAAATCGCCGAGCGCCGCCCGAACAGGTCGCCGATGCGCCCCCACAGCACCGAACCGACGGTGGTCCCGGTCAAGGCCACCAGCGCGAGCAGGCTCGCGGTCGGCTTGGTGATGTCGTATTCGCGGCTCATGCCCGGCACCACGAAGCCCAGCGTCGCCGGCTTCATCACGTCCACCGCCAGCGCCACCACCAGCACCGCGACCAGCTTCCAGTGCTCGCGGTTGAGCGCGACGTCGTCGACGAGGTGGAAATGCACGCGGCCGCCGCCCTGCAGGGTCTTGCGCATCTGCGCCATGCGCGGCATCAGCCCGTAGCCGGCGAACAGCACGCCGAGCGGAATCGCGGCCATGCCGGCCAGCATCCAGCCGTCCATCGGCATGCCCACCATCTGCCAGTGCGTGTGGCGGCCCATCAGGAACATCGGCGCGTGCGCGAACACGCCGGCGACGATCAGCAGGCAACCGATCCAGAACGCGAGCGGATGGTGGAAGGCGATGCCGCGGGGCTGCGGCGCGGGCATCGTGGCGGCGGGCGAGGGCATGCGCACAGTGTGCCGCATGGGTTCGCGCGCCGTCGCCGGCCCGATGCCGGAAGTTCCGTCGAACGGGACGACCGCGCCCGGGCGGGAAAGCCTCAGGTGCGGAAGTAGGGTTCCACCGTGCCGCGGACCTTCATCGTCATCGGCTGGCCGCGGCGGTCGAGCGCGCGTCCGGCCTGCACCCGGATCCAGCCTTCGCTGACGCAGTATTCCTCCACGTTATGGCGTTCCTGGCCGTTGAAGCGGATGCCGATCCCGCGTTCGAGCAAGGCCTCGTCGTGGTAGGGGCTGCGCGGGTCGTTGCTGAGGCGGTCGGGCGGGGCGTCGGCGGGCGTGTCCATGGCGAATGCGGTTGCGGGAAACCGCGATAGCCTAGCGCGCGCCGGCGCCGGTGTCCGCGATTGCCGGTTTGCGCGCCGGCTTGCGTACTCTGTGGGACGAATGCTTCGGGGGAAGCGCATGGCCACCATCCGCCGCTCGCTGTTCGCGGGCGAAGTGCTGTACCGGCAGGGCGATCCGGCCGATTGCGCCTGGCTGATCGAAAGCGGCCAGGTCGTGCTCGCCTCCAGCGACGGCCAGCGCCGGCACGAGCACGGCAGCTTCGGCCCCGGCGAAATGCTCGACGAACTGTCGATGCTCGACCACGGCGCGCGCACCGCCACCGCCACCGCGGCCAGCGACGCGGTGCTGCTCGCGATCGAGGACGAGGCGTTCCGCGAACGCATCGAATCCTGCGATCCGGTCGTGCGCGCCATGGTCGAGGGCCTGGCGCGGCGCATGCGCCGGATCCAGTCCGGCGGCGAAGGCGCGTCCGCGCACGCGATCGAGGACCTGCCCGGCGAGGACCACGAGCAACGCACCGGCATCGACAAGCTGCGCCGCGACGCGCAGCTGCGGCAGGCGCTGGACGAGGGCGGCATCGAGGTGCGCTACCAGCCGATCTACGACATCCCCGCCGCGCGCGTCGGCGGCTACGAGGCATTGGTGCGCTGGGAATTGCCGGGCAACGGCACGGTCTCGCCGGCCGAGTTCATCAAGCTCGCCGAGGAAACCTCGCTGATCGTGCCGGTGGGCGAATACGTCCTCGACCGCGTGATCGCGCTGCTGTCGTCGTTGCGCGACGCCGGCCGCGACCCGCTGCCGGACATCGCGGTCAACCTTTCGGCGCGGCAGCTGGTGGAGCCGGGCATGGCGCGGCAGATCGTCGATCGGGTCGAACGCGCCGGCCTGCCGCCGGGCGCGCTCAAGCTCGAGGTCACCGAAAGCCGCATGCTCGACTACGAGCCGGTCGCGGCGGTGATGCGCCATTGCCGCGAGCGCGGCATCCGCTTCGCGCTCGACGACTTCGGCACCGGCTATTCCAACCTCACCCACCTGCACCGGCTCGGCTTCGAGTTCGTGAAGATGGACCAGGCCTTCGCCCGGCACATGTTCGATTCGGCGAAGGCGATGGCGATCGTCGAGGCGATCGTCGCGATGGCCCACGGCATCGGCGCCGACGTGATCTGCGAGGGCGTGGAAACCCCGGCGCAATTGCAGCGCCTGCGCGAACTCGGGGTGCGCTACGCCCAGGGCTACCTCATCGGCAAGGCGGCGCCGGCCGACGAGGTGCTTTCGGGCGCGGCCGCGCGCGGCCCGGCCGGCTGAACCTCAACCCGCGCCGCGGGTCGCCGGGAATTCGCGGCGCAGCCAGCTGTCGACCAGGCCCTTCTCGTAGCGCAAGGGATCGCTGTCGCTGCCGGGCGGGGTATTGAGCAGGAAGGCCGGGTCGACCAGCTTGCGTTCGCCCTCCGCGACGACTTGTCCGTTCGCATCGAGCTGGCGGAAGCGCACGGTCATCCGCGGCGGATAGAGGTCGCGGACGACGCGGGTGTCCTGCATGCGGATGTCGCGCCATGGTTCGTACTGGCCGGCGCGCTGCACGTCGAGGATGGTCAGCTGCAAGGTGTCGCCCGGCGGCAGCCTGCGCGCGGTCTGCCGGCGCATGTATTCGGCCAGGTCCTGCAACCAGGCGCCTTGCGCGGACGCCTGGCGATTGCCGCTGTTGCGGAATTCGCTGAAGGTCGCCGGATCCGCCCAGGACACGCTCACCGGTCCCTGTTCGGGCAAGGCGCGCGGCGCGTCGGCCGAGAGCATGTTCGTGCCCGGGCTGGCGCAGGCCGCGAGCGCCAGCGTGGCGCACAGCAGCAATGGCGCGAAACGCGATCGGTTCATGGCGTGCTCCCGTGGCCGCGGCTGCGGCAAGTATGCGTCCGCCGGCGCGCGCGGATGGCGGCCGCGCGCGCACGGTTGCCGCTGCGTTCAGCCCAGCCTGCGCGCCAGCAGGTAGTAGGCGAGGTTGCCGATGCCGGTCGCGCCGACCAGCACCGCGATCACGCCCGGGTTGAGCTCGGTCCAGCCGGCGCCCTGCACGATGCCGAAGCCGATCGCCACCGCGACCAGGGTCACGCCCCAGCGCAGCGAACCGTGGCGGCGGCGCGCTTCCTCGCCTTCCAGCATCGAGCGGACCAGGTCCTGCGAGCCGTTGGAATCGACCATCTTGCGGCGCACGCCGGCATCGACCACGGCCTTGATGGTGTAGGCGATGGCGAGGAACAGGGTGATCGGGATCAGGATTTCGAAGTTCATGGCGGGGCTCGTCCGGGCCGCGGGATGCGGCGTTCGGGACAGGGGATACGGCGTTCGCGGCCTCGGTTGCGGGATTCGTCGCAAAGCCGTTGCAACCGGATCCGCGCGGCCCGTATCCCATGGCCCATGGACGATGGACGCACGCCCGAGGATCGCGCCCTGGTGACCGCCGTGCTGGGCGGCGAACCCGGCGCGTTCGAACGCCTCGTGCGCGACTACCAGGGCCTGTGCTGGCACATCGTCCGGCGCATGGTGCGCGACCCGGAGGACGCGCGCGAGCTGTGCCAGGAGGCGTTCCTGCGCGTGCACCAGTGCCTGCACCAGTACCGGCACGACGCGCCGCTGAAGGCGTGGATCGGGCAGGTCGCGTACTCGATCGCGAAACGCCACCTGGAACGCAAGCGCATCCCGGTCGCCGACAGCGCCGACGACGAGGGCGTGCCCTTGCACGAACGCGTCGCCGACGACTTCGACCTCGAAGGCGCCGTAGCGGACGACGACATCGCGCGCCGCCTGCACGCGGCGATCGAACGCCTGCCGCCGCTGCAACGCACCATCCTCACCCTCTACCACCTCGACGAATTGCCGCTGGCGCAGATCGCGCGCATCACCGGCCTCGCCGAGGGCACGCTCAAGAGCCACCTGTTCCGCAGCCGCAAGCGCCTGCGCGAATGGCTGGCGCCCGGCATGGGAGTCGCCGCATGAACACGCCCACCGATCATTTCGACGAACGCGAGTGGCGCCTGCAGGAACGCGCGCTGCGCGAGGAACGGCTCGCTTCCGCCGACGGCGGCGACGACGGGATCGCGGCCTATCGCAAGGTCGTGCGCGCCTTGCGCGAGCCCTTGCCGGATGCGCTGCCGGCGGATTTCGCGGCGAATGTCGCGGCGCGGACCGCATGCGCGCCTGCGCGCGGCGACAGCGGGGTCGAGCGCTGGTTGCTGCGTGCGCTGGTCGTGGCCTTCGCCGCGTCCGCGCTGTACGTCGTCGCCAACGACGGCGGCGATTGGCTGCGCGCGAGCATGTCGCTGCTGCCCGCCGCGGACGCGACCGCCCTGCACAGCTGGGGCCTGGCGCTGGGCGCATGCATCGCGATGACCTGGGCCCTGGGCCGCATGCGCGAGGGCCACGGCCACGCAGCAATGCGCTGAGGCGCGCCGCTACACTGCGCGGATGAGCGCCGCGCACCACGACAACGCCCTCGATGCCCTGTTGCAACCGTTCGCCGACGGCGCGTTGCGCTGGCCGACCGAAGGTACGCTGTTCCTGCGCGCGCGCGAAGGCGCGGCGCTGCACGCCGCGGGCGCGCGCGGGTTCGCCGCGACCCAGCCGTTCAAGCCGGAAGCGGACAGGCTCGAACGCATCGGCGTCGAACTGCGCGACGAGGATGCCTTGCCGGAACATGCGTTCCCGCTGGTGCTGGTGCTGCCGCCGCGCCAGCGCGAGGAAGCGCGTGCCTTGCTCGCCAAGGCCTGTGCCGCATGCGCGCCGGGCGGGATCGTGATGGCCGCGGTCGCGAACGACGAGGGCGCGAAATCGCGCGAGGCCGACCTGAAGCAGCTCGCCGGCGCGCTGGCCGTGCACAGCAAGCACCATTGCCGCGTGTTCCGGACGCGGCCCGATGCATCCTTCGATGCGGCGCTGGTCGGACAATGGAAGCGCCTGGACGCCACGCGCACGATCGAAAGCGACGGCATCCGCTTCCTGACCCGTCCCGGCGTGTTCGCCTGGGATCGCGTGGACGCGGCGTCGAAACTGCTGGCCGCGCATCTGCCCGCCGATGTGCACGGCCGCGTCGCCGATTTCGGCGCGGGCTGGGGCTACCTGTCGTTGCAGGCGCTGGCGCGCTGCCCGCGCATCGCCTCGCTCGACCTGTACGAAGCCGACGCGCGCGCGCTGGCGCTGGCCGACGAAAACCTCTCCGACACGCATCTCCCGGTGCATTGCCACTGGCAGGACGTGGCCGCCGGCGTCGCCGAACGCTTCGATGCCATCGTCTGCAACCCGCCGTTCCACGCGCTCGGTCGCGGCGAACGCCCCGACATCGGCCGCGCCTTCATCGCCTCCGCGGCAGCCGCATTGGAACCCGGCGGCGCGCTGTGGCTGGTCGCGAACCGGCACTTGCCCTACGAAGCCGCGCTCGCCGACGGTTTCGCGTCGGTGCGCATCGTCGCGCAGCAGGGCGGCTTCAAGATCGTGCACGCGGTGAAGTCGTGAAGCTGGTCAGGCGCCTCGCCAACCTCGGCTACGGCAGCCGCAAGGAGGTGGCGTGGATGTTCCGCGAAGGCCGCGTCACCGACGCCGACGGCGAGGTGCTGTACGCGGACGACGTGGTGCCGCACGAAGCGGTGCGCGTCGACGGCGAACCGCTGGATCCGCCGCAGGGCCTGCTGCTGGCGCTCAACAAGCCGACCGGCGTCACCTGTTCGAACAAGGATGCCGGGCGCGTCGTGTACGACCTGCTGCCGCCGCGATTCCGCCTGCGCAATCCGGCGCTGTCCACGGTCGGGCGGCTGGACCGGGACACCTCCGGCCTGCTGCTGCTCACCGACGACGGCCAGCTGCTGCACCGGATCATCGCGCCGAAATCCAGTGTGCCGAAGGTCTATCGCGCCACGCTCGCGCAGGACCTGCGCGGCGACGAAGCGGCGCTGTTCGCGAGCGGCACGCTGATGCTCGACGGCGAGAAGGCGCCGCTGCTGCCGGCCGGGCTCGAACCCATCGACGCGCGCAACGCGCGCCTGACCCTGCACGAAGGCCGCTACCACCAGGCGCGGCGGATGTTCGCCGCGGTCGGCAACCACGTCGTCGCGTTGCACCGCGAACGCATCGGCGGGCTGGCGCTCGACGGCTTGCCGGAAGGCGAGTGGCGAATCCTCGGCGACGCGGATCGCGCGCGGCTATTCGCCGGCGAGTAGTTTCGCGTAACCCTCGGCGCCGAGCGCGCGCATCGTCGCCACGTTGCGTTCGACGATCGCGTCCGGCTCCGGGTAGGCCGCGACCGCGCGATCCACGCTGTCCTCGCGCAGCAGGTGCAGGATCGGGTAGGGCGCGCGGTTGGTCAGGTTCTCCGCGTCGTCGGGCTGGGTGCCGGCGAACTGGTAATGCGGATGGAAGCTGGCGACCTGCAGCACGCCGTCGAGGTCCATCGCCTCGACCAGCGCGTCGGCATCGTCGAGGAAATCGTTGTAGTCGAGGAAATCGCCCAGCACCTGCGGATGCACCAGCAGCGTGGTGTCGATCGTTTCGGCGGGCGTGTCGCGCAGCAGCGCCATTTCCTCGCCCAGTTGCTGCAGCAATGCGCGCTCGGTGCTCGCGTCGCTGACCACGATCCGCACCTGGCCCTTGGCGACCACCGCTTTCGCGAACGGGCACAGGTTCAGCCCAATCACCGCGCGTTCCAGCCAGCGGCGGACGTCGGCCTCGATCCGGTCGCGTTCGGCATCGTCGTCGTCGGGACTCATGTCGGTGCTTTGCATCATCTGGCGGAATCGGTCGTGGATGGCGTGCGGCGGTTGCGGGATCGCGGCCGGGCGTGCAGCGTATCCCAGGCGAACGCACGGAGGTCGACGGGCGCATGGCACCGAAATGGATGCTGTTGTCGGCGTTGGGCTTTTTGGCCGCGTGCGCGACCGGGTCGCAGCTGGTCGCGCCGCCCGGGATGCAGGCCCTGAACCGGCACATGGTGTTGCTGCCTGGCCGCTACGACCCGGACCGGGGCGATGGCCAGCCCGATGGCAACAGCGTGCTGATCCGCGCGCCGGACGGGTTGATCGTGTTCGACACCGGGCGCCACGAACAGGCGTTCACCGGACGCATCATCGCCGCTGCCGAAGGCTGGCGCCTGCCGGTGGTGGCCATCGTCAACAGCCACTGGCACCTCGACCACGTCAGCGGCAACGTGCCGCTGCGCGAGCGATATCCGCGGGCGAAGGTGTATGCCAGCACCGCGATCGAGGATGCGATGGCGCATTTCCTCGCCGATTCGCGCAAGGCCGCCGTCGCGCGACTGGCCGCACTGCCGGCGGACAGCCCCGAAGCCGGCAACCTGCGCGCGGGCATCGCGCGCATCGACGCCGGGCCGAAACTGTTCCCGACCGATCCGGTGCTGTCTTCCGGGCCGATGCGCATCGCCGGGATGGCGTTCCAGGTCGGGCTGGAAACGAACGCGGTGAGCGGCGGCGACGTGTGGTTGCTCGATCCGTCCACGCGCACCTTGATCTCCGGCGACCTGGTGAACTTCCCGGCGCCGTTCTTCGACACCGCCTGCCCGCACGGCTGGAGCGAGGCATTGGCGCGGCTGGATGCGCAAGGGTTCGACAGCCTGGTGCCCGGGCATGGCGCGCCGATGACGCATGCGCAGTTCGCGACATATCGCCATGCCTTCGACGACCTGCTCGCCTGCGCCGCCGGCGATGCGACTGTCGCCGATTGCGCGGCTGGCTGGGAACGCGAGCTCGGCCCGCTGTTGCCGCCCGATCAACGCAGGCTCAGCCGCCTGCTGCTGGACTACTACTTCCCGAACGTGTTGCGGGCGGAACCGGCGAAACGCGACAAGTACTGCCGCGGCGGATGACCTGGCGGATGAATCGCGGGCGCGCGACCGCCTTCCTGCCCGCTTTCACGCGACGATCAACTCGCCGACGCGGCGCTGAAGGAAAAAAGCGCCGCGTTTCGTCCGGTTCAGACGGCGCGCGGAGACTGTCGGGCGTGTTCCGGAGAACATGGGAGGCATCATGAAAACATTGCTTGCTGTTTCGGCTTTCGCGATCGCTTTGGCCGCTGCCCCGCATGCGAATGCGGGCGGCAGGGACATCGACTGCAAACTGGATTACCAGCTCACCAGCTGGTCGCTGGTCTACAAGCACGCCACCGGCCGAGGCATGGTGCGTTGCGATAACGGACAGACGCTGCCGGTCCGGATCACCGCGCAAGGCCTGGGCCTGACCGCGGGCAAGTGGAAGATCGACAACGGCAAGGGCCGTTTCAGCGATGTCCACGACATCCGCGAGGTCTACGGCAACTATGCGCAGGCCAGCGCCAGCGCGGGCGTGGTCAAGTCCGCGGAAACGCAGCTGCTGTCCAAGGGCAACGTCTCGCTGGCCCTGGCCGGCGGCGGCGAAGGCATCAATCTCGGCGTGGAAGTGGGCGCGTTCCACATCAAGCCGATCCGCTGACGCCACGCGCATGACCCGGCGGCGGCCTTCGGGCCGCCGTTTTCTTGGGCGATGCGCGGGAAATCGATCGCTTCGGATAGCATTCCCCGGACAGTCGCCATCCGCTGCGGCTTGCCCGGGCCCGGACGATGGACGCGACACCGCCTTCCACCCACGACCGGCGCCGGCGCAGCATCCTGGTCATGCTGGTCGCGGTCGCGCTGTTCGCGTTGATGGACGCGGGGCTGAAGACGCTGTCCGGACGCTACCCGCCGTTCCAGGTCGCGACCCTGCGCGGCGCGGCGTCGCTGCCGCTGGTGCTGGCATGGTCGCTGGCGACGGTCGGATGGCGCCCGCTGCTGCGCGTGCGCTGGCCGCTGCACCTGCTGCGCGGCGCGATCGGGGTGATGATGATGGCGACCTTCGTGTACGCGCTGAAGCGCATGCCGCTGTCGACCGCGTACACGATCTTCTTCGTCGCGCCGCTGCTCATCACCGCGATGTCGGTGCCGTTCCTCGGCGAACGCGTCGGCCCGCGGCGCTGGACCGCGATCGCGATCGGCCTGCTCGGCGTGCTGGTGGTGCTGCGTCCCAGCGGCGAGGGCATGGCCAGCCTCGCCGGGCTCGCGGTGCTCGTCGCGGCGTTCGGGTACGCGGTCTCGGCGATCACCGTGCGCGTGCTCGCGCGCAGCGATTCCAACCAGGCGATGGTGACGTGGCTGCTCGCGTTGATGGCGCTCGGCGCCGGCGTGCTGGCGTGGCCCGACTGGCAACCGGTCCGCCACGACGACCTGTGGCTGATCGCAGGCATCGGCGTGGTCGGCGCGCTCGGGCAATACGCGATCACGCATGCGTTCCGCCACGGCGAGGCCTCGCTGCTGGCGCCGCTGGAATACACCGCGCTGGTCTGGGGCGTGTTGCTCGACGCGACCCTGTGGGGCGTGTTGCCCGATGCGGCGACCTGGCTCGGCGCCGGAATCATCATCGCCAGCGGCCTGTACCTGATGCGGCGCGAAGGTGCGCGCGTGCCGGCGGAGCCGATCGCGCCGCCCTGATCCCTGCCTTCCCCGATGTCCGCTTTGGGCCCATCGCTGCGTAAGCAGGAAGGCGCGCTTCCGCGCAACCGATGGAGAACCCCGATGAAATTGCCCTCCACGCGTGCGTTCGCCGCGTTCGCGTCCGTCGCACTGCTCGCCACCCTGATCGTGCACGCCGCCGGCATGGACACCTCCGCGATCAAGCCGGACCAGGCGTCCGCCGACCTGTTGCCGAATGCGAAGGCCGCACGCATCGCGGTGCCTGCCGCGGCCCGGACCCGCGCGGGCAGCGCCGCCGCGCCGACGCCCGGCGACGTCGGCGATGTCGATTCCTTCGGCCGCTCGCTGGTCTGGCTGGGCATGACCCAGGGCAACCTCGACCTGTCCTCGAGCTGCCCGCCGGACGACGGCGACCCGACCACGAACTGCGTGGCGTTGAACGCGGCGCCGGCCATCACCGCGTTCTCGTTGAGCGACATCGCCCACGTCTCCCTGCCGGCCAAGTCGGCGAATTCGCTGCTGTGCTACTGGTTCTCGCCGCTCCTGAGCGTCAATTACCTGAATCCGACCGCAGCCAACGACGTGGGTCTGCTCGCGTACTCGCCCACGCTCACAGTCGAGAGCGAGGTGCTGGACGATCCGGCGCTGATCGACCCGACCACCGGCGCGCCGTTCAACGGCAAGCTCGTCACCGGGATGACGGCGTCCGAGCGTTTCGAAGTGCCGCTGGCGCCGGGGCAGCAGCAGTTCGAACGTTCGCGCGACTCGGCGGTGTGCATTGCCGGCCTGCTCAGCAAGCACGCGCTGGTCGATACCTACGGCTTGACCGACGCGCAGGCGAAACAGGTGTTCAAGAAGCCGGTCAC
>JBGAHT010000028.1:0-33289 GCA_044226035.1 Thermomonas sp. | reverse complement strand
GCCAGTTATTGTCGGAAATGCGGTTTTCGTTGGTTGGGCAAAAGCAGTATCGGAAGGTAGTGCTCTCGCAATTTCTTCTTGGACTTTGCCAAATAAGAAGCGCTGCGATTGGGCGATTGATCAGCCAGGCGCTATCGATCCGCCAACCAATATCGGTTTTCTTCTACTTGGGGACAAATTGCTAGCTGCCTACTCGCGGGACGGAATCATCACCTTGCTCAAGATTGATCCCGCCGAATGGACCAAAAGTTGCGGGCGAGAAGGCGTAACCGTAACCTCGATCCCACGCATTCGCTAGGCGGCAGGTAATCGGTCTATCAAAATCCATACCGCAAGAACCCGCCATCCACCGCGATGCATTCGCCGGTGATGTAGCTCGCCGCGGGCAGGCACAGGAACGCGACCGCAGCGGCCACTTCCTCCGGCTCGCCGACGCGCCCCAGCGGCGTGCGCAGCAGCACCTCGTCCAGGTAATCGGGATCGGCGAGCTTGCCGGAGGTGCGCCGCGTGCGGATGTACCACGGCGCGACCGAGTTCACCCGGATGCCGTCCTCCGCCCATTCCACCGCCAGGTTGCGCGTCATCTGCTGCAGCGCGGCCTTGGTCATGCCGTAGGGCACGCCGCTGCGCACGTGGGTGATGCCGGACACGCTACCGACGTTGACGATGGACGAGCTCGCGTGTTGCGCGAGCAATGGATACGCGTAGCGGCACAGCTCGAACGCGCTGAACAGGTTCAACTCGAACAGCGCGCGCCATTCGTCCTCGGCGTAGTCGGTCGCCGGCTTGGTGATGTTGCCGCCGGCGTTGTTGACCAGGATGTTGAGGCCGATGCCGCGGTCCTCGACCCAGTCCAGGATCTCGCGCCGCTCCTCGTCGTCGGCCACGTCCGCGGCCAGCGCGTGCAGGCGCGCGCCGGGGAAATCGTCCTGCAGCTCGGCGCGCGCGCGTTCCAGCGCCTGCGCATCGCGCCCGACGATGGTGACTTCGGCGCCGAAGCCGAGCAGTTCGCGCGCGATCGCCAGGCCGATGCCGGCGCTACCGCCGGTGACCAGCGCCAGTTGCCCGTCCAGCCGCCATCGTGTCGGATCCATCGCGCTTGCCTCGGTTCGCGGTCGCGGCGTTAGGATAGCGCCGCATCCACACCGGGGTCCGCGCCATGCAACCGCGCTTCGCGTCGTTCCTGCTCCTCGCCTGCGCCGCCGCCGGCTGCAGCGCGCCCGTGGCGCCGCCCACCGACCAGCCGCCCGATCCGCAGGCCGCGGCGCAACACGCGCGCGACACTCAGCTGCGCGACGCGATCCAGCGCCCGATCGACAAGGCCAACGGCGTGGAAGACACCACGCTCAAGGCCGCGGACGAACAGAAGCAGCAGATCGAGGACCAAGGGGGCTGACGCTTTGGCCTTTTCCTCTCCCCTCTGTGGGAGAGGATGCCCCGCAGGGGCAGGAGAGGGGCGTTACCGACATCACCCTCTCCCGGCGCTACGCGCCACCCTCTCTCATCAAGGGAGAGGGAAAAGCGATCAAAACCCGCAGAAGCAATACGCCAGCGCCTTCACCGGCAAGCCCGGGCCGGGCGTCATCGCGTCCTGCACGAAGCGCAGTTCGTCCTTGGCGCGCGCCGGCAACAAGTCGGCGAACAGCGCGCGCGCCGCATCCGAATGCGCGAACAGCATCGCCGCGGCGCGGCCCTGCATGAAGCGCCCGAACAGCTGGTCGAACGGCGTCGCCTGCTTTTCGACGTAGTTGACCCGGTACGCATCGGGCTTGCCCAGCTTGGCGCGCTGCGCGGCGTCGGCGATCGCGTCCTCGAGCCCGCCGAACGCGTCGACCAGGCCGCGCTCCTTGCCCTGCGCGCCGGTCCACACCCGGCCGCGACCGACCGCGTCGATATCGGCCACCGGCTTGTGCCGCGCCTGCGCCACGCGCCCGGTGAAATCGCGGTAGCCCTTGTCGATCACGCTCTGGATCACCTGCCCGACCGCGGGATCGAGCGGGCGGGTGACGTCGAACGCGCCGGCGAACCTGGTGGTGCCGACGCCGTCGGTGTGCACGCCGATCTTCTCCAGCGTGCGCGGGATGGTCGGGATCATGCCGAAGATGCCGATGGAACCGGTGATCGTCGACGGATCGGCGTAGATGCGGTCGGCGTCCATGCTGATCCAGTAACCGCCGGACGCGGCCAGGTCGCCCATCGACACCACCACCGGCTTGCCGGCGTCCTTCAGGCCGACGACTTCGCGCCGGATCTGCTCGGAGGCGAACACCTCGCCGCCGGGCGAATCCACGCGCAGCACCACCGCCTTCACCTTGTCGTCGTCGCGCGCGGCGCGCAGCAGTTCCGCGGTCGATTCGCCGCCGATGCGGCCGGGCGGTTGCTGGCCGCCGCTGATCTCGCCTTCGGCCACCACCACCGCGACCTGCGGGCGTTCGTCCACCGCGGACAGCGTTTCATCGACACGCCGCAGGTAATCGTCGAGGCCGATGTTGCGGAACCCGCCGTCGGCATCGGCGTCGGCGACGCCGCGTTCGGCCAGCAGGTCCTCGACCTGTTCCTGGGTCTTGAGCCCGTCGACGAGGTGGTGCGACTTCGCGTATGCGCCGAGGTCGCCCTGCGCGGCCTCGATGCCCTGCGGCAGGTCGTCGATGTCGGCGGCGAGTTGCTGCGGGGCGATCTTGCGCGCCTTGCCGATGTCGGCGAGGTAGCGCTGCCACACGTCGTTCATCCAGAACAGGTCGGCTTCCTTCGCTTCGGGCGAGGCCGCGTCGAGGATGTAGGGTTCGGCCGCGGACTTGTATTCGCCGACGCGGAACAGGTGCACGTCCACGCCGAGCTTGTCCTGCAGGCCTTCGCGGTAGTACTGGCGGTAGCGGCCGAGCCCTTCGAGCATGATCCCGCCCATCGGGTCGAGGTAGACCTCGCTGGCCTCCGCCGCGAGCTGGTACTGGCTCTGGTCGAAGTTCTCGCCGAACGCGACCACCTGCTTGCCGGAAGCGCGCAGCCGCGCGATCGCCGCCGCCACCTCGCGCGTCGAGGCGTAGCCGGAGAAGGCCATGCGGTCGGTGCGCAGCAGCACGCGTTCGATGCGCTTGTCGTCCTTCGCCGCGTCCAGCGCGCGCAGCAGGTCGCGCAATTGCACCTCGCCGCCGGACTGGTCGCCGACCATGCGCGCGAACGCACGGCTGGCGGGGTCGGTGCTGTACTGCTCGACCAGCTTGCCTTCGGGCGCGATCACCAGCGTGGTGCGATCGGGCATCGGCGTCACCTTGTTGCCCGAGCCGAGCGCGATCAGCACGACCAGCAGCAGGCCGAAGAACAGCAGGTTGAACACCAGCCGCCGGGTGAAGTTCATCGCATCCCACAGGCCGATGAAGAAGCGGGTGATGGGGCCGCGGCCGCGCGGGTCGTTCATGTGCGAAAACTCCGGGGATTCAGGGGCGAAGGGTAACCGGCGCCGGCGCGGAACTCATGCGTCGCTCGTCAGGGTGCCTTCGGGCGCGGAGATGGGGACGCGCGCGCTGCTGCGCAAGAAGCGGGTGGCCAGCAGCACCGCCGCGACCACAAGGCCGGCGATCAGGCCGACCCACATGCCGCGCGGGCCCAGCGCCGGCGTGAACCCGCCCAGGCCGAAGCCCAGCGTCGCCCCGACCGGCATGCCGATGCCCCAGTACGCCAGAGCGGCGAGCAGCATCGGCACGCGCGTGTCCTTGAGCCCACGCAGCGAGCCGGCCGACACCACTTGCACCCCGTCGGGGAACTGGAACGCCGCCGCGTACAGCAGCAGCGACGCGGCCAGGGCGGCGGCGGCCGCATCGCGCGTGTACAGGCCGACGATGGCGTGGTTGCCGGCGACCATGATCGTCGCGGACACGCTCTGGGTGAGCAGCAACAGCACGTAGCCGGCGAACGCGGCGCGGCGCAGGCCGTCGCGATCGCAGCGGCCGAGCGCATGGCCCACGCGCACCGTGGTCGCCTCGGCGAGGCCGAGCGGGATCATGAAGGCGAGGCTGGCAACGTTGATCGCGATCTGGTGCGCCGCCGACGGCACCGGCCCGAGGCGGCCGATCAGCAGCGCGGTGACGATGAACAGGCCGCCCTCCATCGCCACGGTCACGCCGATCGGCAATCCGGTCGCGAGCAGCTGCCGCAACGTCGCCGCGTGCGGGCGCTCGAAGCGCGCGAACAGGCCGAGGTCGGCGAAGCGCTTCGAACGCGACAGGTACAGCGCGAAGCCGATCGCCTGCCCCCACATCATCATCGCCGAGGCCACGCCCAGCCCGCCGGCGCCGAGCGCGGGGAAGCCGAACCGGCCGAAGGTCAGCGCATAGCCGAACGGCAGCAGCACCAGCAACCCGCCGAAGCCGAACGCCATCGTCGGCAGGCTCCAGTGCAGGCCATCGCTGAGGTAGCGCATGCACAGGTACAAGGTGAAGGCGGGAATGCCCCAGCGGATCCCGTGCAGGAATGCGGTCGCGCCCGGGCGGATGTGCGCATCGATGCCGAACGCGGCCATCGCCAGCGGCGCCAGCGAGAGCAGCGCGAACAGGACGATGCCGAGCGCGGCCGCCAGCCACAGCGCCTGCCGGAACAGCGGCGCGATCTCCGCGCGCCGGCCGCCGCCGTCCATCTGCGACACCGACGGCGGCAAGGCCATCAGCGTGCCCATCGGAACCGTCATCGGCAGCCAGAACAGCGCGGTCCCGATCGACACCGCCGCCAGCGTGTCGGTGCCGTGGTGGCCGGCGATCGCGCTGTCGACGAAACCGATCAACCCGCTCGACAGGTGGCCGAGCGAGAGCGGCAGCGCGAGCAGCGCGCTTGCGCGCAACTCGGCGCCGAAACCGCGCGCGATGGAAGATGGTGGGGACATGCGGGCCCGGATCGACGGAAGTGCGTCGCATCGCGCGACGTCGCGTTATCTTAGCCGCGCCATGGCCAACGAACCCGTCACCGGCGCGCCCGGCGCCAACATCGAACCCGTCGTCGAAGGCCCCGCCTGCGAAAACTGCAGCGCGGCGCTGCTGGGCGACTACTGCTACCGCTGCGGCCAGCCGGTGAAGGGCCTGGTGCGGCACTTCAGCAGCATCCTCGGCGATTTCCTCGACAGCGTGCTCAACATCGACGCGCGCTTCCCGCACACGATCTGGCCGCTGTTCGCCAGGCCCGGGTTCCTGTCGCTGGAATACTTCGCCGGCCGGCGCGTGCGCTACGTCAGCCCGGTGCGCCTGTTCTTCTTCGTCAGCATCCTCACCTTCTTCGTCGCCCAGTTCGTGATCAGCGGAACCGACGCGTTCCAGTTCGACGAGGACGACGGCAGCCGCATCGGCCGCGCAACGACCGTGGCCGAAGTGGAAAAGACCCGCGACGAAGCCATCGCCAAACTGGACGATGCGATCGCCAAGGCGGGGAAGAGCCCGGCCGCGACCGTCGGCCTGCGCAGCGCCGAAGCCCAGGTGCGCACCGACGCGGCGAACCGCATCCGCGACCTGCAGGCCGCCGCGGCCAGGGGCGAACCGCCGCCCCCGCCGACGCCGGAAACCTTCAGCTTCGACGACGGCGGGGCATGGGACCCGAAGACGCACCCGGTGCGGATCAACTGGCTGCCCGGTTTCGCCAACGACTGGCTGAACGCGCAGATCGGGCGCGCGCGCGACAACGTCTCGCGCATGGGCACCGATTCCTCGCGCTACAAGGACGCGCTGCTCGGCGCGGTGCCGTCCACGCTGTTCCTGCTGCTGCCGCTGTTCGCGGTGATGCTGAAGATCGCGTACGTGTTCAAGCGCCGGCTGTACATGGAACACCTGATCGTCGCCCTGCACAGCCACGCCTTCCTGTGCCTGGACCTGCTGCTGGTGTTCGGCGTGATCGCGCTGGACCGCGTGGTGGCGCCGGACAGCTTCGCGGGCGGCGTGTTGAACCTGGTCGAAGTCGCGTTGTTCGCATGGATGGCGGTCTATCTGCTGATCATGCAGAAGCGCGTGTACCGGCAGGGCTGGCCGATGACCCTGCTGAAGTACTTCGCGCTCGGCACCTGCTATTGCGTGCTGCTCGGCATCGGCATCGGCCTGACCGCGCTGTTCAGCCTGGTGTGGATGTGAGCGCGCCGGCCGGCCGGGTGTACGAGGTCAACCTCGAGGTCGAGGCGGCGATCGCCGCCGACTACCGCGACTGGCTGCGCGGGCACGTCGCCGAAATCCTCGCCCTGCCCGGTTTCCTCGGCGCCGGGATCTCCGAGGTCCTGGACCCCGCGCCGGCGGAGGGTTTCATCGGCCTGTGCGTGCAGTACCGGCTGGCGGACGAAGCCGCCCTGGCCGCGTATCTGCGCGACCATGCCCCGCGCCTGCGCGCCGAGGGCGAAGCCCGCTTCGGCGGCCGTTTCCGCGCCCGCCGGCGGGTGCTGCGGCCGCTCGCCGACGCGTGAAATCCGCCCGCGCAAGGGCTTGACAAGCCCGTAACACGTGGGTTCCACGCAGCCGGTTGTGCACAGTCGTCATCGCGCGGTCATTTGCGCCGCGCCGCACTGGCCGTGGCACCGTGTGTCGGCAATGTTTCACGCCTATCTGATTGATTCGAAAGGAAATGGCGCAAGTGGCGGTTTTTCCGCCATTCGCGCTTTCCACGCGGTTTCCAGCGGGCTTTGACCACGGGCGCGAACGCGCTGCACAGGTTTATCCACAAGTTGTGTGGATAAGGGCGAAATTCCTTCACGGACGGCGACTTGCGTGGTTTTCGTCGGCGCGCGGTGAGGAGCGCCGGCTAAACGCAAGGCATGCGACCGGACGCCCGCTAGACTCGCGCGATGACCGATGCCGTGCTCAAGGTCGCGCTGCCGCTGCCCTTGCCACGGCTGTTCGACTACCTGCCCGCCGCTGGCGCCGCGGCCGATCCCGCCGACATCGGCCGCCGGGTGCGGGTGCCGTTCGGCAACCGCGTGCTGTGCGGGCTGGTCGCGGGCGTGGGCGCGGCCGACGCGGCCTTCGCCGACGCGCTCAAGCCGGTGGAATGGCTGGAACCCGAGCCGTTGCTCGCCGGCGAGCTGCTGGCCTCGCTGCGCTGGCTCGCGCGCTACCTGCACGCGCCGCTGGGCGAAGTGCTGGCGACCGCCTTGCCCGCCGCGCTGCGCCGCGGCGAACCGCTGCCCGACACCCATGCCTGGGGCTGGTGCCTGACCGAGGCCGGCGCGACCGCGCTGCCGGCGATGCGCGCGGGGAAACCGCGCGCGCTGGCGGAAACGCTCGCTGAAGGCAGCTTCGACGAAGACCGGCTCGACGCGCTGCAACCGGGCTGGCGCACGCCGATGCGCGCGCTGCAGGCGCGCGGGCTGGTCGAACGCGTGGCGTTGGATCACCCCCCCTCTCCCGGCGCTTCGCGCCACCCTCTCCCGCAAAGGGGAGAGGGAAAAAATCATCTCGCGCTCAACCCGGAACAACAGGCCGCCGCCGACGCGATCCGCGGCGCCGATGGCTTCACCGCTTTCCTGCTCGACGGCGTGACCGGCAGCGGCAAGACCGAGGTCTACCTCGACGCGATTTCCGCTTGCCTCGCCCGCGGCAAGCAGGCGCTGGTGCTGGTGCCGGAAATCGGCCTGACCCCGCAACTGCTCGCGCGGTTCCGCGCCCGGCTCGGCGTGCCGGTGCATGCATTGCATTCGGGGCTCAACGACAGCGAGCGCGCGCAGGCCTGGACCGCGGCCTGGCGCGGCGAAGCGCGCGTCGTCGTCGGCACGCGTTCGGCGGTGTTCACCCCGCTGCCGGACGCGGGGCTGGTCGTCGTCGACGAGGAACACGACGCCAGCTACAAGCAGCAGGACGGCATCCGCTACCACGCGCGCGACTTCGCCCTGCTGCGCGCGCGCGAACTCGGCGTGCCGATCGTGCTCGGCAGCGCCACGCCCTCGCTGGAATCGCTGCACAACGCGCGCTCCGGGCGCTTCGCGCACCTGCGCCTGCACAAGCGCGCGGGCGAAGCGCAGCCGCCGAGCGTGCGCGTGCTCGACGTGCGCAAGCGCCCGCTGCAGGCCGGGTTGTCGCCGGAACTGCTGGCCGCGGTGCGCGCCGCGCTCGACGCCGGCGGCCAGGTGCTGCTGTTCCGCAACCGTCGCGGTTACGCGCCCGCGCTGCTCTGCCACGACTGCGGCTGGAGCGCGAGTTGCCCGCGCTGCGGCACGCCCGAACAAGGCCGGCCGATGACCGTGCACGCGCACGGCCGCCGCCTGCAATGCCACCACTGCGGCTATCGGCAGGCCGCGCCGCTCGCCTGCCCCGATTGCGCCAGCCTCGCGCTGCAACCGCAGGGCACCGGCACCGAACGCATCGAGGAGTTCCTCGCCGGAAAATTCACCGACGTGCCGGTGGTGCGCATCGACCGCGGCAACACCCGCCGCCGCGACGCGCTGCAGAAGCATTTCGACGAACTCGGCGCGCGCCCCGGCATCCTCGTCGGCACGCAGATGCTGGCCAAGGGCCACGACCTGCCGAACCTCACCCTGGTCGGCGTGGTCGGCATCGACGAAGGCCTGTTCTCCGCCGATTTCCGCGCCAGCGAGAAACTCGCGCAGCTGCTGGTGCAGGTGGCCGGCCGCGCCGGCCGCGCCGAACGCGCGGGCACGGTGCTGCTGCAGACCCACCATCCCGACCACCCGCTGCTGCAGACCCTGATCAACGGCGGCTACCACGCCTTCGCCGAAGCCGAACTGGGATTGCGCGAAGCCGCCGGCTTCCCGCCGTTCGCCCACCTCGCGCTGCTGCGCGCGGAAGGCAGGCACGCGGAACCGCCGCTGCAATTCCTGCAACAGGCAAAAGCGCTTTTCCCTTCTCCCCCCGGGAGAAGGTGGCGCGAAGCGCCGGATGAGGGTGCGACAAGACCGAACCCTCACCCCAACCCCTCTCCCGGTGGGAGAGGGGCCGACAACATCGAACTGCACGGCCCGCTGCCGGCGCCGATGCCGCGCCGCGGCGGCTGGCACCGTTCGCAATTGCTGCTGTCATCGCCCGAGCGCCGCGCGCTGCACGCCGCGCTCGACATCGTCGTTCCGCAGCTCCACGAATTGCCGGAGGCGCGCAAACTGCGCTGGTCGCTGGACGTGGATCCGGTGGATTTGTATTGAACGCCGAAACGCGAACGGCCCGGTTTCCCGGGCCGCTTTCGTTTTTCTCCTTCTCCTCCGCTTGCGGGGAGAAGGTGCCCGAAGGGCGGATGAGGGGGCAACGGATTCAGAGCGAAGCGCCCCTCACCTGCCTTCGGCATCCTCTCCCATTGCAATGGGAGAGGAAAAAGCCTCAAGCCGCGAACAGCGCCTTCATCTTCTTCAGCGCGTTGGCCTCGACCTGGCGGATGCGTTCGGCGGAGACGCCGTATTCGTCCGCGAGTTCCTGCAGCGTGATCTTGCTGTCCGGGTCCAGCCAGCGGCGCTTGATGATGTCGCGCGAACGCACGTCGAGCCGGGCCATGCCCTCGCGCAGCAGCGCGAGCTGGTGGTCCTCGCCGTCGGCGCGTTCGTAGGCCTGCGCCGGGTCCTCGCCGTCGGCCATGAGATAGGCGGCCGGCGACGGCGGCGCGTGGTCGTCGTCCTCGTCGGCGGGCGCGTCGAAGCCGATGTCGCGGCCGGACAGGCGCGATTCCATCTCCAGCACTTCGCGTTCGCTGACGTTGAGGTCGGCGGCGACCGCGCGCACTTCCTCCGCGTTGAGCCAGCCCAGGCGGGTCTTGCTCTTGCGCAGGTTGAAGAACAGCTTGCGCTGCGCCTTGGTCGTGGCGACCTTGACGATGCGCCAGTTCTTGAGGATGTACTCGTGCATCTCGGCGCGGATCCAGTGCACCGCGAAGCTGACCAGGCGCACGCCGACCGTCGGGTCGAAGCGCTTGATCGCCTTCATCAGGCCGATGTTGCCTTCCTGGATCAGGTCGCCCAGCTGCAGGCCGTAGCCGCTGTAGCCGCGGGCGACGTGCACGACGAAGCGCAGGTGCGAAAGCACCAGTTCCTGCGCGGCGGCGAGGTCGTCCTCGTCGCGCAGGCGGCGGGCGAGGCGTTGCTCTTCCTCGGCCGAGAGCACCGGGATCTGGTGCACCGCGCCGATGTAGGCCTCCAGCGAGCCGTGCGCGGAGGGGATGGGCAGGTTGTTGGCGACGAGCGTGGTCGACATCGGGTTCTGGCTCATGGAGGCGATTTTAGCAGTCGGCATATCTGACTGCTAAGGCCGCGAATAGTTCCCCACCGTTCCGTTCATGGAACGATGGCCGGTTCCAGTACCCCATCGACATGGGCCCGGATCGGCCCGGCGCAAGGGGCCCGGTCCGGTGGCCTGCCGTACACTCCGGAGGCATGCAGAAAAAGGCCACCTCGTTCGATATCGCCCACCTGGCGGGGGTGTCGCAGTCGACCGTTTCGCGGGCCCTGCGCGGCAGCCCGCTGGTGAACCGGGAAACCACCCGGCGCATCCTCGAGGCCGCCGAGCAGCTGCACTACAAGGTCGACAAGCACGCCTCCAGCCTGCGCACCCAGCGCGCCGGCACCCTGGCGCTGCTGCTGTTCGAAGACCCGACCAGCGACGCCTCGCACATCAACCCGTTCTTCCTGCCGATGCTGGGCTCGATCACCCGCGCCTGCGCCCGCCACGGGCAGGACCTGCTGATCTCGTTCCAGCAACTCTCGGACGACTGGCACGCCGACTACGCCGACAGCAAGAAGGCGGACGGGCTGATCCTGCTCGGCTACGGCGACTACCTCGCCCATCGCGGCAAGCTGCAGCAGCTGGTGGACCAGGCCACGCCCTTCGTGCGCTGGGGCGCGGTGCTGCCGGGCCAGCCCGGCCTGTCGATCGGCTGCGACAACCTCGCCGGCGGACACCAGGCCGGCAGCCACCTGCTCGCGGCGGGGCGCAGGCGCATCGCCTTCCTCGGCGATGCCTCGATCCACTTCCCCGAATTCCTCGACCGCTACCGCGGCTGCGACGCGGCGCTGTACGAGGCCGGCGCCTCGCTCGATCCCGCGTTGCAGGTCGATGCCGAAAGCTCCGAGGATTCGGGCTACGCCGCGGCGCAGGAACTGCTGCGGCGCGAACGGCCCTTCGACGCGGTGTTCGCCGCCAGCGACCTGATCGCGATCGGCGCGATGCGCGCCTTCGCCGAGCGCGGCCTGCGCGTGCCCGAGGACGTGGCCATGGTCGGCTTCGACGACGTTCCCGCCGCGCGTAACGCCACGCCCTCGCTCACCACCATCCGCCAGGACGCCGAACGCGCCGGCGAACTGCTGGTCGAAGCGCTGGTGCGCCTGATCGACGACGCGCCGACGGAAAGCACGCGGCTGCCGACCACGCTGGTGGTGCGGCAGTCGACGAACGTCGCCTGATCAGCCCGCGCCGCGGGTCGCGGCCATCGCCTCGGCCAGCTTCGCGCGCAGGTCCTCGCGCGTGACCGGGCCATCCAGCAGCCACACGCGCACGCCATGCGCCGGCACGTCGCTGGCGAGGCCGCCGTTCGCGGCGACATCCGCCGTCGCACCGGTGAGCGCCTCGCGCCACTGGCCCGCCTCGAGCAGGTCGCGGACGTCGAACCGCGCCGGCGCATCGCCCTTGTTGAGCAGCACCAGCGCGATCTGGTTCGTGCCGTCGTGCTGCAGCACGCGGTAGAACGCGGCGCGATCGCCCTGCAGTTCGAGCACGACCTGCAGCCCGCGCTGCAACGCGGGCGTTTCGGCGCGGACGTGCGCGATGCGTTTCAGCGACTGGTAGATCGGGCTGCCCGGCGCGGCGTCCACGCGTTCCTGGCCGAAGTAGTTGCGGTTGCCCATGTGCTCGGCGTGGCCGCGCTCGAAACCGGTTTCCGAGCCGTAATACACGGCCGGGATGCCGCGCGCGGTGAACAGCCAGTTGTTGGCGTCGATGAAGCCGTTGTCGTCGGCGTCCAGCCGCGCCATGTCGTGGTTGTCGTAGAAGGTGACGAGGTCGTAGGGATTCGCGTACGGCCCGCCGGCCAGGTGCAACGGCGCGGACAGGCGTTCGAACCCCGCGTGCTGCGAACCGAACACCTCGGCGAGGCCGGCCTTGAGCGGGAAGTCGAGCACGCTGACCGCGCCGCCCGAGTCGTAGGTGTGGTGCGCGATCTTGTCTGCGTCGTAGTCGAAATCCTCGCCGAACATGAAGAAGCCCGGGTGCTGCGCGCGGATGCGGCCGACGAACCGCTTCCAGAACGCGTCCGGCATCCAGCCGATGGTGTCGATGCGGAACGCGTCGGCGCCCTGCCCGATCCACTGCAGGTAGGCGCCGGCGAGGTAGTCGAGCACCGCCGGGTTGTTTTCGTTCAAGTCCGACAGCTGCACGAGGTTGCCGCCGGTGTTGTAGAACGCGTGCAGCGGGTTGTGCGCGGGATCGAGTTTCGCCGGCGGCAGGTTCTGCTCGTCGGCCAGCAGCTTCCAGTCCGCGTCGTAGATCTTGCCGAACTTGGGCTGGTCCTTCGGCATGCTGAAGGCCGGCGAGCCGTGGTTGCAGACGATGTCCAGCACCACCTTCAGGCCCTGCGCGTGCAACGCGTCGGTGAAGCCGCGGAAGTCGAGCCCGGGCGACGGCCAGTGCTCGTCGAGCACGTAGAAGTTGTCGCCCCAGTAGCCGTGGTAGCCGGTCTTGCCGCGGTCGGTGAACATGCCGCCCCACTTCACCGCGTCGCCGCCGGTGAAGGCCTCGTCGGGGTTGTCGACGATCGGCGTCACCCACACCGCGGTGAAGCCCATGCCGCGGATGTAGCCGGCGTTGTCGACGATGCCCTTGAAGTCGCCGCCGAGGTAGCCGACGTTGTCGCTGCGGCCCGGCGGCGCGCCCGGCACCGGGCGGTCGAAGGTGAAGAACGCCGCGCCCTTGGCCTTGCCCTGGTCGCGATGGTCGTTGGACGGATCGCCGTCGACGAAGCGATCGGTCATCACGAAGTAGATCGAATTCGCGGCGAAGGGCTCCAGCGTGCCGTACACGTCGGGCGGCGGCGCGGAAGCGCGCGGCGGCGTTTGCGCGCAGCCGGCGATGGCGATGGCGGAAGCGAGGGCGGCGATGCGAGCTTTCATGTGTTTTCCCTGATGCGGCGAGCGCCGTGCTTTTCTTGCGGAATCGAACGAACAGCGAACGTCCGTTACGCTCGTGGCGATGCCGCGGCGGGTTCGGGCACGCGCAGCGCGAACAGGCCCGCGAGCACCAGGCTGGCGCCGCCGATCAGCAGCGCGTAGATCGGCTGGTTGCCGAACAGCGATTTCACCAGCAGCCCGAGCACGCTGACCGCGACCAGCTGCGGGATGACGATGAAGAAGTTGAAGATGCCCATGTACACGCCCATCTTGCCCGCCGGCACGCTGTCGCTGAGCAGCGCGTACGGCAGCGACAGGATCGAGGCCCAGGCGAAGCCGACGCCGAGCATCGACAGCAGCAGCCAGTGCGGGTCGCGGAACAGCATGATCGACAGCAGGCCGAGGCCGCCGAACACCAGGTTGGCGAGGTGGCTCGCGCGCAAGCCGAGCCTGGCGACCATGCGCGGGATCACGATCGCGGCCAGCGCGGCGAAGGCGTTGTAGGCGGCGAACAGCACGCCGACCCAGTTCGCGCCGGCGTTGTACGCGGCCGAGGTGGGATCGGTCGCGCCGTAGTGCACCGAGGTCACCGCCGGCGTGGTGTAGATCCACATCGCGAACAGCGCGAACCACGAGAAGAACTGCACCAGCGCCAGCCGCCGCATCGCCAGCGGCATGCCGTGCAGGTCGCGCATGATGTTGGCGAGCATGCCGTCGCCGCGGGTGTAACCGCTGGCGAGCAGCAACGCGCCGTAGCCGGCGATGCCGCCGGCCAGCACGTACAACTGCTTGTCCAGGCCGAAATGCGCGACCGCGAACCAGCCGGCGACGCCGGCGACGAGCGCGGCCAGCGCCTGCGCCGACCACTGCCGCGGGCTGCCTCCGGTACTGTTCGGCGCCAGCGCGTGTTCCGGTTCGGCGTCGTCGAACGCGGCCAGTTCGGCCGGCGAATATTCGCGCGTGCGCAGCACCGTCCACGCCATCGCGCCGAGCAGGACCACGCCGCCGGCGTAGAACGCATAGCGCACCGTGTCCGGGACCTGGCCTTGCGCCGCGGTGTTGGCCACGCCCGCCTTCTCCAGCATCCACGGCAACAGGCTGGCGACCACCGAACCCACGCCGATGAAGAAGCTCTGCATCGCGTAGCCGGCCGGGCGTTGCGCCGGCGCGAGCTGGTCGCCGACGAAGGCGCGGAACGGCTCCATGCTCACGTTGATCGAGGCATCGAGGATCCACAGCATGCCGGCCGCGACCCACAGCGCCGGCACGTTCGGGAACGCGAACAGCGCCAGCGAAGCGAGCACCGCGCCGACGAGGAAATACGGACGCCGCCGGCCGAGTCCGGTCCAGGTGCGGTCGGAGAGATAGCCGATCACCGGCTGCACCAGCAGCCCGGTCAGCGGCGCGGCGATCCACAGCATCGGGATCTCGTCCACGTTCGCGCCCAGGGTCTGGAAGATGCGGCTGACGTTGGCGTTCTGCAGCGCGAAGCCGAACTGGATGCCGAGGAAGCCGAAGCACATGTTCCAGATCTGCCAGAACGAGAGTCGCGGCTTGGGATTCATCAAGGCGTCCTGGTGCGCGTCGTCGCGGATGATCGCCATGATGCCCGCTGCGCGCCGCGCGCCCGGTTGCAGTGCAGCATGCAATCGCGCGCGGAAACCGCGGGTCGCGCGGGCACTGTTACGATGCGCCCCGGCTGCATACGTATTCATGCCGGCGCCGCAACCGATGGCGCATGCGACGGACCGGTCGCGCGTGGAATAGTGGCCGCTCGCATTCGCGCATGGAGAGGCGGTGGCCAACGCAACGACCCGCAGCGAGGACGCCGCGACCGGCCCATGGTGGCGCGGCGCGGTGATCTACCAGGTCTATCCGCGCAGCTTCCTCGACAGCGACGGCGACGGCGTCGGCGACCTGCCGGGCATCGCCGCGAAGCTGGACTACATCGCCGCGCTGGGCGTGGACGCGATCTGGATCTCGCCGTTCTTCAAGTCGCCGATGGCCGATTTCGGCTACGACATCGCCGACTACCGCGAAGTCGATCCGCTGTTCGGCACCCTCGCCGACTTCGACCGCCTGCTGGAAAAGGCGCATGCGCTGGGCCTGAAGGTGGTGATCGACCAGGTGCTCAGCCACACCTCGGTCGAGCACGCGTGGTTCCGCGAAAGCCGCGAGGACCGCGACAACCCGAAGTCCGACTGGTACGTCTGGGCCGATGCGCGCCCCGACGGCACGCCGCCGAACAACTGGCTGTCGATCTTCGGCGGCGTGGCATGGCAATGGGAACCGCGCCGCGGCCAGTACTTCCTGCACAACTTCCTCGCCTCGCAGCCGGACCTGGACTTCCACAACCCGGCGGTGCGCGCGGCGCAGCTGGACAACGTGAGGTTCTGGCTCGACCGCGGCGTCGACGGCCTGCGCCTGGACGCGATCAACTTCTGCTTCCACGACGCGCTGCTGCGCGACAACCCGCCCAAGCCGCCGGAACTGCGCGTGGGCCGCGGCTTCAGCGCCGACAACCCGTACGCGTTCCAGTACCACTGGCACAACAACACGCAGCCGGAGAACCTCGGTTTCCTCGGCGAATTGCGCGCGCTGATGGACCGCTACGGCGACGTCGCCGCGCTCGGCGAAATCTCGTCCGAGGATTCGCTGGCGACGATGGCCGAATACGTCGGCGACGCGCGCCTGCACATGGGCTACAGCTTCGAGCTGCTCACCGACGACCGCAGCGCGGCCTACGTGCGCGCGACGGTGGAGATGCTGGAAGCGAAGATGCCGCACGGCTGGCCGTGCTGGGCGCTGTCCAACCACGACGTGCGCCGCGCGGTGACGCGCTGGGGCGGCGATGCGCCGCACCCGATGCTGGCGCGGCAATTGCTGGCGCTGGTGTGCTCGCTGCGCGGCTCGGTCTGCCTGTACCAGGGCGAGGAACTGGGCCTGGTCGAGGCCGACGTCGCCTACGAGCGCTTGCAGGACCCCTACGGCATCGCGTTCTGGCCCACCTTCAAGGGCCGCGACGGCTGCCGCACGCCGTTGCCGTGGAACGACGCGCCCAACGCCGGCTTCAGCAGCGGCGCGCCATGGCTGCCGGTGGCCAAGCCGCATCGCGCGCTCGCGGTCTCGGCGCAGGAATCGGATCCGCATTCGACCCTGCACGCGGCGCGCGGCTTCCTGCGCTGGCGCAAATCGCAACCGGCGCTGGTGCACGGCGCGATCCGCTTCCTCGACGCGCCCGAACCGGTGCTCGCCTTCGTGCGCGAACACGACGGCCGGCGCCTGCTGCTCGCGTTCAACCTGTCCGACGCGCCGGTGGCGTGGAACGCGCCCGCCGGCGCCGATGAAGCGCTGGCGGTGCCGGGGCTGGAGACGCCGGCGCGCGAGGGCGCGCACTGGCGCCTGCCCGCGCGCGGCGTGCTGGTCGCCGCCGCGAACTGAGGCGCTGCGGGCGGGCTAGGCCGCGGCCTGTTCCGGCGGGATCGCGCAGTAGCGCGCGACGAATTCGTCGTGGGTCGGCATCGCGCGCACGCAGTTCCCGACCACGTTGCGGATGCCGCCGAGGAAATCGGCGATGCGCTGCTCGGGATGCACGTCCACCAGCGGGTGGTAACCGCGCACCGCGAGCCGCTGCCCGTGCATCACCTGCAGCCAGCTGACCTCGGTGAACATCTCCGTGCCCTCGCGGAAGATGCGCCCGTTGTCGGCGAACATGCGCAGGCGGTGGCGCAGCGTGTCCGGGATGTCCATGTGCTTGCAGTGGCGCCAGAACGGCGTGTCCTCGCGCTCGGTCACGCAATAGTGCGCGATCAGGAAATCGCGGATGCGGTCGATCTCGAAGTCCGCGTGCGCGTTGCACTCGTCGATGTCGTCCTGCTCGAAGCCGCGGTGCGGGAAGAACGCGGTCAGGCGCGCGATCGCCGACTGGATCAGGTGGATGCTGGTCGATTCCAGCGGCTCGAGGAAGCCGCTCGACAGGCCGATGGCGTAGACGTTGCGGTTCCAGCCCTTCTTGCGCTTGCCGCCGGTGAAACGCAGCACGCGCGGATCGGCCAGCGGCTTGCCGTCGAGCATCGACAGCGCGCGCGCCGCGGCCTCGTCGTCGCTGATGAACTGGCTGCTGTAGACGTAGCCGTTGCCGGTGCGGTGCTGCAGCGGGATGCGCCATTGCCAGCCGGACTCGAGTGCGGTGCAGCGCACGTACGGCGTCAGCGGGCCGTTGGATTCGCAGGGCACCGCCACGGCGCGGTCGCAGGGCAGCAGGTGCGACCAGTCCTCGTAGCCGGTCTTGAGCGCCTGTTCGATCAGCAGGCCGCGGAAGCCGCTGCAATCGATGAACAGGTCGCCGGCGATGCGTTCGCCGCCTTCCAGCCGGATCGCCTCGACGAAACCGTCCTCGCCGCGCAATTCCACGTCCACCACCTTGCCCTCGGTGCGGCGCACGCCGCGCGCCTCGGCGTAGCGGCGCAGGTACTGGCCGTACAGGCCGGCGTCGAAGTGGTAGGCGTAGGCGATGTCGGCCAGCGGCGAGTTCGGGCGGTCGCTGGCCGCGGGCATGAACTTGTTCGCGCGGCAGGCCGCGGTGTTGATCGAATAGTCCTCGAGCGGGCCCGCGCGCCCCTCGGCGTGCATCTTCAGCCAGTACTGGTGGAACGGCACCAGGCCGAGGTCCTGGCCGATGCGGCCGAAGCCGTGGATGTAGCTGTCGCCGATGGCCCCCCAGTCGCGGAACTCGATGCCGAGCTTGAACGAGCCCTTGGTCATGCGCATGAAGTCGGCTTCGTCGAGCTCGAGCGCGTTGTTGTAGAGCTTGATCATCGGGATCGTCGCCTCGCCGACGCCGACGATGCCGATCTCGTCCGATTCGACCAGGCGGATGTTGTAGGTCCCGGCCATCACCTTGGCCAGCGCGGCCGCGGTCATCCAGCCCGCGGTGCCGCCGCCGACGATAACGACATCGTGGAGTCGCTCGATCATGCCGTGCCCCTTCCCTTCCGCCGCTGCGCGGGTTCGCGGCCAGTATGCGTCGGCGCGACGCGGGCGTCATGCCGCGGCGCGGGTGCGCTGCCACCGCTGCATACGTATGCAAGGACTGGGCATCGGCGTGGCGCGCGTTACGATCCGGGCGACGACGGTTTCGCCTCGTCGCGCGCGCCGCCGTGGTCCGCGCGGTCCCGCAGGAGTTCCAAGGAATGCGCATCCGCCTCGCCATCCTCGCGTTCGCAGCGGCCGCCCTGCTGCGCGCACCCGCCGCCCGCGCCGAGGACGCCGCCCTCGCCCGCGTCGCCTCGCCCGACGGCCGCACCACGGTCGAGCTCAGCCTCAACGGCGAAGGCCGGCTCGCGTGGCGCGCGGCGCGCGACGGCAAGCCGCTGATCGGCGATTCGCGGCTCGGCTTCGTCCTGCGCAACGGCCGCGAGCTGCTGCGCAACCTCGCGCTGGAATCGCAATCCACGCGCGCCAGCGATTCGACCTGGGAACAGCCCTGGGGCGAGGAACGCCGCATCCGCGACCGTTACAACGAGCTGCGCGCGCGCTTCGCCGAAACCGATCGCGACCACCGCCGCTTCGACGTGGTGTTCCGCGTCTACGACGACGGCCTGGGCTTCCGCTACGAACTGCCCCGGCAGCCGGCGCTGCAACGCGTGGAGATCGAGGACGAGGCGACCGAATTCGACGTCGCGCGGCCGTCGACCGCGTGGTGGATCCCCGCCGGCGAATGGAACCGCTACGAATACCTGTACCGCAAGACGCCGCTGGCCGAGGTGTCGCAGGCGCACACGCCGCTGACGGTGAAGACCGACGACGGCACCTACCTGTCCTTCCACGAGGCCGCGCTGGTCGACTATGCGTCGATGTGGCTGCGCCGGGTCGACGGCCAGCGCCTGCGCGCGCACCTCGCGCCGGGCGGCGAGCAGGGCGCGAGCGTGGTCCGCGACACGCCGTTCGCGACGCCGTGGCGTTCGATCCAGATCGCCGACCGCGCCGGCGGGCTGGTCGAATCGCACCTCATCCTCAACTTGAACGAGCCCAACAAGCTCGGCGACACCCGCTGGTTCCAGCCGGCGAAATACGTCGGCATCTGGTGGTCGCTGCACCTCGACCAGCAGACCTGGGCGACCGGCCCGCGCCACGGCGCGACCACGGCCGAGACCATGCGCTACATCGACTTCGCCGCCGCGCACGGCTTCCGCGGCGTGCTGGTCGAAGGCTGGAACGTCGGCTGGGACGGCGACTGGTTCGCCAACGGCTGGGGTTTCGACTTCACCCGGCCCACGCCCGACTACGATCTCGGCAAGCTCGCCGCCTACGCCAAGTCGAAAGGCGTGCACCTGATCGGCCACGACGAGACCGGCTGCGCGGTCAGCCATTTCGAACGCCAGGTCCCGAAGGCGTTCGCGCTGTACGAGAAACTCGGCATCGACGCGGTCAAGACCGGCTACGTCTGCGATGCCGGGCAGGTCGAGCGCCAGGACGCGCCGGGCGGCGCGATTGCGCGCGAATGGCACGACGGGCAATGGATGTCGCGCCACCACCTGTACGTGGTCGAACAGGCGGCCAGGCACCACATCGCCATCGACGCGCACGAGCCGATCAAGGACACCGGCCTGCGCCGCACTTATCCGAACTGGGTGTCGCGCGAGGGCGCGCGCGGCATGGAATACAACGCCTGGGGCGATCCGCCCAACCCGCCGGAGCACGAGGCCAACCTGGTGTTCACCCGCCTGCTGTCCGGGCCGATGGATTTCACCCCCGGCGTGTTGAGCCTGACCGGCCGCAACGGCCAGGAAATCCAGAGCACGCTGGCGAAGCAACTCGCCCTGTACGTAGTGATCTACAGCCCGATCCAGATGGCCGCGGACCTGCCCGAGCATTACGCGCAGCACATGGACGCGTTCCGGTTCATCGAGGACGTGCCGACCGACTGGGACCGCACCCTGGTGCCGAACGGCGAAGTCGGCGACTACGCCACCATCGTGCGCAAGGACCGCAACAGCGACGACTGGTACCTGGGCAGCGTCACCGACGAGAACGCGCGCACGCTGGAGGTGAAGCTCGATTTCCTCGAACCCGGGCGCCGGTACGAGGCGCAGGTCTACCGCGACGGCGACGGCGCCGACTGGCACGGCGACGCGCGCTTCCGCTTCGTGCGCGAAACGCGCACGGTCGCGGCGGGCGATTCGCTGACGCTCAGGCTCGCGCCGGGCGGCGGCGAGGCGATCCGGTTCAAGGCGCTCTGACCCGCGCGGCGACGGCGGCGATGTTCAACCCGAACCCGCGGATCGAACGCCTCGCGATCGGGCCGCGGCACGACTGCTACGTCATCGACGACGCCTTGCTGGAACCGGAGCGCTGGGTGGAATACGCGGAAACCCACCGCCTGGCGTTCGGCGAACGCCAGGCCAACGCCTATCCCGGCCCGGAATTGGCCTTGCCCGAAAGCGCCACCGAGCAGCTCGAGGCGTTCTTCGCCCGGCACCTGCGGCGCAGGCTCGGAGGACGGCGCACGCTGCGGCGCATGGGCCGCCTGGCGATGACCACCGCCGCGCCCGGGTCGTTGCATCCGCGCCAATGCTTCTGCCACGTCGACCGCCTGGACGTACCGCCGGGGCAGGTGGTCGCCGCGAGCGTGCTCTACCTGTTCCGCGACCCCGCGCTCGGCGGCACCGGCTTCTACATGCCCAAGCGCCCGCCGCAGGACATCGCGCAACTGGTGCGCTGCGCCGCGGAATGGCCCGCGGAGCGCTTCCACGCCGAAACCGGCATCGCGCGCGGCTACATGTGCGATTCCAACGACTGGTTCCAGAAGGTGCTGGAGGTGGAACCGCGCTGGAACCGGATGGTCGCCTACCCCGGCACGGTGATGCACAGCGGCGACATCCGCGCGCCGCAGCTGCTGTCGGGCGATCCGCGCCGCGGGCGCCTGACCATCAACGGTTTCTTCGCGTGCACGCGCGCGCTGTCCGCGGCTGCGTGAGCAGGCGCCTGGCCGCGGCGCTGCTGGCGCTCGCGCCGCTGCTCGCGCCGGCGGCGGAACTGCGCGTGGACACGCTGCGATTGCAGGCGCCGGGCGTGGACGACGCGCCGCTGCGCGTGCGCGTCTACCGCTTCGACGACGGCCGCCGGCACCCGGTGCTGTACGCCAACGACGGCCAGGACATGGAGGCGGTCGGGCTGGAGGCCAGCTTGCGCGCGCTGCAAGCCGAAGGCGTCGATCTGCCGATCGTGGTCGCGATCGACATGCCGCGCGATCGCATGGGCGCGTACGGCCTGTCCGACCGCGCGCGGGCGCGCAGCGTGGTCGCGGACACGAAGTACGGGCCGGTCGGAACGCGCGCGCAGGCGTATTCGGAATGGCTGGCGCACACGCTGGTCCCCTTCGTCGACGCGCATTACCGCACCCGGCATTCGCGCCGCGGCCGCGCGGTGGTGGGATGGTCGCTGGGCGCGCTCAACGCCTTCAACCTCGGCTGGAACTATCCGGAACTGTTCGCCACGGTCGGCGCGTTCTCGCCCTCGTTCTGGCTTTCGTCCGAACGCGGCGACGCGGCCGCGGCGCAACGCACGCGGCTGGCGCAGGGCATGGTCGAGGCCGGGCGTGCCGATCCACGCCGGCGGCAGCGCACGCGCTGGTGGATCGCGGTCGGCGACCAGGAGGAAACCGACGACCGGGACGGAGACGGCGTGAACGATGCGGTCGATGATGCGCGCGATCTCGCGCTCGCCCTGCAACGCGGCGACGACGCCGACCTCGACTGGTCGCTGCGCCCGGAACGCCGCGAGCCGGTCGCGTTCGCGACGGTCGCGGGCGGCGAACACAATCAGGCCGCGTGGAAACGCATGCTGCCCGAGTTCCTGCGCTGGGCCTACGGCCGCACGCCGCTGGTCGTGCCTTCGCCGCTCGCGCACGCACCCGGCGACTAACCCGACGGTCGTCCGCGGCGAGCGCCCTGGCACACGGAAACCAACGGTTTTCTTTGCATGAATCGCATGAATACGTATGCAGGAACCCATTGTGCAGTGCGACACGCGCCTACCATGGCCGCGTGAGAAAAACGTAAAGGCCGCAACGGCCTGCACCCGACGAAACCTGCAACTCATGGGGAGTGAGTGATGCAACTGAAACGCAACCTGCTGAGCGTCGCGCTGGCCTCGGCCACCATGATGCTGGCCAACTCGGCCTATGCGCAGTCGGCGGACGCGACCGACGCCGGCACGGACACCGCCAGCACCGATGCGAACCAGCTCGACACCATCGTGGTGACCGGCATCCGCAAGGGCATCCAGGACGCGATCGACACCAAGAAGAACCAGAGCACGATTTCCGAGGCGGTGTCGTCCGAGGACATCGGCAAGCTGCCCGACCAGTCCATCGCCGACTCGATCGCGCGGCTCCCGGGCCTGACCGCGCAGCGCTTCGGCGGACGCCCGCAGGAAATCAACATCCGCGGCTTCGCCGGCAACTTCTCGACCACGCTGCTCAACGGCACCGAACAGGTGAGCCTGGGCAACAACCGCGGCGTCGAGTTCGACCAGTATCCGTCCGAACTGACCAGCGAAGTGGTGGTGCACAAGACCACCGAAGCCGACATGGTCAACCAGGGCCTGTCCGGCACGGTCGACATCCACACCGTGCGCCCGCTGGCGTTCGACAAGCGCGTGGTCGCGGTCAGCGCGCGCGCCAGCCAGAACCGGGAAGCCGGCATCGACAGCAACGGCGACCGTTTCAGCTTCTCCTACATCGACCAGTTCAAGGACCGCACGATCGGTTTGGCGCTGGGCTATGCCTACCTCGACAACCCGACCCAGGGCCGGCAGGAACATTCCTGGGGCTACGACGGCAACGGCGCGCCGACCGGTTCGGAACTCTGGGCGCAGAAGGACCGCAACAAGCGCGGCGGCTTCATGGGCACCCTGGAGTGGAAGCCGACCGACAGCTTCCACAGCGTGCTGGACGTGTTCTATTCCAAGTTCAACAAGGACACCAACCGCAACGGCCTGCAGTTCAACATGGCCTCGACCGGGACCTCGTTCTCGGCCGACGGCACCGCGACCGCGGGCACCGCCAACATCACCCAGGCGGTGGTGCGCAACGACTACGACGCCCAGCACGACAAGCTGTTCTCGCTGAACTGGAACAACAAGCTGCAGATCAACGACCACTGGTCGGTGACCGCCAACCTCAGCACCTCCAGCGCCAAGCGCAAGGAGCGCGTGCTCGAGACCTACGCCGCGCGCAACGCGTCCGACACCGCGAGCTTCGCGCTCAACGGCGACGGCTACTACGACTTCGACTTCGGCACCGATTACTCCGACCCGGCCAACTTCATGATGCGCGATCCCGGCGGCTGGGGCTGGGACTACGACCCGGCGCGCGCGCGCGCGCAAGCGGGCTACCTCAAGGATTTCACGGTCAAGGACACGCTGTCCTCGTTCCGGCTCGACTTCGAGCGCAGCTTCGACAGCGGCTTCATCAGCGCAATCGACTTCGGCGGCAACATCACCGAGCGCCGCAAGAGCCGCGCCTCGGTCGAGAACACCCTGTGCATCACCCAGGCCTGCGACATCGGCGCCAACGTCGCGGTGCCGGTGCCGACCAGCGGCTATGGCTACAGCATCAACGACTTCGGCTATTTCGGCCTCGATTCGCTGATCTCCCTGGACCCGCAAGCCCTGGTCAATGGCGGGTTCTACTACCTGATCCCGAAGGAAAACAAGGACATCACGAACAAGGATTGGACGATCAACGAACGCGTCAGCACCTTGTACGTGCAGGCGAAGATCGATACCAACCTCGGTTCGGCGGTCACCCTGAAGGGCAACGTCGGCGTGCAGGCGGTCAATGCGGACCAGCAGTCCTCCGGTTACCGGACATCGCAGGGATACCCGCTCGGCAATCCGATCACCGAAGGCACCAACTACACCGACTGGCTGCCGAGCATGAACCTGATCTTCGGCCTGCCGGCCGACCAGTACCTGCGGTTCGGCGCCGGGCGGCAGATGGCGCGCCCGCGCATGGACGACATGCGCGCGAGCGACAACGTCTATGTCAGCCAGTACGATTCCGGCCCCTGCGCAAGCGGGGTGTCGGCGCCGTGCTGGGTGCGCAGTTCCGGTAATCCGGAACTGAAGCCGACCGTCGCGGACTTCTACGACCTGTCCTACGAGAAGTACTTCGGCGAGAACAAGGGCTACGTCAGCGTCGCCTACTTCTACAAGAACCTGAAGACCTACATCTACAACGTGGCCGAGCCCTTCGACGTCGCCACCCTAGGGATTCCGCCGCAACCGGCGTGGGATCCCCTGGTGCCCGCTTCGACCCAGGCGCTGTGGACCCATCCGACCAACGGCCAGGGCGGCAGCATCAAGGGCCTCGAATTGGCCGTGTCGGTGCCGTTCGGCATGTTCTGGTCGCCGCTGGAGGGCTTCGGCTTCCAGGGCAGCTATTCGGACACCAAGAGCGCGATCCACCCCAACGGCCCCGGCACCACCGATCCGCTGCCCGGCTTGTCGAAGTACGTGTCGAACGCGACCCTGTACTTCGAACGCTGGGGCTTCTCGGCCCGCGTCAGCCGCCGCACGCGCTCGACCTTCGTCGGCGAATTCGAAGGCTTCGGCGGCGACCTCGAACGCCACGCGCTGGCCGGCGAGAAGGTGGTGGACGCGCAGGTCGGCTACAGCTTCCAGGACGGCCCGCTGAAGAACCTGTCGCTGACCTTCCAGGTCAACAACCTGACCAACGAGCCTTCGCGACAGACCGTCGTCGGCTATCCCGATCGCTTCAGCGACTACTTCGAATACGGCCGCACCTACATGCTGGGCGCCAGCTACAAGTTCTGACGCCGTTCCCCCGGCGGCTTCCCCACCCCCGCTCCGGCGGGGGTTTTTCTTTGCGAATGCCGTTCCTTCTCCCCGTTGTCACGGGGAGAAGCGTCAAAGTTCCGCGCGCGGCGGCAGCGACCAGTCGACGGGAGTAGCGCCGCGGCGCGCGAGGTAGTCGTTCGCCGCGGAGAAATGCCCGCAGCCGATGAAGCCGCGATGCGCGGACAGCGGCGAGGGATGCGGCGCCTTCAGCACGCGGTGCCGGCGCGGGTCGATCACCCGGCCCTTGGCCTGCGCGTAGCTGCCCCAGAGCAGGAAGACGAGGCCTTCGCGCTCGCGGTCGAGCACGTCGACGACGTGGTCGGTGAAGCCTTCCCAACCCTTGCCCTGGTGCGAACCGGCGCGGCCTTCCTCGACCGTCAGCACCGAGTTCAGCAGCAGCACGCCGCGCTTCGCCCACGGCATCAACCAGCCGTGGCCGGGCGCAACGAACCCCGTGTCGCGCGCGAGTTCCTTGTAGATGTTCTGCAGCGAAGGCGGGACCTCCACCCCGGGCAGCACCGAGAAGCACAGCCCATGCGCCTGCCCCGGGCCGTGGTAGGGATCCTGGCCGAGCACCACCACCTTCACCGCGTCGAACGGCGTGGCCTCGAACGCGGCGAAGATGTCCTTCGGCCCGGGGTGGATGCGCGCGCCGGCATGCAGGCGTTCGCGCAGGAACGCCGACAGCGCGCGCATGTCCTCGCGTTCGAACCAGTCGCCGACCCGCGCCTTCCACGAAGGTTCGAGGCGGAGGTCGCCCGCGCTCATGCGTCGAACGCGCGCCGCTCCGGCGTCTTCGCCGCGCGCAGCTGGAACAGCGCCTTGATCACCAGCAGGCGTTCCTCGATGGGCTTCAGCACCAGGTCGTTGGCGCCCTCGCGCAGCAGCGCGGCCTGGTTGTCGCGGTTGTCGTCGCCGGTCATCACCAGCACCGGCAGGCGGCGCTTGGAGTAACCGAAGGCCTTGCGCACCTGGCCGAGCAGTTCGTGGCCGCTGAGCGCGCCTTTCAGGTAAACGTCGCTGAGCAGCAGGTCGGTGCCGACGTCGTCCTCGCCGCGGTGCTCGTGCAGGAAATCCAGCGCGGCCTCGGCCGAATCGACGTGGGTCACTTCCATCGCGTGCGCCTCGAGCATGCGCTTGGTGGCGAGCGCGACCACGCGGCTGTCCTCGACGTAGAGCACGCGCGCGCCGGGCACCGGCTGCGGATCGACGTAGCCGCGGATGAACGCGGCCAGCGCCTGCTGCCCGAGCGCCTTGTCGAAGTAGTCGGTGACGTCCTCGGACAGGCTGCGCGATTCCAGCCGCGACTGCACGTCGCCGGAGACCACGATCACCGGCACGTAGGCCTGTCCCGCGGCCTCGCGCACGATCCGCGCGATCGCGGTGCCGTCGCCGTCGGGCAGCACCAGCGAGGTGGTGACCAGGTCGACCGCGCCTTCGGCCAGCGCCGCGCGCGCGGCCTCGATGCCGTCGCAGGCGATCACGTTCGCGTTCGGCAATTCCTTGCGCAGCACGTCGCCGATCAGCTTGCGCACCAGCTTGGAACCATCGACGACCATCACCCGCGGCGCGTCGCTGACCAGGTGGCGCAGGTCGTGCTTGCCGGCCATCACGCGTCCGTCGGCCGGGTCTGGCGCAGGAAATGCCCGGCGACCAGGCCCGCGCCGAGCCAGCCGAGCAGCGCCGCGCCGACCACGACGCCGGCGAGCACCGGCGGCGGGAACCCCGCGAGCGCGAAATGGCTGCCGTAGGTCGCGGCGAGGTCGGCCAGCGGCGCGCGCAGCGACCACGCGGCGAGCGTGAGCAGGCCCAGCGCGAGCGCGCCGGCGGCGAGTCCGTACCAGGCGCCGAGGTAGAGGAAGGGGCGGCGGATGAAGCCGTCGCTGGCGCCGAGCAGTTGCAGCACGCCGATTTCCTCGCGCCGCGACTGGATGTCCAGGCGCACGGTGTTGCCCACCACCAGCAACGCGCCGAGCCCGAGCAGCAGGCCCAGCACCCAGACCACGCGCCCGCCGAAACGCAGCCAGCCGTCCAGGCGCTTGCGCCATTGCGCGTCGTGCTGCACCTGGTCGGCTTCGGGCAGCGCGGCCAGCGATTCGGCGAGCGCGGTTTCGTCGCCGCGCGGCGTCACCACCAGCACGCTCGGCAGCGGGTTGTCGCCGAGCGCGTCGATCGCCGCGCCGAGCCCGCCGCGGTCGCGCAATTCGCGCAGGCCTTCGTCCGGCGTCTTCACCGCCACCGCGGCGACGTCGCCGCGCCCGCGCAAGGCGGTGGCGAGCGCCTGCGCGCGGTCGAGGCCGAGTTCGGGCTTGAGGAACACGGCGATCTCGCGCGACTGCCGCAACTCGCCGCCGAAGCGGCCGATGTTGTCGAGCACGGCCCACAGGCCCAGCGGCAGCGCCAGCGCGACCGCCATCACGCCGATGGTGAGCAGCGTCGCCCACGGCCGGCGCACCACGCGGCCGAGGCTGGAGACGAAGCTGTAGACGTGGTGGTCCAGCCACGCGACCGGGCCGGAGTGATGGACGCGCGCCTCATGCATCGGCGAGGTCCTCCGGCGAGATGTCGTCGGCGAGCTGTCCGTGGTCGAGCACCAGCACGCGCTTCTTCATGCGCTTGACCAGGCCCAGGTCGTGGCTGGCGACGAGCACGCTGGTGCCGCGTTCGGGCAGCGAGGCGAACAGCGCCATGATTTCCGCGGACAGGGTGGGATCGAGGTTGCCGGTCGGCTCGTCCGCGAGCAGCAGCTTCGGCTCGCCGACCACCGCGCGCGCGATGCCCACGCGCTGCTGTTCGCCGGCGGAAAGCTGCGTCGGCAGCGCGCGTTCGCGCTCGCCCAGGCCCAGGCGCTCGAGGATGCTGCGCACGCGCTTGCCGATCTCGCGCCGGCGCATGCCGCGCAGGATCAGCGGCAACGCGATGTTCTCGTACACGCTGCGATCGAGCAGCAGGCGATGGTCCTGGAACACCACGCCGACGTCGCGCCGGTGCAGCGCCACCCGGCCGCCGCGCACCTTGTGCAGGTTGCGCTCGCCGAACACCACCGCGCCACGGCTCGGCCGTTCGGCGAGGTGGATGAGCTTGAGCAGGGTGCTCTTGCCCGCGCCGGAATGGCCGGTGAGGAACAGCATTTCGCCGGGCTCGACGTCGAAGCTGACTTCGCGCAGCGCCTGGCGGCCGCCTGCATAGACCTTGCTGACGTTGTCGAAGCGCAGGACCGGCATGTCGGCGGAACGAATCCCGAGGGCGTGGGCCCGCAGTATCGCCCAAGGAAGGTCTGGATGACTCGCTTTTGCCCGTCATTCCCGCGAAAGCGGGAATCCAGTGTCTTTCGATCCGAGCGCCGAGGCGCTGGAAGCCCGCCTGCACGGGCACGGCGGATTGCTCAGTGCTGCTTGCTGGGCGAACGCGTCACCAGCGACTTCAGCCCGCGGCCGATGCGCGACAGCAGCGAAGGCTGCGCGGCGGCGGTGGGCGTGGCGGCAGTCGCGGGCGCGGCCGCCGGTTGCGGCGCGGCGCCATCCACGCGGCGGCCGCCACGGCGGCGGCGACGCTTGCGCGGCGCGTGTTCGTCGCCCTCGGCGAGGGCGAGTTGCGGCTGCACCGGGGCTTTCTCCCCCGTTTTTCCCGTGGCCTGTGCCGGTTCCGGACGCGGCTTGCGCGGCGGGCGCGGGCCACGGCCTTCGCCGCTACGGCTCCCGCCCTCGCGGCGTTCGCCACGACCGCCGCCATCGCGACCACCGCTGCGCGAACGTCCACCGCCGCGCTTGGCGTCCTCGGCGGCGCGGGCCTCGCGCACTTCCCGGAAGATCTCGCCGATGCTCTCGCCTTCCTCGGCGACGGCCTCGACCTGCGGCCGCGGCGCGCGCGGCACCGCGATCAGCAATTCCGGGTCGACGCTGGCGCGCGGGATTTCCTGGCCGATATAGGCCTCGATGTCCGGCAGGCCCATCGCGTAGCGCTCGCAGGCGAAGCTGATCGCGTCGCCCTCCGCTCCAAGGCGCGCGGTGCGGCCGATGCGATGCACGTAATCCTCGGCGTCGAACGGCAGGTCGTAGTTGTACACGTGCGACACGCCGTCGATGTGCAGGCCGCGCGCGGCGACGTCGGTGGCGACCAGCAGTTCGAGCTGGCCGGCCTGGAACTTCTTCAGCAGCGATTCGCGCTTCTTCTGCGGCACGTCGCCGCTGAGCACGCCGACCCGGTAGCCGGCCTTCTCCAGCGCGCGCGCCACGCGTTCCACGAACACCTTGGTGTTGACGAACACCATCGTGCGCGCGCCCTCGCTGCGCGAGAGCAGGCCGATCAGCAGCGGCAGCTTCTCCTCGTCGGCGGGGAAATACAGGCGCTGGCGCACCCGCGCGGCGGTGACCGATTCGGTTTCCACGACGAGCTTTTCCGGCTCGTTCATGTGCTCGTAGGCCAGTTCCAGCACGCGGTGGCTCAGCGTCGCGCTGAACAGCAGCGTCTGCCGTTCGGTGCGGATCGGCATGCGCCGCAGCAGGAAGCGGATGTCCTTGATGAAGCCGAGGTCGAACATGCGGTCGGCTTCGTCCAGCACGCACACCTCGCAGGCGTGCAGCGAGACGACCTTGTGCTGCTTGACGTAGTCGATCAGGCGGCCCGGGGTCGCGATGATCACGTCGGCGCCGGCCTGCAGCTGCGCGCGCTGCTTGTCGTAGTCCACGCCGCCGTAGACCAGGGCGAACTTCAGGCCGAGGTCGGAAGCGAACTTCAGCGCGTCCTTGTGGATCTGGATCGCGAGCTCGCGGGTCGGGGCGAGGATCAGCGCGCGCGGGTCCTCGGGCTTGCGCTCGGCCAGCGCCGGGCGGGTGAGCAGGCGGTTGATCACCGTGATCAGGAACGCGAGCGTCTTGCCGGTGCCGGTCTGGGCCTGGCCGGCGACGTCGCGCCCGGCCAGTGCCAGCGGCAGGGTCAGCGCCTGGATCGGCGTGCAGCGGTTGAAACCGGCGGCCTCGAGCCCGGCGAGCAGCGACGGGTGCAGGTCGAAGGAGGAAAAACTGATATCGGTCAGGGGCTTGTCGGACACGGGTCTTGGCCTCGGGGCGCCGCGTGGGGCGCGCATGCATGCGGGTCGAAAGGCATGCTTGTATGAATGGGAGGCAGCCACGCAGACTGCCGGGAAGGTTCCGGGGCTGGTCGTTCCCGGCACGGCATCGCGACTTGAACCGCGCGATGCATTCCCCAAGTTTAACATTCCCCCATCCGATGCCGCCGACGGCCCGCGTCCGCCGGCCCTTCCCTTTCCGCAGGAGAACCCCGTGAGCGACAAGGTCATCCACGCCACCGACGCCGATTTCGATGCCGCCGTGCTGCAGTCCAGCGAGCCGGTGCTGGTCGATTTCTGGGCGCCGTGGTGCGGCCCGTGCAAGATGATCGCGCCGGCGCTGGACGAACTGGCCGAGGCCTATGCCGGCAAGGCCAAGATCGTGAAGGTCGACGTCGACCAGAACCAGGCGACCGCGATCAAGTACCACGTGCGCTCGATCCCGATGCTGCTGGTGTTCAAGGACGGCCAGGTCCACGGCACCCAGATCGGCGCGGTGGGCAAGGCCCAGCTCGGGCAGATGATCGAAAAGGCGCTGTAAGAAGCCGGTTGTTGGTTGCGGGTTCCTGGCTGCTGGAACAACAAACCCGCCTGTCCAGGAACCAACAACCAAGAACCCTGAACCCCTTTCGCCCCGCCAGTTGCCGGCGGGCGCGACCAATGCTAGTTTTCCCTTGTTCCGGCGCGTTTCCTGCGCCGCACCCCCTCTCCTTCCTTCCCTGACGTTCATCCGAACGTTCCCACGCTCGCGCAACGCGAGCGCTCGCACCGCGAGGTTTTTCCGCTTGTCCGACGATACCGAAACCACCCCGAAGCGCCGCGGCCGCCCGCCGAAGGCCCGCCCCGAAGCCGCAAGCTCCCAACCGCCCGATGGCGGTTTACCCGCCGCGCCCGCCACCCCGCCGCCAGCGCCCGCCGCCGAGTCCGCCCCGCCACCGGCGGCCAGCGCACCCGCGCCGCAGTCGCAGGAAGCCGCGTCCTCCGACGGCGGTTCCGAGCAACGCGGCGGGCAGCCGCAGGACGGCCAGCGCTTCAACAACAACCGCCGCGACCGCTTCCGCAACCGCCGCGACCGCCAGCGCGAGCGTTACCAGAACGGCCTGCCGCAGGACGACAGCGGCGGCAACGGCGAGAACTTCGTGCCGCGCCCGCACCCGCAGGTGCCCGAGGGCTTCCCGACCTATTCGCTGGGCGACCTCAAGCGCATGCCCGCGCCGAAGCTGCTCGACATCGCCGAGCAGCTGCAGATCACCGACGGCGTCTCGCGCGCGCGAAAGCAGGACATCATCTTCGCCATCCTCAAGGTGCTCACGCGCCACGGCGAGGGCGTGCAGGCCGACGGCGTGCTGGAAATCCTGCCCGACGGCTTCGGCTTCCTGCGCGCGGCCGAGGCTTCGTACCTCGCCGGTCCCGACGACACCTACATCAGCCCGTCGCAGATCCGCCGCTTCAACCTGCGCACCGGCGACCACCTCTCCGGCCGCATCCGCTGGCCGAAGGACGGCGAACGCTACTTCGCGCTGAACATCGTCGACACCATCAACGGCGAGCCGATCGAGGCCTCGAAGAACAAGGCCCTGTTCGAGAACCTCACCCCGCTGTTCCCGCGCAAGCGCTTCAAGCTCGAGCGCGGCGACGGTTCCACCGAGGACATCGCCGGCCGCATCCTCGACCTGATGGCGCCGCAGGGCAAGGGCCAGCGCGCGCTGATCGTCTCGCCGCCCAAGGCGGGCAAGACGATGATGCTGCAGCAGATCGCCAGCGCCATCACCTACAACCATCCGGACGTGCACCTGATCGTGCTGCTGATCGACGAGCGCCCGGAGGAAGTCACCGAAATGCAGCGCACCGTGCGCGGCGAGGTGATCTCCTCCACGTTCGACGAACCGGCCGCGCGCCACGTGCAGGTCGCGGAAATGGTGATCGAGCGGGCCAAGCGCCTGGTCGAGCACAAGAAGGACGTGGTGATCCTGCTCGATTCGATCACCCGCCTCGCCCGCGCCTACAACAACGTCGTTCCGTCGAGCGGCAAGGTGCTGACCGGCGGCGTGGATTCCAACGCGATGCACCGGCCGAAGCGCTTCTTCGGCGCCGCGCGCAACGTGGAGGAAGGCGGTTCGCTGACGATCATCGCGACCGCGCTGGTCGATACCGGCAGCGCGATGGACAAGGTGATCTACGAGGAGTTCAAGGGCACGGGCAATTCCGAAGTGCACCTGGACCGCCGCATCACCGAGAAGCGGGTGTACCCGGCGATCGGCGTGAACCTCTCCGGCACCCGCCGCGAGGACCTGCTGATCGAACCGGACCTGCTGCAGAAGATCTGGATCCTGCGCAAGCTGCTGCACCCGATGGACGAGATCGCGGCCATGGAATTCCTGCTCGACAAGATGAAGAGCACGAAATCCAACGACGAGTTCTTCGCCTCGATGAAGCGGTAAGCCTCGCGAAGCAAAAACAAAACGCCCCGCATCGCGGGGCGTTTTTCGTTGCGGCGATCAGCCCTGCATCAGCGGCGTCAGCAACTTCGGTCCGGAGCTGTCGAGCGTCAACACGCCCTCGGGAGCGGCGTCGATACCGCAGCGGTCTTCTCCGTGCGTGTCCCAGGGCACCGGTGTGCATGGTCCGGGAATGTACGCTCTCCATTCACCATATCCGCTTTCCGATGGCACCGTCCCCTTCTGGAAATCCATGGGGAGGATTCCAGACCAGTACGGCTCTCCTTCCGGTTCGCGGCCGGGTACTTGAAAGGTCCATTGCCGTACCACTTCCAGCGCCGCCTCTGCCAACACCTTGCGTTGCTTCGCCATCTCCCGCTCAGTATCCGAGCTAGGCAAATTGACTTGCTGGACAATCGCATCCAGCACCTTGCCATCCGTTCCGATTTTCAGCGCAAGATAAAGGTCAACGGGGCCGTCCAGACTGGTCGACCAAAGCGCCTGCACCATGGGTTTGAGCGAAGTCCTTTTCAGGACGCTTATGCGATCGTCCTTGGCATCGCTTCCGCCGGAAAAGCTCGCACTCTGGATGCGGACATTGAAATTCTGCTCGTCGACGGGCTTGGCGACGATGCGCAACGACATGTTGGTATGCGCATTGACCGGCTTGCCATCGACCAGCACCGGCTCGAACCGCCATTGCGAGACCTGCGCGCCGATCATATGCGTCACGGCAGGCGAGAGTTTCTCGGAATGATCGATGGAATAGCGTTCGACGCTGCCGTCGGGCCGCATGTCGATGCCGCCCTTCACCAGCATGCTCATCTCGGCTTTCTCGATCAGCCCGCGCTGATCGCGCGCGTTCGCCGC
>JBGAHT010000027.1:0-33744 GCA_044226035.1 Thermomonas sp. | reverse complement strand
GAAATCGACGAACAGGCAGCGCAGCGTCATCGCGAACGGTCCGGTATGGGAACGCAGTATCGAACCGGCGCGTCTCCGCGGCCGGCGCGAATTTCACGATTCCACTCATACGCCGGGGGCGTCTCGCGGGTGGAGACGCGAAGTCGCGTATTCCTACGGGGGAAAATACGCTCCGCCGCGGAGTTCCACGCGACCGAGCGCCACCAGCATGTCCAGCAGTTGCGGCAGGCGTTTCTTCCACGGACCACGCGCAGTAAAGCGGTTGCCGATTTCATCGATCGAAAGCGGCGCGGGGCTGTTCGCGAGCAGATCGGCGACGGCGCGCACTTGGTCCACGGCGTCTTTTGGCCATGGCGTGGGCTTGAGAGCGGTGGGTATCACGGTGTCGCTTCCATCTTCCGCGGAGTCGGCATCGAGTTCGGCTTGCTGCGGAGCCTGTGTCCTTTGCGGGTTCTGGAACTCCGGGCGCAACCAGCGGACCATGCCGCGGGCCTCTTCGGCGGCGCGTTCGGCGTTGAGCGCGACCAGGCGCTCGAGGATGGCCTCGTCGAAGGCGCGTTTGGAGTCGTCGCGGGTCTGGCCTGCGGCGGGGGCGTCGTTGCCGTGGGCGATACGCAGCAGCGGCAGTAGGTCGGGCCAGCCGTAGGCATCGAGAACGGCAGCATCGAGGTCGTCGTGCAGGTGGCGCAGCACCGAAACCAGGCCGTGTTCGTGGATGACGCGATCCTTTGCGGTAAGCGCTTCACCGCTACGGAGTTTTTCCAGTACGTTATACATACCGGTGAGGGTGAGGGCTGGGTGCGCAATCTGTTGGCGTTTTCGGTGTTCGTCGAGTTTTGCGGAGAGAGCTCGGATGATAGGGGTCGCACGTGCGTTTGCGTCGGGAAATGGGAATGTTTCAAAACAACGTGATTGGTTGTAGCGAGGACGATCTTCCAAAGTTCCGCCTGCCGCGAGCGACCAAACAATATGGATTTGACTGGATAGCAAGCCAAGGGCATAACAATCTTCCAATGCGATTGGCACCAGGCCTTGGTCAGGAAGAGTGCTGCTTGGAAGAAGCAGAAACAGGCGGTGCTTCGCTGTCATTGGTGTCGCGATGTAGCGTCTAAGCGATCGGGTTGCGATGCGAAACTCCCTGCGTGGCTCAGCAAATATCCACCAATTCTTGCGATAGCTCTCGCGCGCATTCTGACCACGTTCGGGCTTTACGCGGTCGTATACCCATTGATATGTGGTTGGGTATTTATCCCGGACCTCATTCTCTCCAAGGTCGAATAAATCTATTACGAAGGCCCGACGTGACGATTGAGTAATGTCGCGTCCATTTGCGAATGGCTTAATAACTGAGCTACTACTTTTCCGTAATTGGTCGGCTTGTTGCTCGTTGAGCACGAAGCCCTGCCCGACTAACGTGATGCCGCGTAGTGCCAGCCCCATGTTGGCTCGCAGAAGCACTGCACTACCAACATCAGACCCGACAGTTAGATCCGCATTCAACCGGCCTTTTTTCGAATCTATGGAAACAGCGATTTCACCATCGGCTCCATCATTTTCACTAACCACTTCGTGAAGAATGCTTTCAACTCGACCTCTCTGTGCCGCGGTCATAGCAATCCGCACTGCCGCGCCGTTGGAACTGTCTACCCACGGGTGATCCGGAATCGCGAACACGAGCGACAGCGGTTGCTTCTTGTCGGCGAGGAACGGCTCCATAACACGCCGATTGAACACCTGCCGGATCGAGTTCGTCGTGATCAATCCGAATCGTTGCAGCCCACCCGCACGTACGAGCTGCCCCGCGTGGTGCCACCAATACATCACGAAATCTGAGGACTCCGGCACGTCCGGCCACGTGCCGCGCAACGCATCGACATAGCCATCCCCCAGATACTTGCGCATCCGCTTGTTGCCGATGAATGGCGGATTTCCCACCACAAAATCCGCTTGCGGCCACGCCGCTTTGCGCGGATTGACGTAGCGTTCCAGCGGCACGCGTACGGTATCGTCCGGAATGTCCTCGCCGGTCACCGGCGAAACCTTCATCGTCTTTCCATCCCAGCGCGTCACCGGTACGCCGCGCTCGTCTGCGACATATTCCATCCGGTCGTAGGCCAGCACCGCATCGCGATTCTCGATGTTCCTGAAATCGCGGATCACCGGCACCGGCGGATTCACGTCGCCGCGGGTGCGGAAATGCCATTGCAGATAGCCGATCCACAGCACAACCTCGGCGATGGCCGCCGCGCGCGGGTTCAACTCGATGCCAAGCAGGTTGTGCGGATCCACGGTTTCGCCCGCCAGCGCGTCCGCGCGTTCGCCGCCGATGGCGAGGCCGGCCTGGCGATGGCCGAGTTCATCCAGCGCATTCAACACCTCGCCTTCTAGGCGCTTGAGATGTTCCAGCGTCACGTACAGGAAATTGCCTGAGCCGCAAGCCGGATCCAGGATGCGCACCGTGCATAGGCGATGATGGAAGCGCAGCAACTCCGCGACCGCTTCCTTGTCCTTGCCTTCCGCGGCCAAAGTCAGGGCCGCGGCCTGCGCCTCGCCCCATTCCTTGCGCAATGGTTCGATCACCGTCGGCAGCACCAGCCGTTCCACGTAGGCGCGCGGCGTGTAGTGCGCGCCCAGCTTGTGGCGTTCGGAGGCCGATAGCGCTCGTTCCAGCAACGTGCCGAAAATCGCCGGTTCGACGTGTTCCCACTTCGCGCTCGCGGCCTCGATCAACAAGCCGACCTGCGCCTTGTCCAACGGCAGGGTGTTCGGTTGTTTGAACAGCTTGCCGTTGAAGCGCAACACATCGCAGGCGAGCGCGGCCGAGAAGCCGCCGCCATCCATGTCCCTCCATAACTCCGCGACCATGCGCATCGCCACATCGGGAGTGTCCGCATGTCTCTGCAACAAGTCGCGAAAGCTGTCGGTCGGCAGCAGCTTCACGTCCTCGGCGAACATCGTGAACAGGCAGCGCATCAGGAACTGCGCAACCGCTTCCGGCGCATGACCGGCCTGTTCCAGCGACTTCGCCAGATCGGCGAGCTGCTCGGCAATGGCGGGTGGCTGCGTGGATCGGGGAACGGAACATAGCTGCCGCCGCTGCGGCTGAACTCCGAATACAGCTCGATTCGATTGCCGACATCGACCACGACAAGAAACGGCGGCCGGCCTTCGTTGGCGGGTAGCGCACGAGCGTAGTTCTGCGCCTGCGAATGCGCACGCAACAGGGCTTCGTCGAAGCCGCGGGTATGCGAGCCGATCTTGAATTTCTTGCTTTCCAGCACGAATGCGCCGCGCCGGTACAAGTCCACGCGCCCGGCGCTGCTGCTGCCATCCGCGTGCTGGAAGGTTAACGGGCGCTCGAACATGTAGTCCTGCTCGGGCGTGGGATGCGGGCGTGGCAAGCCCAACAGCTCGCACAGGCCGATCAGGAAGCTTTGCGAGGTGGAGAGTTCAGAGGCGGTGACGCCTTTCCATTTCGCAACGAAGGCGTCCGCTGTCGCCAGATCCGCATCGCGTTCGTTCCAGGGCGGCTGCGGCATCTAGCGCAGCCCCATTTGCGGAAGGCTGCGGGCGACACTTTCCGACAGTTGTTCGAGCAAGGACTTGGGCATGGCGGCCGAGGGGCGGCAGTCATGCAAATTTAACTTTCAAATAATCGAAAGTAAAACTTTTAAGCCAAGGCTACCGCCGCGACTACCGTCCGGCCATGGACGCCGAACGCCGCAAACAAGCCTTCGCAGCACGTTTCAATGCCGCCCTGCAAAAGGGCGACAAAGCGGTTCGCAGCGATGGGGACTTGGTCAAATTGCTGGCCCGCCAAGGTGTGGCGGTATCCAGCGTCAGCGTGTCCAACTGGCGCAACGGCAAGCACATGCCGAAGCTGGAACAGATGGAAGGGCTGGCAGCGATGCTGGGGGTCGACCCGGGCGAGCTCGCCTTCGGGCCCCAGCGCATCGGCGAACCGAAGACCGTATACCGCGAAGGCAATGCGGAAGAGCGGGCAGTGGCCGAATCCTTCGCGTTGCTCGGCGAGCAGGAGCGCGCCTTGGTACGTGAATTGATCCGGGTGTTGACCGGTAAGGCAGGACAGCCCGACAAGCGTCCGGGTCCGCGCAAGAGGCGGTAATAACCGCGCGGGCTGGAGCTGGCCTGTTGCGGGAAACCAGGTCGAGCCGGTAGGAGCGCGCTGGAGCTGGCCTGTTGCGGGAAATCAGGTCGTGCCGGTAGGAGCGCGCTGGAGCGCGACCTGCTTGCGGGAACGTCGGGTCGCGCTCGAGAGCGCTCCTACGGGTAGGGCTGTGGGGTTTTCCTGCGTCGGGGCAGGGTGTTCGCCGATGGTCCAGGTACAGGCCGGACATCAATCTGGCCGGCATGCGTTGCTACGGCGAACCTCGTTCCGGCCACCGCGCTCTTCGCAAAGGGCGCGTCAGTGCGCCGAACGGCATCTATCACCTGACCATCGCCACGACCGGCCGCGCCCCCGTTTTCCTCGATCCGCCTGCGGCCGTCGCTGCCTGCCGCTGTTTCCATGACCCGACCCTGCTGCCGGGCGCGCGCATGCTTGCTTGGGTATTGATGCCGGACCATGCGCATTGGTTGCTGCAACTGGGTGAAACCGAACCTTTGCACCGGGTGGTCGCCCGGCTGAAGACAGTCAGCGCCGAACGAGTCAACGAATGCCGCGGGCGGGCAGGGCCTGTGTGGAATCGCGCTTATCACGATCGGACGTTGCGCGACAACGAGGACACGGCGACGGTCGCTCGTTACATTGTTGCGAATCCGCTGCGCGCTGGCCTGGTCCGGCGCATCGGCGATTACCCGTACTGGAACGCGATCTGGTTGTAGGAGCGCGCTGGAGCGCGACTCGCTTGCGGGAATACCGGGTCGCGCTCGAGAGCGCTCCTACGGATGGGTATGCGGGTTGTGCGCCGGTCGCGCTCGAAAGCGCTCCTGCGAACGCGCGAGCATCTGTCGCGTTACAGCACCTTCGGCGGCTCGCCGCCGACGATGACCACGTCCGCCGGCCGTCGCGCGAACAGGCCGACGCTGACCACGCCGGGGATCTGGTTGAGCTCGCGTTCCATCGCCACCGGATCGGTGATGGCCAGGTTGTGCAGGTCCAGCACCCAGTTGCCGTTGTCGGTGGTCACGCCCTCGCGCCACACCGGCTGGCCGCCGGTCATGCGCAGCAGTTCGCGCGCGACCAGGCTGCGCGCCATCGGGATCACCTCGACCGGCAGCGGGAACCTGCCCAGCACCGGCACCTGCTTGCTCGCATCGATGATGCAGACGAACTTGTCGCTGGCCTCGGCGATGATCTTCTCGCGGGTCAGCGCCGCGCCGCCGCCCTTGATCAGGCGCTTGTGCGGATCGCATTCGTCGGCGCCGTCCACGTACAGCTGCAGCGGGCCGGCGACGTTGAGGTCGATCACCTCGATGCCGTGCGCCTGCAGCCGCGCGGTGCTCTGTTCGGAGCTCGACACCGCGCCGGCGATGCGGTGTTTCCACGCCGCCAGCGCGTCGATGAAATAGGCGACGGTGGAACCGGTGCCGACGCCGACGACCATGCCGTCCTCGACATGGTCGATGGCCTTTTCCGCGGCGAGTTTCTTGGCTTCGGACATGGGGTTTCCTGCTTTTTTGTAGGAGCGGCTTCAGCCGCGATCAAGGATGACGAACGGCAATCGCGGCCGGGAGGCCGCTCCCACAAATCATTCGAGGGAAAGGAGCAATTTCCACTGCGCGGCGGTGACCGGCATCACCGACAGCCGGCTGCCGCGTTGCGTCAGCGCGAAACCCTCGCCGAGTTCGTCGGCGTGGCGCTTGATTTCTTCCAGCGGGATCGCGCGCTTCAACTTCTTGCCGAACTTCACGTCGACCAGCGACCAGCGCGGTTCCTCGCGCGTGCTTTTCGCGTCGTAGTAGTCCGACTTCGGGTCGAACTGGGTCGGGTCCGGGTACGGTTCGCTCGCGACTTCGGCGACGCCGACGATGCCCGGGACCTCGCAGCTGGAGTGGTAGAACAGCACGCCGTCGCCGGGCCGCATCTGCCGCATGTGGTTGCGCGCCTGGTAGTTGCGCACGCCGTTCCACGGTTCGGTGCCGACGCGCGCGAGGTCGTCGATGGAAAACGCGTCCGGTTCGGTCTTCATCAGCCAATGGCGCTTGCGGCTCACGCGGGGGCTCCGGTGGTGGATGTCGATGGGGTGTCTGCGCCCTCACCCCGTCCCTCTCCCGCAGGCGGGAGAGGGGGGGTCGGTGCCATGCAGGTTCGACTCCGGCACCAGCATGGCTGGTTGTATTCGACGGGCTTCATGGGTAGGTCGTGCTTTCGGTGCAGATGGCGTCGGGGCGCACGTCCCAGTCCTGCGCGGCGATCGCATCGACGCGCTGCGATTCGAAGCCGACGCCGACCAGCCAGGGCGGCTGCAGGTTCGTGCGGCGGAAGGCGAAACTGCGGTCGTACCAGCCGCCGCCCATGCCCAAGCGCGCGCCGTGCGCATCGAAGCCGACCAGCGGCATCGCGACGAAGGCCATGTCGGACGCGGGCAGGGCCGAAGCCGGTTCGACGTCGGGTTCGGGAATGCCGAAGCGGTTGCTGACCAGCGCGTCGCCCGGGCGCCAGGGCGCGAAGCGCAGCATCTGGTCGTCGGCGAGCACCGGCAGGCAGTACACGCAGGTGCGCGGAAGCTGCAATTGCCAGGCATGGAGCGCGATTTCGCCATCCATCGCCCAGTAGCCGGCGACGTAACCGCGTTCGGGCGCGAACGGCAACGCGAACAAGCGGGCGGCGAGCGCGTCGGCGGCGGCGATGCGGTGCGCGGCCGGCAGTTCGCGGCGGCGCGCGCGCAATTCGCGGCGCAGCTGGTCGCGGTCCGCGGTCATGGCGAGGTGCTGGGCGCGGGCGCGACGGGCATGCCGCATTGTAACGGCGCGGCGGCGCGGCCCGCGCGGGGGAAAGATCGCATCCTCCGCCATGCCGATGCCTGCGAAACGACCTTGAACCCGGGGTTCAAGTGGGAACGCTTGGGGGCCATCGGGCTTCCCGCTCGTGGCGGACTTGCACACCCGGCTTCCGTCGCGTCCCCGTGGTCGTCTATAAGGGACAAGGCGAATGTTTGCGCATGCCGTCGAACACGGCAGAGGATACGCGCGGCCAGTATAGCCGTGGCGCACGCGCGTTGGCATCCATTCGTCGGCGAGGCGACGATTCCGCGTTCAGCTGCCGAGCAGGGTATCGAGCTTGCGCTGCAGTTCGCCGATGGTCGCCGCGAGTTCGCGGTCGTGGCCCTTGCGCGCGTCGCGCAGCAATTGCAGTTCGTGGGCGAAGTTGAGCGCGGCGAGCACCGCAACGCGGTCGATCGCGGCCATGCGGTTGGCGCCGCGGATCTCGCGCATCTGCTGGTCGAGCAGGCGCGCCGCGGCGAGCAGGCTGTCGCGCTCCTCGGGCTTGACCCCGACCGTGTACTCGCGGTCGAGCACGCGGATGCTGACCGCGTCGGCGGAATCGTTCACGTGTGCTGTTCCAGCGACTTGAGCCGCGCGATCATCGCCTCGACGCGGGTGCGGGCCTGTTCGTTGCGGGCCAGCAGTTGCGAACGCTCGCCGCTCAGCTGTTCCTGCTGCTGGCGCAGGCTGCGGTTCTCCTCGGCGAGCTGGCGCGTGCGCTCGACCAGCGCCTCGATCCGGGTGGACAGGGCGCGGAGCTGGGCGAGGGCGTCGTCGTCGTCCATGCCGGCACGATAGGCAGGCGCCGGCGGCCGGTCAAGGCGCGGCCTGCGCCCGCCCGGGCGCGGCGGGCGACCAGTTGCGCAGGAAGGCGAGGCAGCGCTGCGCTTCCAGCGGCGGCGACAGCCAGTAGCCCTGGATCTCGTCGCAGCCGTGGTCGCGCAGGAAGCGCAGCTGCGCTTCCGACTCCACGCCCTCGGCGACCACGTTCAGCTCCATCGCGTGGGCCATCGCGATGACCGTGGTGGTGATGGCCGCGTCGTCCGGGTCGCGGATGACGTCGCTGACGAATTCCTTGTCGATCTTGAGCGTGGTGATCGGCAGGCGCTTGAGGTAGGCGAGCGAGGAATAGCCGGTGCCGAAGTCGTCGACCGCGAGCGAGACGCCGAGCTTGCGGAACGCTTCCAGCCGGCGCGTGGTGTGGTCGGTGCCGGCCATGATCACGCTTTCGGTCAGCTCCAGCTCCAGCCGTTCCGCCGGCAACCGGCTTTCGGCCAGCACGCGTTCCACCACCGCCGGCAGGTCGCCGCGCGAGAGCTGCAGCGCGGACACGTTCACCGCCATGCTGACGTGCTCGAGCCCGCCGTGCTGGCGCCAGCGCTGCAAGGCGAGGCAGGCCTCGCGCAGGACCCATTCGCCGATTTCCATGATCATCCCGGTTTCCTCGGCCAGCGGGATGAACGTGGTCGGCGGGATCTCTCCGTGCTCGGCGCTGGTCCAGCGCAGCAACGCCTCGACCCCGACGATGCGCGAATCGCGCACCGACATGCGCGGCTGGTACACGACCCGCAGCTCGTCGCGGTCGAGCACCTTGCGCAGCGCGCTGGCGATGGTGGCGCGGCGGCGCACCGCCTCGTCCATCTGTTCGTCGTAGCGGACGAAGGTGCGGCGGCCGGCGGCCTTGGCCTGGTACATCGCGGTGTCGGCGTGCTTGAGCAGGTCGGTCGGCACCTGCGCGTGGTCCGGGTACAGGCTGATGCCGATCGACGGCGAGATCGAGATTTCCTGCAAGTCGTCGATCTGCAGCGGCGCCTCGAACGCCATGATGATCTCGCGCGCCGAGTGGTCGGCGTCGTCCGGGCCGACGAGGTTCTCGAGCACCACGGTGAATTCGTCGCCGCCCAGGCGCGCCACCGTGTGCTGCTCGCCGATGGTGCGCTGCAGGCGCAGCGCGGCCGCGCGCAGGATGCGGTCGCCGGCGGCGTGGCCGAGCGAATCGTTGACGTCCTTGAAGCGGTCGAGGTCGAGGAACAGCACCGCGATGCGGCCGCCCTGCCGCCGCGCGCGCACGATCGCGCGCGACAGGCGCTCGGCGAGCAGGGTGCGGTTGGGCAGGTTGGTGAGCGTGTCGAAGTTGGCGAGGTAGCGCAGCTCCTGCTCGGCGCGCTTGCGATGGGTGATGTCGCTGATCACGCCGACGAAGAACTGCGGCTGGCCGCCGGCGTCGCGGATCGCGATGGCCTCGACGATGCACAGGAATTCCTCGCCGTCCTTGCGGATCTGCCACATCTCGCCGGACCAGCTGCCGTGCTCGGCGAGGTGCCGGCGCATGGCCAGGTAGAACTCGGGCTCGTGCTGGCTGGTGTTGAGGATTTCGGCGCCGCGCCCGATCACTTCCGCCTCGGAATAACCGGTCATGCGCGTGAACGCCGGGTTGATCGAGATGAAGCGGAAGTCGCGGTCCAGCACCGAGACCGCCTCGTTCATGCTGCGCAGCACCTCGGCGGCGATCTGGCGTTCGCGGTCGACCTGGCGCAGGCGGGTGATGTTGCGCGCGGTGCCGGCGATGTGCAGCACGCGCCCGTCGGCATCGCGCTCGACCGCGCGTCCGCGCGCACGCACCCAGGTCCAGCCCTGGGCGGTGCGCACGCGGTGTTCGGACTGGAACAGCGGCGTCAGCCCGCGCAGGTGTTCGCGCAGGTGGTCGAGCACCTGCGGCAGGTCGTCCGGATGGATCTGGTGTTCGTCGTCGATGCGGATCTCGAGCGGCGTTTCCGGGTCGGAGTGTTCGTCCGGTTGCAGGCGCAGCAATTGCCTGCGTTCCAGGTCGTAGTCCCAGAACTGCTCGCCGGAGGCCCACAGCGCGAGCTTCAGGCGTTCCTCGCGTTCGTGCAGTTCGCGGTAGAAGCGCTGCTCGCGCTGGCGATGCCGCTGCCAGCGCGTCCACGCGAACAACGACGCGATCGCCGCGAGCAGCGCATAGGCGAGCAGCGCCAGCGGGTGCCGCCACCACGGCGCCTGCACGTGGATCGGGACCTGCAGCGAGTTCGGGTTCCAGCTGCCGTCGCGGTTGCTGGCCTGCACCTCGAGCACATGATCGCCGGCCGGCAACAGGGTGTAGGTGATGTCGGGGCTGTTGCCGTTGTCGATCCACTGCGCATCCACGCCCGGGATGCGGTGGCGGTAGCGGACGCGTTCGGCATCGAGGTAGTCGAGCGCGCCCACGCGCAGGCGCAGCAAGCCCGCGGAGGGCGGCAGTTCGATCCGGTTCGGGTTCCAGGCGATGGACATGTCGGTGCCGGCGCGTTCGCCGATGCCGACCGCCAGCAGCCGCGGCGGTTGTTCCATGTCGCGCGGCACGCGCGCCGGATCGAACACGTTGAGGCCGCGGATGCCGCCGAAGGCGAGGCGTCCGTCGTCCAGTCGCGCCACCGCGCCGCCGTTGAACTCGAGGTCCTGCAGTCCGTCGGCGCGCCCGTAGGCGGTGAGCGCGTCGCCGTCGCCGGGATCCAGGCGCAGCAGGCCCTGGTTGGTGCCGATCCAGAGCATGCCGCGCGCGTCGGTGGCCAGGCTGTAGACCGCGCTGGGCGTGTTGCCGGTGGCCGAGACCAGTGGTTTCGATGCGAAGCGCAGGCCGCCATCGGCGCCGTGCGCGACCAGGACGAGGCCGGCATTGGTGCCGACCCAAAGCCGGCCCTTCCCGTCCCTCGCCAGCGCGCGCACCAGGTCGCTGCCGAGTCCGTCGGCCTGGCCGGGTTGGTCGTGGAACGCGCGGTGCCGGCCGCTGCGCGGATCGAGCATTTCCAGCCCGTGGTTGCTGCCGAGCCAGAGCAGGCCGTCGCCGGTTTCGAGCAGGGCATGCACGGCCGGTTGCGCCGCGTCCGCGGCGTGCCCGTCGTGCAGGAGGTATTGCCGGGGCGCGCCGCCGTGCGTGTCGAAATGGATCAGCCCGTCGCGTTCGCTGCCGAGCCACAGGCCGCCGTCGCGCGCCGGCGCAAGGCTGCGCAACGCGAGCCGCGCGAAGCCGGGGACGTCGACCGCCTGCAGCGAAAGTTGCCGCGGATCGAGTTCGAACAGGCCGGCCTGGGTGCCGAGCCAGAGCATGCCGTCGGCGGTGCGGGCGATGCCGGTGATGCGCGCGGACGCGGCATCGAATCCGGCCGATGCCAGCAATCCGGTCATGTCCTGCGCGGTGCCGTCGGCGTCGACGCGCAGCAGGCGGCCGTCGTCGGTGCCGATCCAGAGGAAACCGAGGGGGCCCTGCGCGATCGCGCGCACGCTGCCGCTCGCGACCGGGCCGTGCACGGCCATGTCCGGCGAACGCAGGTCGATCCAGGGGAAGGGCGCGCCGCGCGAGGCGGCGATGGCGAGTCCGGAGAATTGCGTGCCGACCCACAGCAACCCGGAGCGATCGATCATCAGCGCGTTGACCACGTCCTCCGGCAAGCCGGCGGGATCGCGTTCGTCCTGGCGCAACGCGCGCGCGGCGCCGGTCTGCGGATCGAAGCGCCGCAGCCCGGCATCGGCGATCGACAACCACAGGCTTCCGTCCGGCGCCTCGGCGATCGCCCGCACCCGCGACGGCGCCTGCGCATCGGCTTGCGGCCATACCCGTTGCAGGCTGTCGCCGTTGCGCAGCAGGTACAGCCCGCCGTCGCCGCCGGCCCACATGCGCCCGGCGCGGTCGATGCGCAGCGCCGACAGTCGCAGCGCGGGGCCGATGCGCAGCGCGCGTGCATCCGCGCCGACGCGGAACAATCCCGCGCGGTTGGCGTACCAGACGTCGCCGCGCCGGTCGCGCGCCAGTCCCTGCGCGCCGCTGTCGCCGCCCTGCGCGGGCAGGGCGAGGATGCGGGTGATGCGGCCGCTGGCGGGATCGAGGCGATCGAGCCCGGCGCTGGTGCCGATCCAGGTCGCGCCACCGGCCGGCAGCAGCGCCTCGACCCGCGGGATGTTCGCGCCCGCGCGCGGGTAACGGTGGAACCTGCCGTCGCCGAGGTCGAGCCGCGAGACGTATCCGGCGCGCGTTCCGATCCACAGGCCGTCCTTCGCATCGGCGGCGAGCGCGGTGACGAAATTGTCCTGCAGGCTGTTCGCGTCGCCGGGTTGTTCGCGGAAGGAGACGAAGCGCTGGCCGTCGTAGCGGCTGAGCCCGCCCTGGGTGCCGACCCAGACGAAACCGTCGGCGTCCTGGGCGAGGGCGGTGATCGTGTTCTGGGCGAGCCCGAGTTCGCTGCCCGCGCGCACGAAGTGGATGTCGCGGACTTCGGCGCGCGCGGCCCATGCCGTCGCCAACGCGACGCATGCTGCGCATGCGGCCAGGACCAGGGTCCGTGCCGCGAACGGTGCGTTCGCGAACATCGCGCCAGTGTAGGCGTGCGCCGTGCACGGCAACAAGCGCCGCACCGGCGTGCCGGCACGCGCAGTTGCTACACTTCCGCGCAGCATCCGAGGGCCCGAGGCCATGACCAGCGCACTGCCGTCCCGGGGCGACATCGACGAGGCCGCGCGCGCGCTCGGGCTCGCCACGACGCCCTCCGAACTCCAGGGCGCGCTGCTCGGCTGGCTCGCCGGCGGCGGCAGCGCCGACGGCCACTGGCTCGCGGCGGTGATGGCCGATCCTGCCTTGCCCTCGCCCGCTGCCGGTTCGCCATTGCAACGCCTGCGCGAGCACGCCGTCGAACAACTCGATGCGCGCGACTTCGCGCTCGACCTGCTGGTCGCCGACGACGATGCCAGCCTCGCCGAACGCAGCGGCAGCCTGTTCGAATGGTGCCGCGGCTTCCTCGGCGGCTTCGGCCTCGCCGCCGGCGAAGACCCGCCGCTGTCGGAGGAAAGCCGCGAAGCGCTCGCCGACATCGCCAAGCTGGCCGCGGCCACGCCGCAGGACGACGGCGACGAGGAGGACGAAGCGGCGCTGGTCGAGATCTCGGAATTCATCCGCGTCGCCGCGCTGCTGCTGCACGGCGACTGCGTGCTCGGTCCGCGCCACCGCCGCAGCATGCATTGACGATGGCCGCCAAACCCGACGCCAGCGCCATGTTCGCGCGCCGCCGCAAGCAGCTGATGCGCATCGCCGGCGACGATGCCATCCTCGTCCTCGCCGCCGCGCCCGAACGCATCCGCAGCCGCGACACGCATTACCCGTACCGGCAGGATTCCGACTTCTGGTACCTCACCGGTTTCGAGGAACCGGCCGCGGTGCTGGTGCTGGTGCCCGGCCGCGCGCACGGCGAGGCCCTGCTGTTCTGCCGCGAACGCGACCCGGAGCGCGAGGGCTGGGACGGACCGCGGCTCGGGCCCGAGCGCGCCTGCGATGCGCTCGGTTTCGACGACGCCTATCCGATCGACGACCTCGACGACATCCTGCCCGGGCTGCTGGAAGGGCGCACGCGCGTCTACTACCACTTCGGCCGCGACACCGACTTCGACCTCAAGCTGATCGGTTGGCTCAACCGCGTGCGCGAGCAGGTGCGCCACGGCGCGCAGCCGCCGCACGAGTTCCTCGAGCTCGGCCACCTGCTCGACGAGTTGCGCCTGTTCAAGTCGGCCGAGGAACTGAAGCTGATGCAGCGCGCCGCCGACATCGCCATCGCCGCGCACGAGGCGGCGATGCGCGCGGTGCGCCCGGGCATGCGCGAATACGAACTGCAGGCCGAACTCGAGCGCGAGTTCCGCCGCGCGGACGCGGTGCCGGCCTACGGCAGCATCGTCGGCGCGGGCGCCAACGCCTGCGTGCTGCACTACGTCGCCAACAACGCGCCGATCCGCGACGGCGACCTGGTGCTGATCGACGCCGGCGCCGAGCATCGCGGCTACGCCTCGGACATCACCCGCACGTTCCCTGCGAACGGGCGCTTCGGCAAGGAACAGCGCGCGCTGCACGACGTGGTCGGCGCGGCGCAGGCGGCGGCGCTGGCGCAGGCGCGGCCGGGCGTGCCGTACGAGGCGATGCACGCGGCCGCGGTGGAGGCGCTGACCGAAGGCCTGCTGCGGCTGGGCCTGCTCAAGGGCGGGCTGGAGAAGAACATCGCCGACGGCGCTTATCGCCGCTTCTACCGGCACAAGACCGGGCACTGGCTCGGGCTCGACGTGCACGATGTCGGCGACTATCGCCTCGACGGCGAATCGCGCCTGCTCGAACCGGGCATGGTGCTGACCGTCGAGCCCGGCCTGTACGTCATGCCGGAGGATTCGAGCGTGGCCGCGAAATGGCGCGGCATCGGCATCCGCACCGAGGACGACGTCGCCATCACCCGCGACGGACACCGCGTGCTGACGCGCAAACTCGCGCGCAGCGCCGACGAGATCGAAGCCCTGATGGCGCGCTGAGCGCGCGCTTGCGCCTGGAAACGAAAACGCCCTGCATGCGAGGTGTTTTCGCGTTCGCCTCGTCGGCGCCTATTTCGCCAGTTCGTACAGGTATTCGACGAAGGACATGGTCGCGCCGTCGAAGCCCTGCACCTTGGGATTGGTCGATTCGATCACGTAGTACTCGTCCGGGGCGTGCGCGCCGCTGCCATTGCCGAGGCCGAAATGCCCGGCCGCCAGGCCCAGCGGCGCGTCGGTGAAGACGTAACCCGGATACGAGCCCGCCGAGCGCGGCCACAGCACCGGGTCGATGCCGGCGTTCTCCAGCGTGGCGACCTGCGCCTGGATCAGCGGCGCGGCGGCGGAAGTGCTGGTGGGGTTGTAGCCGCCGGTCACGTTGACTTCGATGTCGCCGAAGCCGTGCCGGGCCAGGTGCGCCTTCAGCGCCGCGACCGCGGCATCGAAGCTCATGCCCGGCACCAGTCGCATGTCGATCTTCGCCACCGCGCGATGCGGCAGCACGGTCTTGCCGCCGGGGCCGGTGTAGCCGGCGACGAGGCCTTCGATGTTCACCGTCGGCTGCGATTCGAGCCGCTCGTTCGCCTCGAGCCAGGGCAGGTCGTCGATCCAGTGCTGCACGCCGAGCTGCGTTTTCATCGCCGCTTCGTCGCCGCGCTGCGCGGCCTTGGCGATCATCGCCTTTTCCTCCGCGTCGAGCGGCGCAGGCGCCGGATATCCATCGATGGCGATGGTGTTCCCATCGTCGGACACGAGCGTGTCCAGCGCCTTCACCAGGTGCCACGCCGGGCTGTCCACCATCGCCTTGAGCGAGGAATGGATGTCCCTGGACGGGCCGCGGCCCCATTTCTCGCCGCTGGACACGAGTTCAAGCTCGACGATGCCCTTGGCGCCGAGGCTGACCGTGACCACGCCGTCCGGTTCCTGTTCGGCCGAGGGCATGAACACGCCGATGGTGTTGCGCAGCGCGGCCTCGACTTCGGGCCGGTGCACGAGCTGGCCGATGTGCGGCGAACCGATCTCCTCCTCGCCCTCGGCGACCAGCACCAGGTTCACCGGCGGCTTCTTCCCCGCGTTCCGGATCGCATGCAAGGCGGCCAGGAACGCGGCTTCCGGGCCCTTCTGGTTCACCGCGCCGCGGCCGACGATGACCTTGCCCAGGCCGGGCTTGTCGACGAGGCGGCCTTCCAGCGGCGGCGCGAGCGTCCATTCGGCCGGATCGAATTGCTTCACGTCGTACATGAAGTACACGCCGACGGTTTTCGCCGCGCCGGCATCGAGCGTGGCGAACACGCCGGGCTTGCCGTCGGTGGCGATCACCTGCACCTGCTGGAAGCCGGCATCGCGCGCCAGTTGCGCCATGTACTCGGCGCCCTGCGGATAGTTGCGGTTCTCCGCCGCGATCGACGGCAGCGCGATCCAGTCGCGCAGTCGCTGCACGGCTTCGTCGTGGTGTTCGGCGACCTGTGCCCTGATCGTGCCCAGGTCGTCCTGTGCGAACGCCGGCGCGATGCCGGCGATCAGCAATGCGGCGGCGATGGACCGCGTCCGGCGACGATTCGCATGCATCTCGTTGCTCCCCGGTTCGGAAACGATGGGATTGCCTCAGCCGGCGCCGCGTTCGTAGCCGGCGATTTCCGCTTCCGCCAGCAGCGCGCGCAACTGCGCGGCGGAGGCGCGGCGCATCGGCTTCTCGTCCACCGGCGAGAGCGGCGCCTGGCGCAACGCGTCGCGCGGCAGCACGGTCAGGTCGAAGGCGAGTTCGTCGGCGGCGAACAGCCAGACCTCGGCGTCGAAATCGCGTTCGCGGTCCAGGCGCACGCGGCGCCCGCGCGGTTCGGCCGGGATGCCGTGGTCGTCGAGGCAGCGCGCGACCGCGCCCGCGTCGTCGCTGTACAGCTGCAGCGCCACCGGCGTGTTCGCGTCGGCGGTGCCTTCGAGCACCGGGCCGACCAGGCGCGCGTCGAAGGCGGCGAAGAATTCCAGCGCGCGCAACGCGGCCTCGCGCCGGCGCTGCAGCGCGTCGGCGGTGGCGTCGCCCTGGAACAGGCGCTGGTATTCGCGCAGCGCGTCCTCGATCTCGCGGTTGCGCGGCAGCGAGGCGTCGTCGTGGATGCCGAGGCGTTCGGCGGCCTTGAGCTTGGCCTGGTGGAAGTCGCGGATGCCGCCGACGGCCATCAGCCGCGCGGCTTCCTGGGCCAGGCGGGTGCGGCGCTCGAAGGTGCGGGTTTCGGCGTGCTGGCGTGCGCGGTGCATGGCGCGTCTCCGGTCGAACCCGGAGCCGACTGTAGCGCAAGCGGGGCGGGGCGCGCGTGACGCCCCGCCGCGATCGATCAGAAGATGTCGAACGATTCCTCGTCCGGCGCCGCGTCCTGCTGGTCCTGGTCGTAATCGACCACGCTTTCCATGCGCTCGAGGTCCTCGGCCTTCACGTATTCGGTGATGCCGCCGCTGCCGCCGGGCAGCAGCCGGCCGCCGGCGCTGACCGCGACCTTGACCATGCCCTCGGGCGGATCGTTGGCGGCGATGGGCTGGTCCTTGAGCGCGACGCGCATGTAGTCGATCCAGATCGGCAACGCGGCCTTGCCGCCGTATTCGCGGTAGCCGAGCGACTTGAAGTCGTCGCGGCCGACCCAGACGGTGGTGACGTAGGGCCCGCCCAGGCCGGAGAACCACGCATCGCGGTGGTCGTTGGTGGAACCGGTCTTGCCGGCCACGTCCTCGCGGCCGAGCACCTTGGCCGCGGTGCCGGTGCCGCGCTGGACCACGTCGCGCATCATCGACACGATCTGGTAGGCCACGCGCGGATCGATCGCGCGCGGCGCGAGCACGCCGTCGGCCGGCAGCGCGGGCGCGGCGGCCGTTGCGGCGGCCTTGGGCGCGTTCGCCTGCGGTTTCGCCGCGGCCTGCGCCGGCGCGGAACCGCCGGGACCGAGGTTGAAGCCGTCGACCACGTTCGACACCGGCATCGGCGCGGCGCCGGGCTGGGCCGCGACGCCGCAGCTGCGGCAGGCGGTCGGCGGCTTCTCCTGGAACACCACCTTGCCGTCGCGGTCGCGGACGGTGTCGATGAACCACGGCGTGACCCGGAAGCCGCCGTTGGCGAACACCGCGTAGCCGGCGGCGATGGACATCGGCGGCAGCGAGGCGGTGCCCAGCGACATCGACAGGTTCGGCGGCAGCAGCGATTCGTCGATGCCGAAGTGGCTGATGTACTTGCGCGCGTAATCGACGCCGATCGCGTCGAGCAGGCGCACCGACACCAGGTTGCGCGACTGCACCAGCGCCTCGCGCAGGCGCATCGGCCCGGCGAAGTTGCCGCTGTCGTTCTGCGGGCGCCAGGTGTGGCCGCGGCGATCCTTGAACACCACCGGCGCGTCGAGCACGATCGAGGCGGGGTTGAAGCCGCGTTCGAACGCGGCCGCGTACACGAACGGCTTGAAGCTCGAGCCCGGCTGGCGCCGGGCCTGGGTGGCGCGGTTGAACTTGTTGCCGGCGAAGCTGTAGCCGCCGACCAGCGCGCGCAACGCGCCGTTGTCGGCATCCAGCGACACCAGCGCGGCCTGCGCCAGCGGGACCTGGTCGAGCAGGTAGCCGCTCGGCGCCGAACCGGCCGGCGCATCGGCGGCGAACACCGGGCGCAGGCGCACCAGGTCGCCGCGCGCCACCAGCGAGGCCGCGCTCTTCCCGGTCCAGCGCGCGGCATCCGCGCCGAGCGTGGCGGTGCTGCCGTCGGCCAGCGCGACCTCGATGCCGCCGCCGGCGCTGCGCAACACCACGGCGGGCAGCAGCCCGCCTTCCACCGGTACCGCGCGGATGCGCGCCGCGGCCTCGGCCGCGCCCTCGCCGTCGGCGAGTTCGAAATGCTGTTCCGGCTTGTTCCAGCCGTGGCGGTGGTCGTAGGTGGCGAGGCCGTCGCGCACCGCCTTGTCCGCCGCGGCCTGCAGCACCGGGTCGATGGTGGTGGTGACGTGGTAGCCCTTGTCCAGCACGTCGCCGCCGAAGCGCGCGAGCATTTCGCGCCGGACCATTTCCGCGACGTAGGGCGCGTACACCTCGGGCTTGCGTTCGTGCGGGCTGGCGTGCATCGGCACCGACTGCGCCGCCCGCGCCTGCGCCTGCGGGATGAAGCCGAGCTCGGCCATGCGCCCGAGCGCGTAGTCGCGGCGCTCGCGCGCGCGTTCCGGGTTGCTGATCGGGTTGCCGCTGGACGGGAACTTCGGGATCGACGCGAGCGAGGCGGCTTCGTCGAGGCTCAATTGCGCCAGCGGCTTGCCGTAGTAGAACTCCGCGGCCGCGGCCACGCCGTAGGCGCGGTTCCCGAAGAAGCTCTTGTTGAGGTACAGCTCGAGGATCTCGTCCTTGGTCAGCACCCGTTCCATCTTCATCGCCAGCAGCATCTCCGCGAACTTGCGGGTGTAGCTGTACTGCGAGCTGAGGAAGAACTGCCGCGCGACCTGCTGGGTGATGGTGGAACCGCCCGGGACGCGCTTGTCGTCGGTGGTGGCGAGCAGCCAGACCGCGCGCGCGACGCCTTTGTAGTCGATGCCGTGGTGCTGGTAGAAGCGGTTGTCCTCGACCGCGATGAAGGCCTGCTTGACCTGTTCCGGCACCTCCGAGATGCGCACCGGGTAGCGCCGGGTCTCGCCGTAGATGGCCATCAGCCGGCCGTCGCGGGCATAGACGTACATCGGCTCCTGCAGCTCGACGTGGCGCAGGGTGGCGACGTCCGGCAGGCGGGACGAGACCATGTAATACAGGGTGCCGACGGCGATGAGGCCCAGGACGGCCAGCCCGAGGGCGCCCAGCAAGGCCCACCGGAGCAGACTGCGAAAACGGGGCATTGGTACTCGGATTGCGGGGATCAGGGTCGGGCAGTATAGAGTCTGGCCGTCGGACCCGATCCGGGGGCGGCCGCGCCGCGGCAAGGCTTGCGTTGGATCCGGGGAGGGGTGGCGGGACGGGGCTGGCGGCCGGGGGAGTTGCCAGACCGTGAAAAGTCCGTTATTTAATGCAACGGGGCACGTTGTGCGCGTAAGCGCCCGTGAGAAGGGGAGAAACGTGGGACTGATCACGAAAAGCCAACCGGCCTTGGTCGGCGTCGACATCAGCTCGACGGCGGTCAAACTCCTGCAGCTGTCCCGGACCGGGGATCGCTACCGGGTCGAGCACTACGCCGTGGAGCCGCTGCCGCCGAACGCGGTGGTCGAGAAGAACATCGTCGAGGTCGAGGCGGTGGGCGACGCCATTCGCCGCGCCATGGCCCGTTCGGGCAGCAAGGCCAAGTTCGCCGCCGCGGCGGTCGCAGGTTCGGCGGTGATCACCAAGGTGATCCCGATGCCGGCCGAGCTCGACGACGACGAGCTCGAGTCCCAGGTCGAGCTCGAGGCGGTCAACTACATCCCGTACCCGATCGAGGAAGTGAACCTCGACTACGAGGTGCTCGGGCCGATGCCCGGCAATGCCGAGATGACGCAGATCCTGCTGGCCGCGTCGCGTTCGGAGAATGTCGAGACCCGCGCCTCGGCGCTGGAGCTCGGTGGCCTGACCGCGCGGGTCATGGACGTCGAGGCGTTCGCGATCGAGAACGCCTTCGCCCTGGTCGCCGATACCCTGCGCGTGCCGCGCGACGGCATCGTCGCGCTGGTCGACATCGGCGCGACGATGACCACGCTCAACATCCTCCGCAACGGCCGCAGCCTCTACAGCCGCGAGCAGGTCTTCGGCGGCAAGCAGCTGACCGACGAGGTCATGCGCCGCTACGGCCTCAGCTACGAGGAGGCCGGCCTCGCCAAGCGCCAGGGCGGCCTGCCGGAAAGCTACGACATCGAGGTGCTGGAACCGTTCAAGGAAGCGCTGGTCCAGCAGGTCAGCCGCCTGCTGCAGTTCTTCTACGCCGGCAGCGAGTTCAACCGCGTCGACCAGGTGGTCCTGGCCGGCGGCTGCGCGTCGATCCCGGGTATCGCCGACATGGTCGAGGAACAGCTCGGCGTGCCGACCGTCGTCGCCAACCCGTTGGCGCAGATGACCCTTGGCCCGCGGGTGCAGGCGCATGCGCTGGCGCAGGACGCGCCGGCCCTGATGATCGCCTGCGGCCTCGCCCTGAGGAGCTTCGACTGATGGCACGGATCAACCTCCTCCCGTGGCGCGCCGAACGCCGCAAGCAGCGGCAGAAGGAATTCATGACCATGCTCGGCGCCACGGCGCTGGGCGCGGTGCTGCTGTCGTTCCTGATCGTCAACTACTACAGCCGGCAGATCGACGGCGAGAACACCCGCATTTCCTTCGTCAAGGACCGGATCGCCGAGGTCGACAAGCAGATCAAGGAAATCGAGGAACTGGACCAGAAGAAGTCCAAGCTGCTGGCGCGCAAGGAAGTGATCGAGGAACTCCAGTCCAACCGCTCGCAGATGGTGCACCTGTTCGATTCGCTGGTGCGCACCATCCCCGACGGCGTGGTCCTGACCTCGCTCAAGCAGGACGGCGACAAGCTCACGCTGGAAGGCCGTTCGCAGTCGAACGCGCGCGTTTCCACCTACATGCGCAACCTCGAGGGCGCGGGCTGGATGACCAAGCCGGAGCTCTCGATCATCGAGGCCAAGGACGGTGGTGATCCCGGCTTGCCCTATACCTACACCTTGACGGTCACGCTGGCCAACCCGAACGCGCCGAAGGACAGCGATGGCGATGGCGTGCCCGACCAGCCGACCACGGATACCACGTCCGCAGCTGCGGCGCCCGCGACAGTTGCGACGCCCGCGACCACGGCACCGGCGAAGATGCCATCCATCGTCGCCCCGACTCCGGCCACGAATGCCGCCCCCGCCGAGGGAGGAGCCGCGCCGTGAAGAAGAAAATGTCGATCCGCGACCTCGATTTCAACAACACCGGCGCGTGGCCGCGCGAATTCAAGATCGGGTTCTGTGCATTGCTCGCGCTGTTCATCATCGGGTTCAGCTGGTGGTACTGGGTGACCGACAAGCGCGACGAGTTAGAAAGACTCGACGGCCAGGAAGCCGGCCTGCGTGCCGAGTTCGAAACCAAGCAGGGCCGCGCCGCCAACCTCGAGCCCTTGAAGCAGCAGCTCGCGCAGATGGAACAACAGCTGCAACAGATGTTGCGCCAGTTGCCGAGCAAGACCGAGATGCCGGACCTGATCGTCGACGTCTCGCAGACGGCGTTGGCGACCGGACTGCAGAACAAGCTGTTCCAGCCGGGCGCGGAGACTCCGAAGGAGTTCTACGCGGAAAAACCCATCCAGTTGCGCCTGGTCGGGACCTACCACCAGTTCGGCGCCTTCGTGAGCGGCGTGGCCTCGCTGCCGCGCGTGGTGATCCTGACCATGCACGACATCTCGCTGAAGCCGGCGAACGGATCGGCCACGATCCGGCCCAATGCCGCGCTCGAACTCGCCGGCACGGTGAAGACCTATCGCTACCTCGACGAGGAAGAAACCAAGGCGCAGGAAGCGCAGAACGCCAAGGCCAAGCCGAAGGGAGGCAAGTGACATGAGCAGGATCCTCATGCGCGCTCCCATGCTGGCCCTGGCGCTGCTGGCGCTCGCGGGATGCACGCGCGGCGTCACCAGCACGCCCGGCAAGGCGCCGAATCTGGAAAAGTGGGTCGCCGACGTGAAGGCGAGGCCGGCGCCTCCCCTGGACCCGTTGCCGGTGATGCAGCAGTTCGAAACCTTCGAATACGCCGCGCAGAACCTGCGCGATCCGTTCAGCAATGCTTTCAGCGACCAGAGCGGCGGCAGTGGCCCGCGACCGGATCCGAACCGGCCCAGGCAGGCCCTGGAGCAGTTCCCGCTCGACAGCCTCGACATGGTCGGCACGATCGGCCGCGGTCCGGGCATCGTCGGGCTGGTGATGGCGCCGGACAAGGTGACCTACCGGGTCAGGCCGGGCGCCTACATGGGCCAGAACGATGGCCGCATCACCGCGGTGTACGAAGACCGCATCGAACTCGTCGAACTGGTGCCCGACGGAGCGGGGGGATGGCTGGAACGCCCCGCCACGCTGGCGCTCGAAGATCAATGACTGGGGGTTAGCACGATGACCGTTACCAACGTCCAACGCCTGCGGCCCGCCGCGCGTCCCCTGCCGCTGAGGGCAAGCCTCGCCGGTCTCATGGTCGGCCTGTGCGCCGCGTTCGGCGCCACCGCATGGGCAGCGCCTGCCGGAGCGGGTTCCCCCGCGGCCTCGGCCCAACTGGGCAACGCGATCGCGATCGACCCGGCCAAGGTCAACCCGGCCGCGGTGTCGATCTCCAGCATCGACTTCAAGCGCGGCGACGGCGGCGCGGGCCGCCTGATCCTGCATTTCAGCGGCGACGGCGCGGCCCCCGACCTGCGTACCCAGGGCAACTCGGTCCTGGTCGACATCGGCAACGCGCAGTTGCCCGCGTCCTTGCAGAAGCCGCTGGACGTCACCGACTTCGCCACCCCGGTGCAACGCATCGACGCGACCCGCAGCGGCAACGGCGCGCAGTTGCAGTTGACGACCAGCGGCCAGTTCGAGTCGCTCGCCTACCAGACCGGCCGCGACTACATCGTCGAGATCGTGCCGCGCGCGGCCGCCCCGGACGCGAACCGGGCCGTCGGCGCGGTCTCCGGCACCGTCGTCGCTTCCGGCGCGCAGTCGTCCGCGGCCGGCACGCCGCACTACACCGGCCGCCCGGTCACGTTCAACTTCCAGGACGTGCCTGTGCGCACCGTGCTGCAGCTGATCGCCGAGGAATCCAACCTCAACATCGTCGCCGCCGACACCGTGCAGGGCAACGTCACCCTGCGCCTGGTCAACGTGCCGTGGGACCAGGCCCTCGACCTGGTGCTGCAGGCCAAGGGACTCGACAAGCGCCAGAGCGGCAACGTGGTCTGGGTCGCGCCACAACCGGAAATCGCCAAGTACGAGCAGGACAAGGCGGAAGCAAGGGTCAAGCTCGAGAACAGTGCGGAAATGGTCACGGAGTACATTCCGATCAATTACGGCAACGCCGAAGACATCGCCAAGCTGCTAACTGATGAAGCCAAGAACGGCAACAGCGGCGGTTCCAGCAATTCCGGGGCGCAACGCGGCTTCCTGTCGCCGCGCGGCAGCATCAGCTTCGACCGCCGCACCAACACCCTGCTGGTGATCGACATCCCGCAGCGCGTCGCCGCCATCCGCGACCTGGTGAACAAGCTCGACAAGCCGGTCGACCAGGTGGTGATCGAGGCTCGAATCGTGATCGCGAACGAGAGCTTCGCGCGCGAACTGGGCGCCAAGTTCGGCATTAGCGGCAGCAACAACAACGTCTACTTCAACCAGAACGTCAAGAACAACGTCGATTACCAGGATTCGGTCGCGAAGGCGAACAACGCGAACAGCGCAAATCCGCCGCCGAATCCCCTGCAGGCACCGACGATGCCCCGCGGCCTGAACTTCAACCTGCCCTCCGCGCTCGCGGGCGCCGGCTCGCTGGCGCTGTCCATCCTCAACGCCGGCTACGCGCTCGACCTGGAACTGTCCGCGCTGCAGACCGAAGGCCGCGGCGAGATCATCTCCAATCCGCGCATCGTGACCAGCAACCAGAAGGAAGCGCTGATCAAGCAGGGCGACCAGATCGGTTACATCACCACCTGCAGAAGGACGACTTGTCCGGCTACGTGAACACCGGCGTGGGCCAGGTGCCGCAGATCGCCACCCGCGAGGTGACGACCGCGGTGCTGGTGGAGGACGGGCAGACCGTGGTCGTGGGCGGCGTGTACGAGTTCAAGGACCAGAACTCGCTGTCCAAGGTTCCGTTCCTCGGCGACATCCCGCTGATCGGCAACCTGTTCAAGAACCGCAACCACACCAAGAGCAAGGCCGAGCTGCTGGTGTTCGTGACGCCGAAGGTGATCCGCGTCGCGCAGCGCCCGAACTGAGGGCCGCCACCGCTTCGAATGCGACGGGCCGGAAACGGCCCGTCGTCGTTTCCGGGATCGCCGTTCGCGCGGCCCCGACGACCGGCACTGGAACCCAAGCGGCGCATTCGGGTCAAACTGGACCCCGGCGCGATCCTGCGCCGCCTTTGCCAGAGCGTCGCGCATGGATAGCCCCAGCCCCGAAACCTCCCGCCTGCACGACGCTTTCCGCACCTTGCGCGAGGGCCTTTCGGCCGAAATCGTCGGCCAGTCCGCCCTGGTCGAGCGCCTGTTGATCGCCTTGCTGGCCGATGGCCACCTGCTGGTGGAGGGCGCGCCCGGGCTGGCCAAGACCAGCGCGATCCGCGCGCTGGCCGCGCGGCTGGAGGCCGATTTCGCCCGCGTGCAGTTCACCCCCGACCTGTTGCCGGCCGACCTGACCGGCACCGAGGTCTGGCGCCCGCAGGAAGGCCGCTTCGAATTCCAGCCCGGTCCGATCTTCCATCCGGTGCTGCTCGCCGACGAGATCAACCGCGCGCCGGCCAAGGTGCAGTCCGCGCTGCTGGAAGCGATGGGCGAACGCCAGGTCACGGTCGGCCGCCACACCTATCCGCTGCCGCCGCTGTTCCTGGTGATGGCGACGCAGAACCCGATCGAACAGGAAGGCACGTTCCCGCTGCCCGAGGCGCAGCTCGACCGCTTCCTGATGTACGTGCGCATCGGCTATCCGGAAGCCGAGACCGAGACCGAGATCCTGCGCCTCGCCCGCGAACGCGCGCGCGATGCGATGCAGGCGCAGAAGCCCAAACCCGAACGCATGCCGCTGGCGGACGTGTTCGCCGCGCGCCAGGCCGTGCTCGACCTGCACGTCGCGCCCGCGCTGGAACGCTACCTGGTCGAACTGGTGCTGGCCTCGCGCACGCCGGCGCGCTACGACAAGGCGCTGGCCGACCGCATCGCCTGGGGCGCGAGCCCGCGCGGATCGATCGCGCTGGAACGCTGCGCCCGAGCCCGCCTGGCTCGCGGGCCGCGATTACGTCACCCCCGACGACGTGCGCGCGGTCGCGCCGGACGTGCTGCGCCATCGCGTGCTGCCGAGCTACGAAGCCACCGCCGAAGGCTGGGACGGCGAGAAGCTGGTCGCGGAACTGCTGCGGCAGGTGCCGCTGCCGTGAGAAGCCCCTCTCCCCCCGGGAGAGGGGTTGGGAGAGGGGCGACCGAAGCCCGGAGACGTCGTCTCGACAGCCGAACCCCCACCCCAACCCTCCCCCGACGGGGGAGGGAGTAGTCCCCACGCTGACCGAACTCGTCGCGCTGCGTGCCGCGGCGCTGGGGCGACGACCGCCCAGGCGCGGGCGCCACGGCACCAGCGGCCAGGCGCTGTCGCCGTTGCGCGGACGCGGCATGGAATACGCCGAATCGCGCGAATACGCGCAGGGCGACGACGCGCGCCACATCGACTGGCGCCTCACTGCGCGCAGCGGCAAGCCGCATACCAAGCTGTTCCAGGCCGAGCGCGAACGGCTGACGCTGCTCGTCGCCGACACCGCGCCATCGCTGTACTTCGGCACGCGCACGCGCTTCAAGTCGGTGCAGGCCGCGCGCGCCGGCGCGGTCGCGGCCTGGATCGCGGTGCGCGACGGCGACCGCATCGCCGCGTTGCGCGGTTCGACCAAGGAAGCGCCGGTACCGCCGGCGGCGGGTCCGCGCGGCGCGCTGCGCGTGCTCGACGCCCTGGTCCGCTGGTATTCGGCGCCGCCCGCGGACGATGCCGGCCTCGCGGTCGCGCTCGACCATGCGCGTCGCCTGCTGCGCCCGGGTTCGCGCCTGGTCGTGCTCGCCGATCCCGCGAGCGTGGCCGCGATCCCGGCGCAGCGCTGGCCGGCGCTGAGCGCGCACAACGAGGTGATCCTGCTGTTGCTGGTCGATGCGCTGGAAAGCCAGCCGCCGCAGGCCGCGCTGCCGTTCGCGGTCGGCGACGACGCGCACCGCGATCGCCTCGAACTCGACCTCGCGACCGCGGCGCAGCGCCAGCGCTGGCATGCGACCTTCATCGCGCCGGTGGAAGCGGCGCTGCAGCAGCTGCCGGCGCGTGGCGTGCGCGTGCAGTTGCTCGCCGGCGATGCGCCCAGCGATGCGTGGCTGCCCTTGCTGGGCGGGGCGCGCGCGGCATGAGCGATCCGACCCTGGTCCTGCGCGACATCCACCAGCCACCGCCGCCGTCGTGGTGGCCGCCGGCGCCGGGCTGGTGGATGCTCGCCGCGGCCCTGCTGCTCGCGTTCGCCGCGTGGGCGTGGTGGCGTCGCCGGAAGAAAACGCGACGCGCGGCCATCGCGCGCCTGTTCGACGATGCCGTCGCCGCCGCCGACACGCCGGCGGCGAAGATCGCGGCGATGTCCGAACAACTGCGCCGCGCCTCGCGCCGCGTCGATGCGAACGCGGATCGGCTCGAAGGCGACGACTGGCTGCGCTTCCTCGACCGCGGCATGCCGCAGCCGGTGTTCGCCGCCGGCGCGGGCGCGTTGCTGCGCGACGGCGGCTTCCGCCGCGACGTGGGCGAAACCGAAATCGCAGGCCTGCATTCGGTCGCGCGCGACCGCTTCCTGCGCTGGATGGAGTCGCGCGGGTGAACGCGTGGCTTTCGACGATGCTGCCGTCGTTCGCCGGCTTCGCCTGGCCGTGGTGGCTGCTGGCCCTGCCGCTGCCGTGGATCGCGCGCCGCCTGCTGCCGCCCAGGCGCGATGCCGGCGCCGCGCTGAAGGTGCCCTACGGCAAGCGCCTGTCCGCCATCGCCGGGACTCGCGGCCCGGCGCGGGCGCAGGGCATCGGCCTGCTCGCATGGCTGGCGTGGGCGTTGCTGTGCGTCGCCGCGGCGCGGCCGCAACAACTGGGCCCGGTGCTGCAACCGCCGCAGCAGGGACGCGACCTGATGCTCGCGGTCGATCTCTCCGGCAGCATGGGCGACGAGGACATGGCGCTCGGCGGATCGACCGTCGACCGCCTGACCGCGGCCAAGGCGGTGCTCGCGGATTTCCTGCAGCGCCGCGCCGGCGACCGCATCGGCCTGATCGTGTTCGGCCTGCGCGCCTACGTGCTCACGCCGCTGACGCTGGACCACGACACCGTGCGCCAGCAGCTGCAGGACAGCGCGGTGGCGATGGCCGGGCGCGAAACCGCGATCGGCGACGCGATCGGTCTCGCGGTGAAGCGGCTGGCGCAACAGCCCGCGGGCGAACGCGTGCTGGTGCTGCTCACCGACGGCGTCAACACCGCCGGCATGCTCGATCCGGAAAAGGCGGCCGAACTCGCGCGCGACAACCACGTGCGCATCCACACCATCGCCTTCGGCGGCTATGGCGCCGGGCTCAACGTGTTCGGCGTGCCGATCCCGATGCCCGGTGGCGACGACACCACCGACGAGGCCGGCCTGAAGCGCATCGCCGACCTCACCGGCGGCAAGGCGTTCCGCGCGCGCGATACCGACGACCTCGCCGGCATCTATCGCGAAATCGAGCGCATCGAACCGGTCGATCGTCCCGGCGAAGCGGTGCGCCCGCGCATCGAACGCTATCCGTGGCCGCTCGGCGGCGCGCTGGCCTGCGGCCTGCTCGCGGTCGCGTGGCCACGGCGGAGGCGCGCATGAGCGCGTGGTGGCCGACGCTGCAATTCCTGCGCCCGTGGTGGCTGCTGGCGCTGCTGGCATTGCCGTTGTTCGCGTTCGCATGGCGCGCGCGGCAACGCCGGCGCAGCGCCTGGCGCGACGTGGTCGATCCGCACCTGTTGCCGCACCTGCTCGAGGCGGGCGGCGAACGCAACGCGCGCGCGCCGTGGCTCGCGCTGGCCACGCTCGCGCTGGCGATCCTCGCGCTCGCCGGGCCGAGCTGGCGCCAGCGCGAACAGCCGCTGTGGCAAACGCGCGCGCCGCTGGTGGTCGCGCTCGACCTGTCCAGCGCCGCGCTCGCCAACGACCTGCCGCCGTCGCGGCTGCTGCAGGCGCGGGCCAAGATCGCGGACTTGCTCAAGCAACGCGCCGGCGGCCAGGTCGGCCTGGTCGCCTACGCCGACGAGGCCTACACCGTCGCGCCGCTCACCGACGACACCGCGAACGTCGCGCTGTTCCTCGATGCGCTGTCGCCGGACGTGATGCCGGTCGACGGCAGCCACGCCGCGGACGCGATCTCGCGTTCGGTGGCGCTGCTGAAGCAGGCGGGCTTCGCCGAAGGCGACATCCTGCTGCTCACCAATGCCGCGGACGGCGGCGCGGAATCCGAAGCCGCGAACGCGGCGCGCGCGGGCTATCGCGTGTCGGCGCTCGGGCTCGGCACCGCCGCGGGCGCGGCCTACCGGCGCCCCGACGGCAGCATCGGCCACAGCGCGCTCGATGCCGCCAGCCTGCGCGATCTCGCCTCCGCCGGCCACGGTCGCTACGCCGCGGCCGAAGCCGGCGATGGCGACCTGCGCGCGCTGGGCGTGCTCGATCCGCAGCAGGCCGGCGCGATGGCCGCGCAGGGCGCGAAATCCGCGGTCGGCGTCGACGGCGGGTACTGGCTGCTGCCGCCGTTGCTGCTGCTCGCGCTGCTGCTGTTCCGCCGCGGCGGCGCGTTCGCCGCGCTGCTCGCGTTCGCGTTCGCGCTGCCCGCGTTGCCCGCGCATGCGGCGGAGGGCACGTTGTGGCAACGCGCGGACCAGCAGGCGTATGCGCGCATGCAGCAGGGCGAGGCGGCCTATCGCAAGGGCGATTACGCCGCCGCCGCGCAGGCCTATGCCGGCGTGCCGGACGCCGCGGGCCAGTACGACTACGGCAACGCGCTGGCGAAGCAGGGCGATTACGAACAGGCCATCGCCGCCTACGATCGCGCGTTGAAACTCGATCCGGGCATGGCCGACGCCATCGCCAACCGCAAGGCGGTGGAAGCGGCGATGAAGCGCAAGCCGCCGCAGGGCGACAGGCAGCAACAGCAGCAGAACCGGAAACCGGGACAACAGGGACAGCCGAATCCCGGGCAGGACGGGCAGGGCGATCCGCAGGAACAGGACCAGAAGCCGCAACCGCCGCAATCGAACCAGAACCGGCAACAACAGAATCCTTCGCAGCAGAATCCGCCGCAACCGCAGCAAAAGCCCGGGGACGCGCAGGCGCAGCAACGCGCGGACGAAGCGCAGCGCCGGCAGATGCAGCAGGCGCTGCAACGCAAGGCCAAGGCCGGGCAACCGGATTCGCAATCGCGCGAACGTCCGGAAACCGAGGCCGAACGCGAACGCCGCATCGCCAGCGAAGCATGGCTGCGGCGCGTCCCGGACGATCCGGGCGGCCTGCTGCGCGCGAAGTTCCGGCTGGAATACGAACGCAGGCACGGGCAGGGAGGCGACTGATGGCGCGCGAACGGACATCGTGGCGGAACCGCATCGCGCTGGCGTTGCTGCTTTCGTTGTGCGCGTTCGCCGCGCAGGCGAACACCCGCGCCTGGCTCGACCGCGACCGCATCGCCGCGGGCGAAACCACCACGCTCAACATCGAGACCGACCAGGCGACGCTGGATTCGCCCGACTATTCGCCGCTCGGCGCCGACTTCGACGTCAGTGGCAACAGCAGCAGCCGCCAGTTCGAAATGGTGAACGGCACCGGCACCACCAAGGTGCTGTTCGCGGTGGCGCTGCAGCCGCACCGCGACGGCGTGATCGCCATCCCGTCGCTGCGCGTCGGCAGGGAACGCACCCAGCCCTTGAGCCTGACCGTCACCCCGGCCGCGGCCGCGCCGGTCGCGCATGCGGGCGATGCGGTGTTCATCGAAGCCGAGGCCGATGCGCAATCGCCCTACGTGCAGCAGGGCGTGGGCTACGTGCTGCGGCTGTATTCGGCGGCGCCGTTGGTGTCCGGGCAACTCGACCAGGATCCGCCCGACGGCGCCACCTTGCAGCGGATCGGCGACGACCTGCAGTACACGCGCGAGCTCGGCGGCCGCCGCTACACCGTGGTCGAACGCCGCTTCCTGCTCATCCCCGAGCGCAGCGGCGCGCTCACCATTCCCGGCGCGCGCTTCAGCGGCCAGGGCGTGGGCGGCTTCTTCGACGACCTGTTCGGCGACGGCCGCCAGGACCTGCGCGCCAGCGGCGCGCCGCGCGTGCTGTCGGTGCAGCCGCCGCCGGCGAACGCGCCGCAGCCGTGGCTGCCGTTGCGTTCGCTGGCGTTGCGCTACTTGTCCACGCCGCAATCGGCGCGCGCCGGGGAAGCGGCGACCGTCACCATCGAAGCCGATGCCGATGGCGCCAGCGCCGCGCAGATGCCCGAACTCGCGCTGGCCGCGCCCGCCGGCGCGCAGGTGTTCGCCGATCCGGTGCAGGCGAACGACAACTTCGACGGCGGACGCCCGCAGGCGCGGCTGGTGCGGCGGTTCTCGATCGTGCCGGCGAACGCGGGCACGCTGCGCATCCCCGGCCCGCGCATCGCGTGGTGGGACGTGCGCGCGGGCGTCGCGCGCACCGCCACGTTGCCGGACATCGTGCTGCAGGTCGCGCCTGGCGCGAACGCCCGCGCCGGCGATTCCACGGCTGCGCCCGCGCCCGCGAATCCGCTCGCGAACGACGGCACGGGCGGCGGGCTGCGGTTGCCGTTCGTGCACGGCGCGGTGCGGCCCTGGGCGCTGGCGGCGGTGGTGTTCGCGTTCCTGTGGCTGGCGACGCTGTGGTGGGGCCTGCATCGCACGACGCCGGCCGCGGCATCGGTCGAAACGGAACCGGCGCCGAAACCGCGATCGCCGGCGAAGCCCGCGCTCGCGCAGGCGCTGGCGAAGGGCGATCCGGAAGCGATTTCGCAGGCGCTGTGCGCGGCGGCGAATGCGCCGGACCTCGATGGCGTGCGCGAAAAGCTCGACGATCCCGCGCAACAGGCCGCGGTCGATGCGCTGCAGCGCGCGCGCTGGGGCGACGGCGACATCGCCCCGGCGCTGGCCGCATTGCGCGCCGCGTTCAAGCGCGGGCCGCGCTGGAAGGCCGCGCCTGCGCGGCCGAAGGAACTGCTGCCGCCGTTGTATCCGGAGTAGAAATCCGTTCGCCCTGAGCGTAGGCGCGCAGCGCCGGAGTCGAAGGGCCGTCCTTCGACTTCGCTTCGCTACGCTCAGGACGAACGGGACAAAGGGGCTGCACGCCCATTTGCTAAGCTCCGGGTGAATCGGACCGGGGACGCGCATGGCACATTCCAGCGAACGCAAGCGCATGCCGCTGCACGCGAAGATGGCGATCGGCTTCGCCGCCGGCCTCGCGCTCGGCTTGGTCGCGCACTACGCCTCGGGCGCGGACGCGGGCTGGGTGAAGTGGCTGACGACCTGGGTCACCCAGCCGGTCGGCACCATCTTCCTGCGCCTGATCTTCATGCTGGTGATCCCGTTGCTGTTCTCGGCGCTGATCATCGGCGTGGCCGAGATGGGCGACGTGCGTTCGCTCGGGCGCGTCGGCTGGAAGACGCTCGGCTACACCGTCGTCGCCTCCGGCATCGCGGTCGTGCTCGGCCTGGCGCTGGTGAACTGGCTGCAGCCGGGCGGCGGCGTCGACCCGGCCACCGCGCAATCGATGCTGGCGCAGGGCGCCGAGCGCGCGAAGGAAATCGTCGGCAGCACCGGCGGCCAGCCGAAGGGGCTGGACATGCTGCTCGGCATCGTGCCGGACAACGTGGTCAAGGCCGCGGCCGAGAACACCATCCTCGCGGTGATGTTCTTCGCGCTGATGCTCGGCATCGGCCTGGTGCTCACGCGCAGCGAAGCCACCGAAACCCTGCTGCGCGGCATCCAGGGCCTGTTCGAGGTGTCGATGACCCTGATCGGGCTGGTCATCCGGCTCGCGCCGTACGCGGTGTTCTGCTTCATGTTCAACCTCGCCGCGCTGTTCGGCTGGGACCTGCTGCGCTCGCTCGGCGCCTACGTCGGCGTGGTGGTGCTGGCGCTCGCCATCCACCTGTTCGTGGTCTATTCGCTGATGCTGAAGTTCCTCGGCGGATGGTCGCCGCGCAAGTTCTTCCGCGGCGTGCAGGAAGCGATGGTGATGGCGTTCTCCACCGCATCGAGCAACGCCACGCTGCCGGTGTCGCTGCGCGTGGCCGAGGAAAAGCTGCACCTGCCGAAGAACGTCTCGCGCTTCGTGCTCACCGTCGGCGCCACCGCCAACCAGAACGGCACCGCGCTGTTCGAGGGCGTGACCGTGCTGTTCCTCGCCCAGTTCTTCGGCGTGGACCTGTCGCTGGCGCAGCAGGTGACGGTGATGTTCGTGTGCATCCTCGGCGGCATCGGCACCGCCGGCGTGCCGGCCGGTTCGCTGCCGGTGGTCGCGCTGATCTGCGGCATGGTCGGGGTGCCGCCGGAAGGCATCGGCCTGATCCTCGGCGTCGACCGTTTCCTCGACATGTGCCGCACCACGCTCAACGTCACCGGCGACCTGATGCTGGCCGCGGTGGTATCGAAGGGCGAAAGCGGCGAGGCGCACCTAACAGCGACCGACGCGGCGAAGCTGGACGAGATCGTGCGCTGAGGCTTACGCGCCCCGCGCCTGCCGCACGTGCGGGATGTCGTGCTGGTCGGCAGCGCGCACCTGTTGCGCGGACAGGGTTTCCACCGCGCCGGTGGCGCCATCCAGCGAGAGGAATTCGACCTCGTAGGCTTCGCCATTGCGATGCACGTGCACGACTACGCCCACGTCTCCCGCTTCCCGTCCGGAAGCGGGCAAATCCTGCGTCAGTACGACGGATGCGTGTTCCTTCAACATGCGGACCTCGATGCCGGGAAGGCGGCGGTGGTCGAGTCAGGCCGCGACGTCCAGCAAGGCCTCCGGGTTGCGCAGCGCAATCGCCAGCAAGGTGCGGGCCGCGCCTGAAGGCTGGATGCGGCCCTGTTCCCATCCTTGCAAGGTACGCACGGAAACGCCCAGCAGCTTGGCGAACCGCGCTTGCGACAGCCCGGTCATTTCACGCGCAGCCCTGGCCGGCGCATACGCCACGCGCACCTGGCCCTGCTTCACCTGGCGCACGGATTCCAGCAGCTCCGCACCGATATCGCGTTTGGCATCGCGGGCCAGCAGCTCTTTTTCGTTCATGGGCATGGCTTGAGTTCCCTGGCGATGGCGCGCAACACGTCGACGGGAATGTTGTCCTGCGCGCTCTTCGCATAGATCAGCAACAATACGATCAGGCCTTGTGGCAAACGATTGAAGTAGATCACCCGCACCCCGCCGCGTTTGCCCGTCCGGGCGCGCGACCAGCGCACCTTCCGGCATCCGCCCGAACCAGGGACCACATCGCCCGCTTCCGGATTCGACGACAGGAAGGCGGCGAATTCGGTGCGCTCGTCCTCGCTCCAGTAATCGGGCCACAGGCGCGAGAACAGCGGTGTCTCGATGATCGTGTACATGGCGAACTATACGCTTCAAGCGTATATGTGTCGAGGCGCCTGCCGGTCGGGGCAGGGGCATCCCGTGCGCGGGAAGTGCGGTGCTTGCCGGATGTTTTCCATGCAGGCAGCCTGCCAAGCGCCATGCCGCACGAAGATCGGCGCTTGCCGCGCCGCCGATCGGAAATTTCCCGATACGACAGTCCG
>JBGAHT010000026.1:0-33971 GCA_044226035.1 Thermomonas sp. | reverse complement strand
ATGAAACCGCTCGCCCTCGGGTTGTGCCTGATGATCCTGATGCACGGCGCCCGTGGCCAGGAGGCGACCGGGCCATCGCCGCAACCGGGGCCCGAGGTCCGGAAACTGGCCTATTACCTCGGCACCTGGAAAGGCGAGGGCGAGGCGAAGGGCGGTCCATTCGGGCCCGCCGGCAAGCTCTCGAGCACGACGACCTGCGAATGGTTCGCCGGCGGTTTCCAGCTCGTTTGCCGCGGCGAGGAAAACGGGCCCACGGGAAAACGCGCCTTCCTCAACATCCGTGGATACGACGGCAAGACCAAGTCCTACGCCGAGTACGGGATCAGCAGCCTCGGCGACAGCGAATACACGACGGGCGGAACGATCGAAGACGGCAGGAAGACCTTCATCGTCGACATCGACGCGGGAGGCAAACCCGGCCAAGTCAGGTACACGGAGCGACAGGTGTCGCCGACCTTGTTCACCTATCGCGCCGAGGTGTCCGTCGATGGCGGGCCGTGGACGGAGATCGCGGAAGGCAAGGTTGCGAAAGTCGAATAACCGGGCCGGCGCCCGCATCGATCGGGCCGATCGCGGCGCAAGCCGCATCCCGCGACGGCTTATCATTGCCCGATGCGCTTGCCGCCATTCCAGCCGTGAACGACCGCGACCTGCTCGCCGTACTCGCCGCGGGCCCGACGTCGGGCGAGGCGCTGGCCGCGCGGCTCGGCATCAGCCGCAGCGCGGTGCACAAGCGCATGGAATCCCTGCGCGAATCCGGCATCGGCATCGACGCGCAGGCCGGCCGCGGTTACGCCTTGCGCGCGCCCTGCGACCTGCTCGACGCCGGCGCGATCCGCGCGCGGCTCACTGAACCGGCGCGCGCCTTGCTGGCCACGCTCGACGTCGAATGGATCGTCGATTCCAGCAACAGCGTGCTGCTGCGCCGCGAAGGCGTCGCCGACGGCGCGCAAGCGTTGCTGGTCGAAGGCCAGAGCGGCGGGCGCGGACGGCGCGGGCGCACATGGCGTTCGCCGCTGGCCGCGAACCTCTACCTCTCGCTCGCGCGTCGCTATGCCGGCGGGCTCGCGCGCCTCGGCGGGCTCAGTCTCGCCGCCGGCGTCGCGGTCGCCGAAGCGCTGCGCTCGCTCGGCGTGGCCGTGCAACTGAAATGGCCGAACGACCTGGTCGTCGATGGCCGCAAGCTCGGCGGCCTGCTGGTGGAAGGCGGCGGCGAACACGCCGGCCCGGCACGCGCCGTGGTCGGGCTCGGGCTCAACGTGTGCATGCCGCCTGCCGCGTCGCGCGGCATCGACCAGCCGTGGACCGACCTGGCCACGGTCGCGCCCGCGGCGGCCGCGTCGCGCAACGCGCTGGCGGCGACGCTGCTGTCGTGGCTGTTGCCGGCGCTGGAACAGTTCGATCGCGAGGGCCTGGAACCGTTCCGCGAACGCTACGCCGCCTTCGATGCCCTGCGCGATCGCGAGGTCGCGGTGATCGGCGCCGGCGATGCGTTGCACGGCGTCGCCTCCGGCCTCGCCGACGACGGCGGGCTGCGCGTCCGCATGCCCAATGGCGAAGTGCGCAGCGTGCACGCCGGCGAAGTGAGCGTGCGCGCGCGATGAGCGGGAATCCCGGCGACTGGCTGTTCGACCTCGGCAACACGCGGCTGAAATGCGCGCCGCTGGTCGATGGCCGCTGCGGCGAAGTCGTCGCGCTCGCGCACGGCGAGGCCGGTTTCGCCGACAAGCTCGATGCGCTGCTGCCGCGGCGCGGAGGCGTCGCGCATGTCGCCAGCGTCGCCGCCGGCGAACGCAGCGTCGACCTGCTCGAACGGCTGGCATCGCGGTTCGCGCGCATCGACATCGCCCGCACCCAGGCCGCCTGCGCCGGCGTGCGCATCGCCTACGCGGACCCGTCGAAGCTCGGCGTGGACCGCTTCCTCGCGCTGCTCGCCGCGCACGAACGCGGCGGCCCGGCGCTGGTGGTCGGCGTCGGCACCGCGCTCACGCTCGACCTGGTCGACGCCGGCGGCCGACACCACGGCGGGCGGATCGCGCCGTCGCCATCGTTGATGCGCGAAGCGCTGCATGCGCGCGCGCCGGTGTTGCCGCGCGAAGGCGGCACGCGCATGGATTTCGCCGCCGACACCGCCGATGCGCTGGCCTCCGGTTGCGAAGGCGCGGCGATCGCCCTCGTCGCCGATGGCCTCGCCGCCGCGCGCGAACGCCTCGGCCTCGCGCCGACGCTGCTGCTGCACGGTGGCGGCGCGCCGGCCCTGCGATCCGCGTTGCCCGCCGCGGTGGAGGCGCCTTCGCTGGTGCTGGAAGGGCTGGCATGCTGGGCGCGGCTGGAACAGGCCGGAACGACAACGGAATCCGCATAGATGCTGACCCGCGCGCTGATCGTGCTGCTGATCGTGCTCAACCTCGGCGTCGCCGCGTGGTGGGCGTTGCGGCCGGCGCCGCGCGTCGCCGCGGACACCGCGCTCGCCGGCGTGCCGAAGTTGCAATTGGCGAGCGAACGCAAGCCGCCAGCACCGGCCATGGCGCCGGCACCGACGCAGGTCCCGGCACCGACGCGCGCGCCGATGCCGGCGACCATCGCGCCCGCGGCGGATACCGTGGCGAAGGCCGACGCGCCGCAGTGCTTCCGTTTCGGCCCGTTCGCCGACGAGGCGTCCGCGCAGGCCGCGGCGGCGCTATTGCGCGCTTCGGTGCGGAAAGCGGCGACGCGCACGATCGCCGGCGGCGGCAAGGACTGGACCGTGTGGCTGCCGCCGTTCGCCGACATGACCTCGGCGCAGGCGAAGGCGCTGGAAATCGCCACCGCGGGGATCAAGGATTACTACGTCGTCGCGCAGGGGCCGCAGGCGAACGCGGTCATGCTCGGCCGCTACGGCAGCGAGGCGAACGCGCAGCGCAGGCTGGCCGAACTGCGCGGCAAGGGCTTCGAGGCGCAACTGCAGCCGCCGCGCGATGCGACATCGCAATCCTGGGTGGACGTGGCCGCCGCGACCGGATTCGCCCAGGCCGCGGCGCAGGCGCGCATCGGCGCGAAGTCGGCGCAGCCGCTGGATTGCGCGACGCTGCGCTGAGCCTTCAGCCGCCCGCGAACACCCGGTAGCGCCGCGGGCGCAGCCCGACCGTGTCGCCGGGCGCGGGCAGGGACGCATCGGCGCGATCGGGCAGGTCGGCTTCGAGCACGCGTTCCTGGCCCTCGACCGCGAGTTCGACCACGATCCGGTCGGAGCGATGGTGGGTGGCGAGCACGCGCGCGGACACGCCCTCGTGCGGCGCGACCAGCGCCAGGTCGTGCGGGCGCACGTACAGCGTCGCCTCGCCGCGGCCCTCGGCCGGCAATGCCAGCGACTGGCCCGGCAGGCCGAAGTGGCCCGCTTCGACCGCGCCGCGCAGCCGGTTCGCGCGGCCGATGAAATCGAACACGTAGGCGCTGGCCGGCGCGCGATAGATGTCTTCCGGCGGCCCGGCCTGCTCGATCCGCCCGTTGCGCATCACCACCACGCGGTCGGCGAGCTCCAGCGCCTCGTCCTGGTCGTGGGTGACGAACAGCGTGGTCTGCCCGGTCTGCTCGTGCAGCGTGCGCAGCCAGCGCCGCAGTTCCACCCGCACCTTGGCGTCGAGCGCGCCGAAGGGTTCGTCCAGCAGCAGCACGCTGGGATCGATCGCGAGCGCGCGCGCCAGCGCCACGCGCTGCTTCTGCCCGCCGGAGAGCTGTTCCGGATAGCGCTCGCCGTGCTCCGGCAACTGGATCAGCTGCAGCAGCTCGCGCACGCGCCTGGCGATCGTCGCCTTGTCCGGGCGTCGCGCGCGCGGCCGGCTGCGCAGGCCGAAGGCGATGTTCTCGGCCACGGTCATGTGCCGGAACAGCGCGTAGTGCTGGAACACGAAGCCGACGTTGCGTTCGCGCAGGCTGAGCCGGGTCGCGTCGGTGTCGGCGAACAGCACGCGTCCCTGGTCGGGGTCGAGCAGGCCGGCGACCACGCGCAGCAGCGTGGTCTTGCCCGAACCCGAGGGGCCGAGCAGTGCGACCAGTTCGCCCGAGGCGATGTCGAGGTCGACGCCGTCGAGCGCGGCGACGCCGGGATAGCGCTTGGTGAGTCCTTGCAGGTGCAGTTGCATGTTCGCCTCAGTGACGGCGTTGGGAGGAGGCGAGCGCGTCGCCGTGGCGGGATTCGAGCCAGAACTTCAGCACCAGCGTTACCAGCGCGAGCGCGCACAGCAGCGAGGCGACCGCGAACGCGGCGGTGCTGTTGAATTCGTTGTAGAGGATCTCGATGTGCAGCGGCAGGGTGTTGGTCAGGCCGCGGATGTGGCCCGACACCACCGACACCGCGCCGAATTCGCCCATCGCGCGCGCGCCGCACAGCAGCACGCCGTACAGCAGGCCCCACTTGATGTTGGGCAGGGTCACGCGCCGGAACATGGTCCACGCGCCGGCGCCGAGCGAGCGCGCGGCCAGTTCCTCGTCCGAACCCTGCTGCTGCATCAGCGGGATCAGCTCGCGGGCGACGAACGGGAAGGTGATGAACAGCGTGGCCAGCACGATCGCCGGGCGCGCGAACAGGATCTTGACGTCGTGCGCCTGCAGCCACGCGCCGAACCAGCCGTGGTTGCCGAACAGCAGCACCAGGCACAGGCCGGCCACCACCGGCGAGACCGCGAACGGCAGGTCGATCAGCGCGAGCAGGACGCGCTTGCCGCGGAACTCGAAGCGCGCCAGCGCCCATGCGGTGAGGGTGCCGAACACCGCGTTCAACGGAATCACGATCGCTGCGGTGAACAGGGTCAGGCGCAGGGCGGCCAGCGCGTCGGGTTCGGACAGCGCCGCGTACCAGGCGCGCACGCCGCCGGCGAAACCGCTGCCCAGCACCACCGCCAGCGGCAGCAGCACCAGCAGCGCCATCACCGCCACCGCGGAGAGGATCAGCAGCGCGCGCAACCAGCGCGGCGGGTCCAGTGCGTTCGCATCAGCCATCGCGGCGCCTCGCATGCTTGAACAGGTTGGGGATGGCGTTGATCGCCAGCAGGCACAGGAACGAGGCCGCGAGCAGCAGGGCCGCGATCGCCACCGCGCCGTCGTAGTCGTATTCCTCGAGCCGGATGGTGATCAGCAGCGGCGCGATCTCGGTCCTGTACGGCAGGTTGCCGGCGATGAAGATCACCGAGCCGTATTCGCCCAGCGCGCGCGCGAAGGCGAGCGAGAAACCGGTGAGGATCGCCGGCAGCAGTTCCGGCAGCACCACCCGGCGCAGCGTGGTGAAGCGGCCGGCGCCGAGCGAGGCCGCGGCCTGCTCGGGTTCGCGGCCCAGCGTTTCCAGTACCGGTTGCAGCGTGCGCACCGCGAACGGCATGCCGATGAACACCAGCGCGACGACGATGCCCAGCGGCGTGTACGCCACCTTCAGCCCCATCGGTTCCAGCCAGCGGCCGATCCAGCCGTTCTGCGCGTACAGCGCGGTGAGCGCGATGCCGGCCACGGCGGTCGGCATCGCGAACGGCAGGTCCACCATCGCGTCGAGCAGGCGCCGGCCGGGGAAGCGGTAACGCACCACCACCCACGCCACCAGCGTGCCGGCGCATGCGGCGACCAGCGCCGCCGCGAATGATGCGCCGAAGCTCAGCTTCACCGCCGCCTGCACGCGCTCGTCGTGCAGCGCGCGCCACCAGCCGGCGAAGCCGAGCCCGGCCGCGTGCAGCACCAGCGCGGACAGCGGCAACAGGATCACCACGCCCAGCCAGCCCAGGCCCAGCCCGAGGCTGAAGCCGAAGCCCGGCAGCGGTCGTCGCGGCCCGGCGCCCGGGCGTGTTTTCGCGATCGCGTCCATGCGCTCAGCGCGCGCCCTGCATGATGCGGTCGAACAGGCCGCCGTCGGCGAAGTGTGTCGCCTGCGCCCGCTTCCAGCCGCCGAACGCGCCGTCGATCGTGACCCACTTCACGCCCGGGAATTTCGCGCGTTCGGCCGCCGGCACGAGATCCGGTTCGGCCGGGCGGTAGAAGTGCCTGGCGACCAGGCGCTGGCCCTGGGCCGAATACAGGAAGCGCAGGTAGGCCTCGGCCTGCTTGCGCGTGCCGTGGCGATCGACGTTCGCGTCCACCCACGCCACCGGCGGCTCGGCCTTGATGCTGATCGAGGGCACCACGATCTGGTACTGGCCACGAACTTGCGGATCGTCGAGCGTGAGCAGCGCGTCGTTCTCCCACGCGACCAGCACGTCGCCGATGCCGCGTTCGACGAAGGTCGTGGTGGCGCCGCGCGCGCCGGTGTCGAGCACCGGCACGTTGTGGAACAGCCTGGTCATGTAGTCCATGACCTTGCGGCCGTCGCGGTACTGGTGCGAGGCCCAGGTCCAGGCCGCGAGGTAGTTCCAGCGCGCGCCGCCGGAGGTCTTGGGGTTCGGCGTGACGACCGAAACGCCCGGGCGGGCCAGGTCGCCCCAGTCGCGGATCTGCTTCGGGTTGCCCTTGCGCACCAGCAGCACGATCGTCGAGGCGTAGGGCGTGCTGTTGTGCGGCAGGCGCGACTGCCAGTTCGCCGGCAGCAGCTTGCCCTTGTCGGCGATGGCGTCGATGTCGGCGGCAAGCGCGAGGGTGACGACGTCGGCCTCGAGGCCGTCGATCACCGCGCGTGCCTGCTTGCCGGAACCGCCGTGCGAGGCGCGGATGGAGAGGGTTTCGCCGGTCTGCCGCTTCCATTGCGCGGCAAAGGCCTGGTCGACGTCGGCGTACAGCTCGCGCGTCGGGTCGTAGGAAACGTTGAGCAGTTCGTGGTCGGCGGCGCCGGCGCTGCCGGCGAGCAGGGCGAGCGCGAGGCCCGCGAAGGATGTGCGGAAATTCATGTGGTGTCCTCTCGCTCAGAAGGAAAACTGCGCGCGGGTGAAGAAGGCCTTCTCGTCCTCGCGCGGCGCGGCGCCGAGGGCGGCGTCGAAACTCGTCCGGGTGTAGTTCGCGACCAGCTTGAAGTTGCCGGTCAGGTACCAGTTCAGGCCGAGGCCCCAGCCGCTTTCGGCGGCCACCGACCTGGCCGGATCGGCGAACAGCGGGAAGGCGTCGTCGTCGATGGTCAATCGGCCGTAGCGGGCGACGAGTTCGAACGCGCCCCAACCCGGGCCGCCGAGCGCGAACGGATGCGCGGGCTTCACCACGCCCTTGTAGCTCGCGTCCTCGCCGGTCAGCACCACGCCGCCGAGCAGTTGCCAGGCGCGGTTCGACAACGTGCCTTCGATGCCGCGCGCGGGCGCGGCGACATCCTGCTTCGACACGATGTATTCACCGAGCAGCCCGAAGCGGCCGCGGTAGAGGTACGCCTGCGGCGAGATGCGCGTCTGTTCGCCGTCGGCGTCCACGTCGCCCAGGTAGTTGAACACCTGCACCTGGCCCGGCGTGCGGTAGCGCGGCAGGTAGTTGTTGCCGTTGCCGTGCCTGTTGCCGGTGCTGGCGGCGAGGCCGAAGCCGAGCCCGGACAAGCCATTCGCATCGTGCTTCCACGGTTCGAAGAAAATCCGGCCGGCGACTTCGAAATCGTCGTCCGGGTTGCTGGTCGCGCCATCGCGGCCGTCGGCCGTGCCGTTGAACACGCCCAGCGCATAGCTCACGCCGGCGGGGAACTCGCCCTGCAACTGCACGCCGATGTCGCGCCCGGGGGCGAGTTCGGAGGGGAACCCCAGTTCGATCGCCTCGGTGGAACTGCTCGATTGCAGGCGTTCCAGCCCGACCGGGGTCTTGAACCGGCCGAGGCGCACGCTGGCGCGCGGATCGAACTTCAGGTCGGCATAGGCATCGAGCACCGTGGCGGTATCGCCGGCCAGCTGCGCGGCCAGGCGGAAGCCGAGCAGCGAGCCCCAGCTGCCTTCGATCGCGGGCTCGGCCCGGCGCAGCAGGAAGGTGTCGTTCTGCGGGGCATTCCCATCGCCGAACCACATGCGGCCGTCGCCCTGGACGAGGCCGCGGACCTTCACCTCGAATCCGTTGTCGGCGGACTTCACCGACAGGCCCTTTTCGCCGAGGCTGACGACCGGCGTTGGCGCGGCCTTGGTCGCGTCCGCTTCCGACTGCAGCTCCTGGTTGCGTTCGACCGCACGCAAGCGCTGGTCGATGTCGGCGCTGGCCGTGCCGTTGCCTTCGAGCGCGGCCAGGCGCTGTTCCAGCGAGGCGATGCGCGCCAGCAATTCGGCGGTTGTGGGTTCGGCGGCGCGCGCCGGGACGATGATGGCGGCCAGTGCGAACGCAAGCGCGGACACGGGCAGTCGACGGGGCATGGGCATGACTTCACTCCTGGAAGGGGTGGAATCGATGCCTCCGGTGGTCCGGTCGGCTCGGTCTGGGTTGTTGGTGCGGGATCGGGTGTTGCGTGCGGTCGAAAAGCGCAGTTTCTAGAAGCGCAGCTTCTCGCTGCGCGTGATCTGCACGATGCGCGACTGGTGCACGGTGATTTCCAGCGTGCCGAACTGCAGCGCGCGCAGCGCTTCGAGCACCTCGCGCTCGTGCTCGAGCTCGGCCTGTACCCCGGCCGGCGCGACAGGATAGGGCGCGGGATCGCGGTTGGTGGTCATGCGGCGTCTCCGGTGTCGGGTTGCAGCCATGTTTCGTCGCGGGCGCGTTCGGTCAGTGCGGCGAGGCTGCAGTGGTCGAGCACCCCCGACAGCGCGGCGCGGGTTTCGCGCATCAATTCGCGCACCGCGCAATGCTCGGGATCGCTGCAATCGCTGCAGGGTTCGTAGGCGGTCATGCTGGCGCAGCGCACCGGCGCCAGCGGTCCGTCGATGGCGCGGATCAGGTCGCCGACCATGATCTCGGCCGCGGGCTTGGCCAGCGCATGCCCGCCGAGGTGGCCGCGGCGGCTTTCGACGAAGCCTGCCCGGCGCAGCTCGACGAGGATGGCCTCGAGGAACTTCTCCGGCACGTTGGCGCGCGCGGCGATGGCGCGCGCCTGCAGCCAGCGGCTATCGCTGCCGTGCAGGGCGCACATCGCCCGGAGCCCGTATTTGGCCTTGTTGGTCAGCATCCATATAAGATTTATAGGATTTAAAATGTGACGTCAATCCCTTTCGGTCGCCGTTTGTCGGCCGGGGGCGGATCCGGGCCGACTGGCTAGAATGGCGGCGACGCCGGCATAGCTCAGTTGGTAGAGCAACCGCCTTGTAAGCGGTAGGTCCCCAGTTCGAACCCGGGTGCCGGCACCATCCGGAGCATTTCCATGCGCAGCTATCCGTCGGTATCCCTGATCGGCGTTCCCACCGACATCGGCGCCGGCGACCGTGGCGCGCGCATGGGGCCCGAAGCCCTGCGCCTGGCCGGGCTGGGCGAGGCGCTGGCCGCGCGCGGCGTGGACGTGGCCGATCGCGGCAACCTCGCCGGCCCCAACAACCCGTGGCTGCCGCCGCGCGACGGCTACCGCCACCTCGACGAGGTGGTGGCCTGGAACCGCGCGGCGATGGACGCGATCCACGCCGAACTGCAGCAGGGTCGCCTGCCGATCATGTTGGGCGGCGACCACTGCCTGGGCATCGGTTCGATCACCGCGGTCGCGCGCCATTGCCGCGAAACCGGCAAGCAGCTGCGCGTGCTGTGGCTGGACGCGCACGCCGACTTCAACACCCACGAGGTCACGCCCTCGGGCAACATCCACGGCATGCCGGTCGCCTGCCTGTGCGGCATCGGCCCGGACGCGTTGACCGGGCTCGGCGGCAGCGCGCCGGCGATCTCGCCTTCGCAGATGCGCCAGATCGGCATCCGTTCGGTCGACGAGGGCGAGAAGCGGCTGGTCAAGGAACACCGCCTCGACGTGTACGACATGCGCTACATCGACGAGGTCGGGATGAAGCGCGCGATGGAACAGGCGCTGCACGGCGTGGACGAGGACACGCACATCCACGTCAGCTTCGACGTCGACTTCCTCGACCCGTCGATCGCGCCCGGCGTCGGCACCACCGTGCCCGGCGGCCCCAACTACCGCGAGGCGCAGCTGGTGATGGAGATGATCGCCGACAGCGGCCGCATGGGTTCGCTCGACATCGTCGAATTGAATCCCGCGCTCGACCACCGCAACGGCACCGCGCGACTCGCGGTCGACCTGGTCGAAAGCCTGTTCGGCAAGTCGACCTTGATGCGCGACTAGCGCGCGTTCAGTCGCGGTTGCGTTCCGCGGCGCGGAATCTACGCGCGTTTCACGCCGGGCCGGTTTCCATGGAAGCGGTTGGCCGCGTGGCGGTTGCGCGCCGGCCGCCGCACCTTCCCGAACGAACGAACGAGGATTTCCATGAAGCGTCTGATCGCCCTGTTGCTGCTCGCCTGTTTTTCGCTCGGCACGCTCACCGCGTGCAACACCATGGCCGGTGCCGGCAAGGATGTGCAGAAGGTCGGCGAGAAGGTCGAGCAGAAGGCCGAAGACTGCAAGGACGCGCACTGCTGATCGCGCGGTCCCCGCGCAAGCGCAAGCTAGGTCGAAGGGATTTCGGCGGAACGGGGATGGACCGGCGCGAGCCGGTCCTTTTTTTGCGCGAACCGCAGCCGCCGCAACCCATTCAGCGATGTGCACTGAATGCGCCGCGCACGCGCAACAAAACCTTGACCGAATCCGAAGGTGGCGACTGCGATGCTGTGCGTGCGGCACCCCCCGCCGCGCAACACGCAGGAGTCATCCATGAACAAGGACATCATCGCCGGCAAGTGGACCCAGCTGAAGGGCCAGGCCCAGGCACGCTGGGGCAACCTCACCGACGACGATTTCAAGGTCGCGCAGGGCGATGCGACCTATCTCGCCGGCAAGCTGCAGGAACGCTACGGCTGGGATCGCGATCGCGCGCAGCGCGAAGTCGACGAATTCCAGAAGTCCCTGCACTAGCGGGCGCCGGCCCGGCGCGCATCCCGCGATTTCGCATCACGCGCGACGAGGAAGGGCGGAATGCGCCGAAGGACGAAGGGCCGGCATTGCCGGCCCTTCGCATGGCGGACGGCGGCACAGCGCCGCGTCACCAGTTCGGCGGATCGGCGACGAAGCCGTTCGGGAAGGCGCGCGGCGCGTCGTCGCCGGCGTAGCGCCATCCATCGCGCGGGAAGATGCCCATCGCCACCAGCGCGTTGCGGTCGTCGTAGCGCAGCTGGGTGATTTGCGAAGGGCGCGAAGACGCGCGTTCGAACGTGGTCTGCCCGACCGGCGACCATTCGCGCGCGCCATGGCCGGTACCGATGCGCTGCGGCTGCATTCCGCCGTAGGCATCGGCCGCGCTGGCGGACTCGCGCGCGGCCGACGGCGCGGCGGCCTTGTCCATCGCGCGCTGCTCGTTCGCGATCGGCGGCGCCGGCATCGGGTAGACGATCGGGCGCGGGCGTTCGCGGAACACGGCGATGCCGATCACGCCGACGTTGTCCGGGCGGCCGGTACGCGCGGCGTAGCTGTCGGGCAGGTCGGTGAAGTAGAACTGGGCGACGTCGTCCAGCGACTTGCGCCAGCCGGCGATCTCGGTGCTCTGCCACGGCGCCAGCACGTAGCCGGCCTGCGACGGCGCCGCGGTTTCGCCGGTGACCGCGTTCACCCCGTCCACCGACAGCACCACCAGCACGCGTTCGCCGCTGGTGTTGGTCAGGCGCACCGAATAGCGGTGGCCCGGGTCGCCCGGGATCCAGTCGCTGCCGCGGGCATGCGCCTCGGGCAGCCACTGGCCGGTGTCGCGGTCGATCACGTCGATGTCCACCAGCGGGCGGGCATCGAGCGGACTGCAGGCGCTGGACGCCAGCGCGGCGAGGACGAGCAGGGTCGGGATGCGGGACATGGGCGTTCTCCTCGATGGGCATGCCTTCCAACGCGCCATGCGCGGACATGGGGTTGAATGGGGTTGCCGGCCCGCGCGGGTAAACTGTGCGCATGAGCAAGACCCGCGTCCTCACCGGCATCACCACCTCCGGCACCCCGCACCTGGGCAATTACGTCGGCGCGATCCGCCCGGCGATCGCCGCCAGCCGCGCGCCGGATGCGGAGAGTTTCTACTTCCTCGCCGACTACCACGCGCTGGTGAAGGTGGCCGAACCGGCGCGCGTGCAGCGCAGCACGCTGGAAATCGCCACGGCGTGGCTGGCCTGCGGGCTGGACCCGTCGAGGGTGTGGTTCTACCGCCAGAGTGACATCCCCGAGATCCCCGAGCTCACCTGGCTGCTGACCTGCGTCGCCGGCAAGGGCCTGCTCAACCGCGCGCACGCGTACAAGGCCGCGGTGGACCGCAATCGCGCCGAAAGCCTCGACGACGACGCCGGCATCACCGCGGGGCTGTTCATGTACCCGGTGCTGATGGCCGCGGACATCCTGCTGTTCAACGCGAACAAGGTGCCGGTCGGCCGCGACCAGGTGCAGCACATCGAGATGGCGCGCGATTTTGGCCAGCGCTTCAACCACCTGTACGGCGAGCACTTCGCGCTTCCCGAGGCCGTCATCGAGGAACAGGTGGCGACGTTGCCCGGGCTCGACGGCCGCAAGATGTCGAAGAGCTACGACAACACCATCCCGCTGTTCGCGCCGCGCAACGAGCTGAAGAAGCTGATCGCCGGCATCGTCACCGATTCGCGCGCGCCGGGCGAGGCCAAGGACACCGAAGGCTCCGCGCTGTTCCAGCTGTACCAGGCGTTCGCGTCGAAGGAAGAAACGGCCGCGTTCGCACGGGATTTCGCGAACGGCATCGGCTGGGGCGACGCCAAGGCGAAGCTGTTCGAACGCATCGATGCGGAAGTCGCGCCGCTGCGCGAGAAGTACGAGGCGCTGATCGCGAAGCCGGGCGAGATCGAAGCCGTGCTGCGCGATGGCGCGGCGCGTTTGCGCAAGCAGTACGCGACGCCGGCGCTCGCGCGCCTGCGCGAGGCGGTGGGGCTGCGGGACCTGTCGACCACGATCGCGGCGGGATCGAAAACCGCGGCGAAGAAGGACGCGGCGCTGCCGGCGTTCAAGCAATACCGCGAGACCGACGGCAAGTTCCACTTCAAGCTGGTGCAGGGCGAACGCGTGCTGCTGCAAAGCGCGGGCTTCGATTCGCCGCGCGATGCCGGGCAATGCATCGCCCGGCTCAAGGGCGGCCACTACGATGCGTCCGATCCGCAATTGCCGCGCGCCGAAGGCGTGGGCGAGGACGACATTCAGGCCGCACTCGCCGCGCTGGTCGAAGCCGAGGCGGAGAAATCGTGAACGACGTCGCCGGGATGCCGGCGTTGGCGCTGATCCTGTTCGCGCCGTGGTTCCTGATCCTGTCGGCGCTGTACTGGCTGTATCCGCGGCAGCCGCGCAACGCGCGCCGGCGCGGTTTCGATGCCATCGCCTTGCTGCTCGCCTTCGCCGCCTGCCTTGCCAGCCTGCACTGGAGCTTCGGCCTGGCCGACCGCGGCCACGGCCACCTGTGGCCGCAGGTCCTCGCGACCTCGGTCGGTTACGGCGTGTTCCTCGCGGTATTGACCGCGGCGGTTCTGCTGCGGCGTCGATTGTTCAATCAATCACTCCGTTCGCCCTGAGCGTAGCGAAGCGAAGTCGAAGGGCGTGCGTCCTTCGACTTCGGCGCTTCGCGCCTACGCTCAGGACGAACGGGAATATGTGGTCAATCCCATTCGTTCGCCGGGGCGCCGCGTTCCGGGTGCTTCATCCTGACCACGCAGAAGCGCTGCCCGGTCGGGGCTTCCATCACCCACCAGCGCTTCACGAACGCGATCTTTTTCGCGCCGAGTTTCTCCAGCCGTTCGGCCTCGGCATCCACGTCGTCGGATTCGATGTCCAGGTGCACGCGCGAGGGATGCGCGACCTTCTGCACCTCGATGTGCAGCTCGCCGGGCGTATCGCCCAGCATCTGGTATTCGGCTTCGCCGTCGCCCGCGTCGCGGTCGGCGACGCTGCAGCCGAGCGCCTGCGACCAGAAATCCGCGGCCGCATCCAGGTCATCGGTGTTGCAGTCGATGATGAAACCGGCGAGGCGGCTGCGGTGGGTCATAACTCTCCATTCCGTCATTCCGGTGGAAGCCGGAACCCAGCGCTTCCCATCATCGACAAGAAGCTGGGCCCCGGCTTTCGCCGGGGTGACGAGTTCCTTAATTCGGCTGCGCGAGGTCGGCGAGCAGCGCGGCGAGGAAGCGCGCCGCTTCGCCGCCGGTGCAGGCGCGATGGTCGAAGGTCAGCGAGATCGGCATGCGCCGGTGCACTTCGATGCCGCCCATCACCGCGACCACGTCGTGCGAGAGCTTGCCCGCGCCGACGATGGCTACGCACGGCGGCACCACCACCGGCGTCGCGTAGCGGCCGGCGAACATGCCGAAGTTGCTGAGCGAGATCGTGTAGCCGGACAGTTCCGACGACGGGATCGAGCGGTCCTCGACCTGCGCGCGCAGGCGCTTGATCGCGGCGCGCACGCCGTTGCCGTCGAGCATGTCGGCGTTGCGCAGCGCGGGCACGAACAGGCCGTCGTCGGTGTCCACCGCGATGCCGATGTCCACGTGCGGATGCTGGGTGCGGGTGAGGTTGGCGCCGTCGAACCACGCGTTCAGCGCCGGCACGGCCTTGCAGGCGGCGACGATCGCGCGGACCAGGCGCGAGGTGATGTCCTGCTTGCCCAGCCAGGCGTGCAGGTCCGCATCGTCGACCAGCGTGGTCGGGACCACGTTCGCATGCGCGTCGGCCATCACCCGGGCCATGTTGCGGCGCACGCCCTTCAACTGTTCCGGCTGGCCGGTCGCGGCCACGCCCGGCGGCTGCGTGCGCATCGGCTTGCCGGATTGCGACAGCGTGCTGCGCTGATGCTCTTCCCTTCTCCCTTCGGGAGAAGGTGCCCGAAGGGCGGATGAGGGGATGGGTTGCTTCAACCCCTCACCCCCAGCCCCTCTCCCGGCGGGAGAGGGGAGCAAGAGCGAACCATCGGCCGCCGCGCGCTTCACGTCGTCCATGCTCACGGTGCCGTCGGCGCCGGTCGCGCGCACGCGGGCGATGTCGACGCCGAGCTTGCGCGCCATCGCGCGCACCGCGGGCACCGCCTTGACCCCGCCGACCGCGACCGCGGCTTCGCTCACCACCGCATTGCCGACCTGCATCGCGCCGACCACGGTGCCGGCGTCTTCGGGCTGCTTTTCCCCCTCATCCGCCTTCGGCACCTTCTCCCCCGCGGGCGGGGGAGAAGGAGGAGATGCATGATGGTGGCCGGTGTCCTGGCCTTCCGCGCGCTGCGGCAGCGACGGGTCGATTTCGAATTCGGCCAGCATCGTGCCGGTGACGATCACGTCGCCGGCGGCGCCGGCGAGCTTCAGCACCTTGCCGCTGACCGGCGACGGCACGTCGACCACCGCCTTCGCGGTTTCCATGGAGACGAGGTTCTCGTCCAGCTTGATGACGTCGCCGACCTTGACGTACCACTCGACGATGGTCGCGTCCGGCAGGCCTTCGCCGAGATCGGGGAGGTTGAAGGTCTTGTGACTCATGCGGTGTCCTTTCAGGAATACGCCATCGCGCGCCTGGCGGCGGCGACGATCTTGTCCGTGCTCGGCAGGTACTTCATCTCGAGGCGGAACAGCGGGATGTGGGTGTCGTAACCGGTGACGCGCTCGACCGGGGCGAGCAGGTCGAACAGGCATTCCTCGGCCACGCGCGCGGCGACCTCGGCGCCGAAGCCGGCGGTCTTCGCCGCTTCGTGCACGATCACGCAGCGCCCGGTCTTGGCCACCGACTCGGCGATGGTGGGGAAATCCAGCGGCTTGAGCGTGGCGACGTCGATGACCTCGGCGCTGATGCCTTCGGCGGCGAGATTGTCGGCGGCCTCCAGGGTTTCCTTCACCTGCGCGCCCCAGGTGACGAGGGTGACGTCGCTGCCGTCGCGCAGCACGTAGCAGACATCGAGCGGCAGCGCCTCGCCGTCGTCCGGCACCAGTTCCTTGTACTGCCGGTAGATGCGCTTGGGTTCCATGTAGATCACCGGATCCGGGTCGCGGATCGCGGCGAGCAGCAGGCCGTAGGCGCGCTGCGGCGAGGACGGCATCACCACGCGCAGGCCGGGCACGTTGGTGAAGATGGATTCGTTCGCCTCGGAATGGTGTTCCGGCGCGCGGATGCCGCCGCCCCACGGCACGCGCAGCACCATCGGGCAGTGCAGGCGGCCGCGGGTGCGATAGCGCATGCGCGCCGCGTGGCAGACGATGAAATCCACCATCGGGTACATGAAGCCGTCGAACTGCGCCTCGGCCACCGGCTTCATGCCCTGCGAGGCCATGCCGACCGTCAGGCCGGCGATCGTGGTTTCGTCCAGCGGCGTGTCGAGCACGCGCTGGTCGCCGAAGACCTGCTGCAGGCCGGCGGTGGCGCGGAACACGCCGCCGTTGACGCCGACGTCCTCGCCGAGCACCACGACCGCGTCGTCGTGCTTCATCTCGTAGGCGAGCGCCTGGGTGATCGCTTCGATCAGGGTGATGGGCGTTGCATCGCTCATGCGCGCTTCTCCTGCGCGATCGCGGCATCGCGTTGTGCCATCACGTCCGCCGGCATGTCGGCGTAGAGGTAGTCGAACATCGCTTCCACCGGCTGTACGGGGGTTTCGAGGTAGGCGTTGATTTCCACATCCACCTGCTTCCCGCATTCCTCGACCCAGGCCTTCTCCTGCGCCTCGTCCCACAGCTTCTGGTCGACGAGGAACTTGCGCAGGCGCAGGAACGGTTCCTTCTCCCACGCCGCCTTCACTTCCTCCTCGCCGCGGTAGCGGCGCGCGTCGTCGGCGGTGGTGTGGTCGTGCAGGCGGTAGGTGAGGAATTCGATCACGGTGCCGCCTTCGCCCTTGCGCGCGCGCTCGGTCGCGCGGCGCATCGCCTCCAGCACCGCGACCAGGTCGTTGCCGTCCACCTGCAGGCAGGCGAGGCCGCCGGCCAGGCCTTTCTGCGCCAGCGTCTGCGCGCCGGTCTGCGCCTTGCGCGGCACCGAGATCGCCCAGCCGTTGTTGATCACGCACAGCACCAGCGGCAGCTTGTACGCGCCGGCGGAATTCACCGCAGCGTAGAAATCGGTCTTGGACGAACCGCCGTCGCCGCAGCAGGAGACCGCGAGGCGGTCCTGCTTGCGCAGCTTGAAGCTCAGCGCCGCGCCCGCGGCCATCAGGCACTGGGTCGAGATCGGCACGCACCACGGGTAGTCGTTGCGCGGCACCTCGAAGTCGTTGCCGCGCTCGTCGCCGCCCCAGTACATCAGCACGTCGCGCGGCTTGACCCCGCGCATGAACTGCGCGCCGTACTCGCGGTAGCTGGGCGCGAACACGTCCTCGGGCCGCATCGACGCGCCGATGCCGACATGCGTCGCCTCGTGGCCGAGGCAGGCGGCGTAGGTGCCGAGCTTGCCGGTGCGCTGCAAGGCGATCGCCTTGGTGTCGAAGGTGCGCACGAACAGCATCTGCTTGAACAGCGGCAGCAGCGCCTTCGCGTCGTGCACCGCCGGCGGCAGCTTCGCGGCCAGGGTGCCGTCGGGCTTGAGGTATTGCAGGTATTCGATTTCGAACGTGGCGGCGGTGGTCATCGGGCGCCTTCAGGGGAACGATCCGCCCATGATACCGGCTGCGCCGGAACCGCCCGTTGCGCGATGCCGCAAACAAACGCCGGGCGCGTTCCCCGGCGAAGCGTCGCGCTGGCCCGAAGGGCCATCGAGGAGGGCGCAAACGCCGGCGTACGGAGCGCCGCCGGTTCGCCGCGGGGCCGGCCGTGGGCGAGGCGCCGGCACGCATGCGAGAATCCGCGCATGGCGATCGACGACAACCAGCGTCCGCTCGAGGCGGACATCCACACCGATCTCGCGGGGCGCGTCACCTACGGCGGCTACCTGCAGTTGCAGCAGCTGCTGTCCGCGCAGAAGCCGCTCTCGGACCCGCCGCACCACGACGAGCTGCTGTTCATCATCCAGCACCAGGTCTCGGAGCTGTGGCTGAAGCTGCTGGTGCATGAGCTGGGCGCGGCGGTCGCGCACCTGCGCCGCGACGAGCTCGACGCCTGCCAGAAGATCTTCGCGCGCTGCAAGCAGGTGATCGCGCAGCTGACCGCGATGTGGTCGGTGCTGGAGACGCTCACCCCGTCCGAATACATGGAATTCCGCCAGGTGCTCGGGCCTTCGTCCGGCTTCCAGTCGCTGCAGTACCGCATCGTCGAATTCCTGCTGGGGAACAAGAACGCGGACATGCTCAAGGTGTTCGCGCACGATCCGGAGGGGCAGGCGCGGCTGCGCGAAGCGCTCGAATCGCCGTCGCTCTACGACGAGGCGCTGGCCTACCTCGCGCGCCACGGCCACGCGGTCCCGCAACGCCACCTCGCCCGCGACTGGTCGCAGCCGCACCTGTCCGATCCGGAGCTGCTGCCGGTGTTCGAGCGCATCTACGAGGACACCGACGCCTACTGGGCCGAGTACCACCTGTGCGAGGACCTGGTCGACCTCGAGACGCAATTCCAGCTGTGGCGCTTCCGGCACATGCGCACGGTGCTGCGCATCATCGGCTTCAAGCGCGGCACCGGCGGCTCCAGCGGCGTGGGCTTTCTCAAGCAGGCGCTGGACCTGACCTTCTTCCCGGAACTGTTCGAAGTGCGCACCGCGATCGGCGCGCCCGCGGCGGCGTACTGATCGCCTGCTGCGTTGCAGCATGAGTGCCGCGGTTTGACGCGGCGGCGCGCGGTCGGCAATGCTCGGCCGTCCCGCGCCGCGGGCCTTGTTCCTGAATACGCAAAGACATCCACAGGGGAATCCGTCGAATGAGTGCAGCCACCAACGTCGAACCGGCCGGCCCGGGCATGCAGGCGCCGCCGGGCGGCACGCAGCCACCCGATTTCCCGACCGTGATGGGCCATCCGCGTCCGCTGTGGATGCTGTTCATGTCCGAATTCTGGGAACGCTTCGCGTTCTACGGCATCCGCTGGGCGATGGTGCTGTACATCGTCGCGCAACTCCACGGCGGCGATGCGTCCTACGAAAAACCCGCGAGCGAGCTGTACGGCGCCTACCTGGCGCTGGTGTACGCGGGCGCGATCTTCGGCGGATACGTCGCCGACAAGCTGATCGGCTTCCAGCGATCGATCCTGCTCGGCGCGGTGATCATGGCCGCGGGCCTGTTCCTGCTGGCGTCGCCGACCGAGTCGATGTTCAAGCTCGGCCTGGCCACGATCATCGTCGGCAACGGCCTGTTCAAGCCGATCATTTCCACCATCGTCGGCAAGCTGTACGCGCAGGGCGACGAGCGCCGCGATTCGGGCTTCACCATCTTCTACATGGGCATCAACCTCGGCGCGCTGCTGGCGCCGCTGGTGACCCAGTACCTCGCGCAGAAGATCTTCGGCGTCGAAGGGATGCCCGCGTACAAGGTCGTGTTCATCTCCGCCGGCATCGGCATGCTGCTGAGCCTGGTGTGGTTCTGGTTCGGCCGCCGCCAGCTGAAGGGCATCGGCCTGCCGGCCGCGCACCAGACCGGGCCGCGCAACGTGAGCCTGGTGCTGCTGTTCGGCGTGGTGATCGGGATCCCGCTGTTCTACGCGCTGCTGACCATCGACGCGACCTTGCTGCAGTACATCCTGATGGCGTTGTTCATCATCCCCGCGATCATGTTGTTCCGCGAGGGCGTGGTGGAGGGCAAGGTCTCGCGCGACAAGGTCGTGGCGATGCTGGTCATCTTCGCGTTCAACGTGCTGTTCTGGATGTTCTTCGAACAGGCCGGCAGCTCGTTCAACTTCCTCGCCGAGAAGATCGTCAACCGCGACATCGGCATGCAGGGCCTGTTCCAGGCGCTGGCCGGCACCAACGACTTCCCGGTGTCCTGGTTCCAGTCGGTGAACTCGGTGGCGATCATCGTGCTCGCGCCGATCCTGGCCTGGCTGTGGGTGAAGATGGGCCGCAACAACCCGATCATCCCGCGCAAGTTCGGCCTCGGCCTGATCTTCAACGGCCTCGCCTTCCTGCTGCTGATGGTGGCGTTGTCGAGTATGGTCGACGGCGCCGGCAAGATCCCGTTCTGGACGCTGTTCATGGTCTACGTGATCCAGTCGGTGGGCGAGCTGTGCCTGTCGCCGATCGGCCTGTCGATGACCACCAAGCTGGCGCCGGCCAAGCTCGGTGGCCTCGCGATGGGCTGCTGGTTCCTGTCGATCGCGATCGGCAACAACCTCGCCGGCATCTTCGCGGGCCAGGTCAGCGGCGAAGCCGGCATGACCGTGCAGTCCGCGCACGCGGGCTACACCTTCGGCTTCTATGCGCTGGTCGGTTCGGGCGTGCTGCTGTTCCTGATCGCGCCGCTGATCAACAAGCTGATGCACGGGGTGAAGTGAGTTCAGGATGAACTCATCCCGGCCAGCACATGGACGTGCGCTGGGCCGGGATCTGCTTCATCCCTGAAAAGCAGGTCCTTCGCTGCGCCCAGGATGACAATACGAACGGCGCCTTTCGGCGCCGTTTTCGTTGTCGCGCTTACTGACCTGGTTCGCGCGTCGGGTCGGCGCCGCCATGGCGGCGGTGGAAATCGCCGATGGCGGCGATGCCGGCGGCGAGCGCCTCGCGTTCGGCGGCGGCGAGGTCGGGATTCCACGCATCGAAGATCAGCACCACGCGGGTGTGCGCGCTGCGGTTCCAGGCCTCGTGGACGAAGGAATCATCGAACGCCAGGCATTCGCCTTCGGTCCAGCCGCGCGCTTCGCGCGCGGCCGCGAGCGCGCCGCAGTCGGGCGGCACGAGCAGCGGCAGGTGCACGGTGAGGCGGCCGTTCATCACCCCGGTGTGCGGCGGGATGTGCGTGCCCGGCCGCAGCACCGAGAACAGCGCCTCCGGGCCGTGCCCGGGGATGCGCAGCAGCGGCAACGCGTCGAGCGCGGCCATGGTGCGCGGGCAGCGTCGCGCGTGTTCCTCGATGCGCTCGCCGTGGCGATACAGGTGGTAGCCGCTCCAGCGCGGCGAGCGGTTGAGCGTGCGCCACATCGGCGCGGCCGGCGCGTCCTCGGGCATGTCGACGTAGGGCTCGAGTCCGCCTTCGTCGGCGAGCACGGCCAGCAATTCCGCGCGGATCGCATCGGTCTGCGCCTCGATCGCGGCGAGGTACGGGAAGTCGCCGCGTTCCCACCACGGCTTGTCCGGGAGCCCGGGCACGAACAGGAAACTCGGCTGCTGCAGCGGATGCGTCGGCTGCGGCGCCTCGCCGCCGAGATACCCGGCGAACGCGCGTTCGCCGCGGCCCAGCGCGGCCGCGCCGTGGCGTTCGCGCAGCGGGCGCAGGGCGTCGTCGAGCGCGCGCGCGCGCGCGGAGCGCACGGCGGCCTGCGCGGCGTCGATCTTCTGCCGCACCTCGCCCGGCCCGTTCGCCATCGCGTGCAGGAAGCCGGTGCGTTCGCCGCACGCCAGCGCCTGCAGCCATGCGGAAACCGCTTCGTCGCGCTTGCCGTCGCGTTGCAGCACGCCGCCGAGCCAGAACCGCGCCAGCGCGTTGTCCGCATCGGCGTCGATCGCGGCGCGCAAGGCTGCTTCCGCCTGCGCGGACTCGCCGGCGGCCTCGTGCGTCGCGCCGAGGTGGAACAGCAGCAGCGACGAGCGCGGATCGTGTTCGAGCCCGGCTCGCGCCCAGGCGCGCGCGGATTCGAAATCGCCACGCAGTCGCGCGCGCAACGACAACGCGGCGAGCGTCGGTGCATGCCCCGGCGTGCGCGCGAGGATTCCTTGCGCGATCGCCTCGGCGTCGGCGTCGCGTCCTGCCCGCAGGGCTTCGCCGAGTCGCGCCAGCGATTGCGGATCCGGCGCGTTCATGGCGGCGCGTCCGCGAGGTGCCCGATGCCGTCGGCGAGCTTGTCCAGCAGCGCGTCCAGCGCGGCGCGTTCGTCGCGATCCAGGCGCGAGAGCAGGCGCCGTTCCAGTTCCAGCGCCAGCGGCGCGATCTCGTCATAGATGCGCCGGCCAGCGCGGCTGAGCGCCAGCACCGAGCGCCGGCGGTCGTCGCCGTGGGTGTCGCGTTCGACCAGTTCGCGTTCGAGCAGGCGCGCCACCGCGCGGCTGACCGCAACCTTGTCCATCGCCGTGCGCGCGGCGACCGCGCCGGCGGAAAGACCGGGGTAGCGGCCGAGCACCGCGATCACCCGCCATTCGGTCACGCCGATGCCGAAGCGCCGCGCGTAGCGCGCGGCGATGGCCTGGCTGATGCGGTTGGACAGCACGCTCAGCCGGTAGGGCAGGAAATGCTCGAGGTCGAGGCCGGGATGGCGCGGCATGCGGCGTGGCTTGAATTAGTTGCAAATGAAACTATACAATCCGGGTTCCCCATGCAAGCCGGACGCAGGAAGACCATGAGCGCGCAACCCAACCTCGGAATGCAGGTCACGACCTTCGACAACCCGATGGGCATCCACGGCTTCGAGTTCGTGGAATTCGCCGCGCCGGCCGGGCAGGGCGCCGCGATGCGCGCCTACCTCGAGTCGCTGGGCTTCACCGCGGTGGCCAAGCACGCCGCGCGTGAGATCACCCTGTTCCGCCAGGGCACGATCAACTTCCTGCTGAACGAATCCGCCGATTCGTTCGCCTCGGATTTCGCGGCAAAGCACGGTCCGTCCGCCTGCGGCTTCGCGATCCGCTTCACCAAGCCCACGAACGAGGTGCTGGCGCATGTGCTGGCCAACGGCGGCGAGGAAATCGCGGCCGACGGCGCGGTCCGCGCGCCGAGGATCCAGGGCATCGGCGGCTGCATGCTCTACCTCGTCGACGACGCGCGCGAGGACCTGTACGCCGACTTCGCGCCGCTGCCGGGCGTGGACCAGCACCCGCGCGGCTTCGGCCTGACCTTCATCGACCACCTCACCCACAACCTGTTCCTCGGCAACATGCAGAAGTGGTCGGACTACTACGAGAAGCTGTTCAACTTCCGCGAGATCCGCTACTTCGACATCAAGGGCGCCAAGACCGGGCTGCTGTCCAAGGCGATGACCGCGCCGGACGGCATCGTGCGCATCCCGCTCAACGAATCGAGCGACGAGAAGTCGCAGATCAACGAATACCTGCGCGACTACAAGGGCGAGGGCATCCAGCACATCGCGCTGTTCACCGACGACATCTACGACTCGGTGGAACGGATGCACGCCGCCGGGGTGAAGTTCCTCGACACGCCCGACACCTACTTCGACGTGATCGACGTGCGCGTGCCCAACCACGGCGAGGACGTGCCGCGGCTGCGCCGGAACTCGATCCTGATCGACGCCGACCCGGAAACGCACCAGCGCAAGCTGCTGCAGATCTTCACCCAGAACGCGTTCGGGCCGATCTTCTTCGAGATCATCCAGCGCAAGGGCAACGAGGGCTTCGGCGAAGGCAACTTCCAGGCGCTGTTCGAGAGCATCGAACGCGACCAGATGCGCCGCGGCGTGCTGTGATGCTTCGACCCTCTCCCCTCGGGAGAGGGGTAGGGGTGAGGGGCAGGAGATGCGCAATGGCGGACCATCGCAGGCCACCTATCGCCACTTTCGAGCTTGAACGAGCACGCGTCCTTCGTGGTGCTTCCACGGACGCTGAACGCAAGCTCTGGAGCGTTTTGCGCGGTAGCCGATTGGGCGGGTTGAAATTCCGCCGACAGCATCCGATCCATCCGTACACGGTCGATTTCTTCTGCGCGTCGGCAAAACTGGTGATTGAAGTCGATGGATCGCAGCATTGCGAAGAATCCGACCGGGCAAGAGAACGATTCCTGCAAGACCAAGGATTCACCGTTTTGCGTTTTTGGAACAACTAAGTTTTGACGCATATCGAAGCGGTGGCCGATGCGATCCTGAAAGTCGCGACACCATCGCCCCTCACCCCAACCCCTTTCCCGGCGGGAGAGGGGCATCAGAGCGCATAGTCCGATGACGATTCCAGGCAACGGCTACCAATCCGGTTTCGGCAACGAATTCGCCAGCGAAGCGATCGCCGGCGCATTGCCGCAAGGCCGCAACTCGCCGCAGAAGGTCGCGCACGGCCTGTACGCGGAGCAGCTCAGCGGCACCGCGTTCACCGCGCCGCGCCACCAGAACCGCCGCAGCTGGCTGTACCGCATCCGCCCGGCGGCGATGCACGGCGAATTCACGCCGTTCTCCCAGGCGAATTTCCACAACGACTTCGAAACCGGCCCGGTGACGCCCGACCAGTTGCGCTGGAGCCCGCTGCCGATCCCGCAGGCGCCGACCGATTTCGTCGATGGCCTCATCACCATGGCCGGCAATGGTTCGCCGGCATCGCAGTCGGGCATCGGCATCCACCTGTACGCGGCCAACCGCGACATGCAGGGCCGCTATTTCTACGACGCCGACGGCGAACTGCTGGTCGTGCCGCAGCAGGGTCGCCTGCACATCGAGACCGAACTCGGCGTGCTCGACGTCGAGCCGCAGGAAATCGCGGTGATCCCGCGCGGCATCCGCTTCCGCGTCGCGTTGCCGGACGGCCCTTCGCGCGGCTACGTCTGCGAGAACTTCGGCGCGTTCCTGCGCATTCCCGACCTGGGCCCGATCGGCAGCAACGGCCTGGCCAACCCGCGCGACTTCCTCACCCCGAACGCGGCGTATGAAGACGTCGAAGGCGAGTTCGAACTGATCGCGAAGTTCCAGGGCCACCTGTGGCGCGCGGCGATCGGCCATTCGCCGCTCGATGTCGTCGCCTGGCACGGCAGCCACGTGCCGTACAAGTACGACCTTCGCCTGTTCAACACGATCGGTTCGATCAGCTACGACCACCCGGATCCGTCGATCTTCCTGGTGCTGACCTCGCCCAGCGACACGCCCGGCGTGGGCAACATGGATTTCGCGATCTTCCCGCCGCGGGTGCTGGTGGCGCAGGACACTTTCCGCCCGCCGTGGTTCCACCGCAACATCGCCAGCGAATTCATGGGCCTGGTGCACGGCGAATACGACGCCAAGGCCGAAGGCTTCACCCCGGGCGGCTGCTCGCTGCACAACTGCATGACCGGGCATGGGCCGGATGCGGCCACGTTCGAGAAGGCCAGCGCCATCGACACCTCGAAACCGGACTACATCGGCGGCACGATGGCCTTCATGTTCGAGACCCGCAACGTGATCCGGCCCACCCGCACGGCGATGGACGCCGCGCACCGCCAGCGCGACTACCAGGCCTGCTGGGCCGGGCTGCAGAAGCACTTCAAGCCCTGATGGCGAACGCGCGCCGCGGCAATTCGCGGCGCGTTCACCCGGATCGGCGACACTGCCGGCACTTCGTCCACGAGGAGCCGGCATGACCCGCAACCTGACTTGCCTCGCGTTGGTCGCGGCGCTGGCCGCGTGCAGCGCGCAGCGCGACGCGCCTTCGGATTCCACCGCCGCCGCGCCAGTGGCGGACCAGCCGGCCGCGGACATCCCGCCGGCGACGATGCCATCGGCCGCGAGCCTGCCTGCGCCGGCTTCGACGCAAGCGCCGACGCCCGCGGCGGACGGCGCCGACACGCAGGCGGGCTTCGCCGGCTACGGCGACGTGAAGTTCGGCACCGCCGCGGCGGACATGGAACGGGCCTGGGGCGGCGAACTGAAGACGCTGGGCAAGGACGCGAACCCGTCCTGCTACTTCATGGCCCCGAAGTGGGTGAAGACGCCGGCGGAATTCGCCTTCATGATCGGCGACGGCAAGTTCGTGCGTTACGGCAGCGACAGCGCGAAAGTCGCGGCGCCCGGCGGCGGCAAGGTCGGCATGACCACGCAGGAACTGCAGGCGCTGTACCACGGCGCGCTGCAATCGACGCCGCACAAGTACGTCGAGGGCGGCCAGTACCTGTCGATGCCGGCCAGCGGCGTGGCGCCGGCCAAGCTGGTGTTCGAAGTGGATGCGGCCGGCAAGGCCAGCGCGTGGCGCGTCGGCCTGTCGCCGCAGGTGGATTACGTCGAGGGCTGCTCGTGAAGCCCGCGCGCACGGCATTCGGCGCGCATTCGTCCTAGAATCCGGGCGTCACGCACGGGGAGAGGCGCATGGCTGGAGCGGCATTGTGGTTCGTGGCGGGGCTGGTGCTGCTGGCACTGGGCGGCGATTCCATCGTCAAGGGCGCCTCGGGCCTGGCGCAGCGCTTCGGCGCTTCGCCCTTCATCGCCGGGCTGTTGCTGGTCGCGTTCGGCACTTCGCTGCCGGAACTCGCGGTCAATGCGCGCGCGGTCTGGGTCGGCAGCCAGTCGCTGGCGCTGGGCAACGCGGTCGGCAGCAACATCGTCAACATCGGCCTGACCCTGGGCGCGGCCGCGCTCGCGGCGCCGCTGTTCCTGCGTAGCCGCGCGGTCGGGCCGCTGCTGGTGTGGCTGCTGGCGATGACCGCGGTCACCATAGGCTTTGGCCTCGACGGCGTGCTCTCGCGCAGCGAAGGGCTGCTGCTGCTCGCGGGCTTCGTGGTCATGCTCGCGTTCCTGATCCTGCGCGGCCGCCGCGAGCCGGTCGAACTGCAGGCGGACATCGCGCGCTACGCCGAAACCCGCGCCGGGCTCGGCCTGAACCTCGCTCGCGTCGCGATCGCCATCGTCGCGATGGTCTTCGGCGCGAAATGGCTGGTGCAGAGCGCGCCCATCGTCGGCCTCGGGTTGGGCATGGGCCCGCTGGTCACCGGCCTGTTGCCGGTCGCGATCGGCACCGCGCTGCCGGAAATGGCCGCGGCGGTGGTCGCCGCGCGCCGCGGGCAGGGCGACATGGTCGCCGGGCACGTGCTCGGTTCCAGCCTGTTCAACCTGCTGGTGGTGCTCGGCGGCATGGCCGCGTTCCGGCCGCTGCCGTTGCCGGCCTCGTTCGTGCAGTTCGAGCTGCCGGCGGCGTTCGCGTTCGCGCTGGTGCTGTACCCGATGACGCGCAGCCAGCTCGAGGTCAGTCGCCGCGAAGGCATGGTGCTGCTGCTCGCGTTCGCCGCGTGGCTGGCGTGGGAGTTGCTGCACATCACCGCATGATCGCGGCGCTGCATCGGCCCCGGTCATGCGGGGCCGATACAATGCGGGCATGACCCGCGCGCCGATGCCTCGTCGTTTCCGCTTGCCGCTGCTGTTCGCCGGCCTCCTGTCGCCGCTCGCGGCGTGGGCCGCGGTACCGGTGCAGGACCTGACCGCGGATTGGCCGGGAATGGCGGCCGTCACGATCTTCGTCGTCGCCTACGTGCTGGTGGTGGCCGAGGAATTCACCGGGTTGCGCAAGTCGCAGCCGGTGATGATGGCCGCGGGCCTGATCTGGGGCATCCTCGCCTTCGCCGCCGCGCGATGGGGCATGTCCGACGCGCTGCACGAGGCGGTGAGCGAATACCTGCTGGAATTCGCCGAGCTGCTGCTGTTCCTGCTCGCGGCGATGACCTACGTCAACGCGATGAGCGAGCGCCGCCTGTTCGAGGCGCTGCGCGTGTGGCTGCTGCGCAGGGGCATGGGCTATCGCGCGCTGTTCTGGACCACCGGCGTGCTCGCGTTCTGCCTGTCGCCGATCATCGACAACCTGACCACGGCGCTGGTGATGTGCGCGGTGGTGCTCGCCGTCGGCCGCGACAGCCCGAAGTTCGTGTCGCTGGCATGCATCAACATCGTGGTCGCGGCCAACGCCGGCGGCGCGTTCAGCCCGTTCGGCGACATCACCACGCTGATGGTCTGGCAGGCGGGCAAGGTCGATTTCGCCGAATTCTTCGTGCTGTTCCTGCCGTCGCTGGCGAACTGGATCATCCCCGCGCTGTGCATGCACGCGGCGGTGCCGCGCGGCGTGCCTTCGCTGGCCGACGAACGCGTGCGCCTCAAGCGCGGCGCCTGGGCCATCGTCGCGCTGTTCGCGGTCACGGTCGCGCTCGCGGTCGGCTCCCACCAGTTCCTGCACCTGCCGCCGTTCCTGGGGATGATGACCGGGCTGTCCCTGCTCAAGCTGTACGGCTGGTGGCTGACCCGCAGCGCGAACGCGCAGCAGGCCGCGGATTTCGCCCGCGAAGGCACGCCCGGCGACGTCGACGCCTTCGACAGCTACGAGCAGGTGGCGCGCGCGGAGTGGGACACGCTGCTGTTCTTCTTCGGCGTGATCATGTGCGTCGGCGCGCTCGGCTACTGCGGCTACCTCGCGCTGTTGTCGCACCAGTTCTACGGCGGCCTCGGCGCGACCACCGCCAACGTGCTGGTCGGCCTGTTGTCGGCGGTCCTCGACAACATCCCGATGATGGTCGCGGTGCTGCAGATGGCGCCGTCGATGGACCACGGGCAGTGGCTGCTGGTCACCTTCACCGCGGGCGTCGGCGGCAGCCTGCTGTCGATCGGTTCGGCCGCGGGCGTGGCGCTGATGGGGCAGGCGCAGGGGCGCTACACCTTCTTCAGCCACCTCAAGTGGAGCTGGGCGATCGCGCTGGGCTATGCCGCCGGCATCGGCCTGCACCTGCTGGTGAACGCGCGCCATTTCACCGGCGTGCCGTGAACCGCGCGGCATGAAAACCGCACTCGTGTTCGGCGCGAGCGGCCAGATCGGCACGCCGCTGCTCGATCGCCTGCACGACCACGGCTGGAGCATCGTCGCGGTCTCGCGCCGGGAACGCGGCAGCGCGCCGACCCTGGCGTGGAAGCGCGGCGATTTCGCCGACATGCCGCCGTTGCCGCGGCGCGTGGACGCGCTGTTCTGCTGCGGCCCGCTCGACCTGTTCTCGCGGTGGTACGCCGGATCGGGCATCGAAGCCGCGCGCGTGGCCGCGTTCGGCTCCACCAGCGTGGAGGTGAAGCGCGAATCGCGCGACCCGGAAGAACGCGACGTCGCGGCGCGCCTGCGCGAGGGCGAGCAGCGCCTGTTCGCCGCGGCCGCCGCGCGTGGCGCGCGCGCGACCGTGCTGCGCCCGACGCTGGTGTACGGACGCGGGCGCGACGCCACGCTGTCGCGCATCGCCGCGCTCGCGCGTCGCCACGGCCGGTTCCCGTTGCCGCGCGGCGCGAACGGCCTGCGCCAGCCGGTGCATGCCGACGACCTCGCCGCGGCCGCGTTCGCGGTCGCGCATGCGGATTCGTTGCCTGCGCGGGCCTACGACCTGCCCGGCGGCGAAACCCTCGCGTATCGCGAGATGGTGCGGCGCGTGTTGGCGAGCCTGGATCCTCCGGCGCAATTGCTGGAACTGCCTTCGCCGTTGTTCAAGTTGCTGCTCGCGGGCGCGAAGGCGATCGGTCGTGCGAATGGGCTGGGCAGCGCGGCGCTGGCGCGCATGCGCGAGGACCTGGTGTTCGATGCCGGGCCCGCGCAGCGGGATTTCGGCTACGCGCCGCGTGCGTTCGCGCCGACGGCGGAGATGTTCGATCCGGTTTTGTAGGAGCGCCCTTCAGGGCGCGACCGACATCGCGGGATAAAGTCGCGCCCAAATGGACGCTCCTACGGCATCACCACGCGATGCCGAGCTTGCGATACAGCTTCGCCAGCACCCAAGCCGGGCCGATCAGCAGGTACTTGAGGTCGGTGAGGAAACTCGGCTTGCGGCCTTCGAACAGCTTGCTGTGGCCGACGAACTGCGCGATCCACGCGACCACGAACACGCCGACCGCGAGCCACAGCAGCGATTGCGTGCCAAGGCGAGCATGCAGCCAGCGCGTGATCCACGCCAGCAGCACGAACCACGCGAGCATGCCCAGGCCGAGCGAACGCGAGGCGCGCCAGTAGAAGCTCCATGCGAGGAACATCGCCAGCGCGGCCCACAGGCCCTGGCGGAACCAGGTGCCCGGCACCGGCACGCACCACAGCAGCGCGACCACGCTCCACAGGATCAGCGGCACCGCGACGACATGGATGCGCTGGTTGCCGCGGTTTTGGTGGTCGGCGCTGTAATGCGCGAACCAGCGGTCGATGTCGCGTTCGGCGGATGTGTTCATGGTTCGCCTTGCCTTTGTAGAGCGGAGCTTGCTCCGCTGCATTGAGCCGAGCAAGCTCGGCTCTACAGTCAATCCACGCTGATGCCGGCCAGCTTCTGCAGCGCCTCGGCGTACTTGGCGCGGGTGCGTTCGATCACCTCGGCCGGCAGCTTCGGGCCGGGCGGCGTCTTGTCCCAGTCCAGCGTCTCCAGGTAATCGCGCACGAACTGCTTGTCGTAGCTGGGCGGGCTGGTGCCGACTTCGTATTCGTCGGCGGGCCAGTAGCGCGAGGAATCGGGCGTCAGCATCTCGTCCATCACGTACAGGCGGCCGTCGGCGTCGGTGCCGAACTCGAACTTGGTGTCGGCGAGGATGATCCCGCGCCGCGCGGCGTAGTCGCGCGCGAACGCGTACAGGCGCAACGTCGCCTCGCGCACCTGTTCGGCGAGGTCGGCGCCGATCGTGCGCACCACGGTGTCGAAATCGATGTTCTCGTCGTGGTCGCCGACCGCGGCCTTGGTCGAAGGCGTGAACACCGGTTGCGGCAACTGCTCGGCCTGGCGCAGGCCGTCGGGCAGCTGGATCCCGCTGACGCGGCCGGTGCGCTGGTAGTCCTTCCAGCCGCTGCCGATCAGGTAGCCGCGGGCGATGGCTTCCACCGGCACCGGCTTGAGCTTCTTGGTCACCACCGCGCGCTTCGCGTACAGCGCGGGATCGACGCCGGCCGGCAGCACGCTGGCGACATCGATGCCGGTGAGGTGGTTGCGCATCAGGTGCGCGGTTTCGCCGAACCAGAAATTGCTGATCTGGCACAGCATCTCGCCCTTGCCCGGGATCGGGTCGGGCAGGACCACGTCGAACGCGGACAGGCGGTCGGTGGCGACGATGAGCAGGTGGCCGTCGCCGAGGTCGAACACGTCGCGGACCTTGCCGCGATGGCGCAGGGTCAGGCCGGGGAGATCGGCTTCGAGCAGGGTGGTCGCCACGCGCATTCGGTCCGGTGCGGGGCGGCACAGTGTACGCCGCCCGGCGGGCGATGGAGGCTACACTGCGCGCCATGCAGCCCACGCAGCCCCAAGACACGGTGATCGCCCCCTCGATCCTGTCCGCCGATTTCGCCCGCCTGGGCGAGGAAGTGGACAAGGTCCTCGCCGCCGGCGCCGATTGGGTGCATTTCGACGTGATGGACAACCATTACGTGCCCAACCTGACCATTGGCCCGCTGGTGTGCGAGGCGCTGCGCAGGCACGGCGTGACCGCGCCCATCGACGTGCACCTGATGGTGGAGCCGGTGGACGCGCTGGTGCCGATGTTCGCCCGGGCCGGCGCCAGCCACGTCAGCTTCCACCCCGAGGCCAGCCGCCACGTGCACCGCACGATCCAGCTGATCAAGTCCTCGGGCTGCGCGGCCGGGCTGGTGCTGAACCCGGCGACGCCGGTGGACGTGCTCGACTACGTGCTCGAGGACATCGACTACGTGCTGCTGATGTCGGTGAACCCGGGCTTCGGCGGGCAGTCGTTCATCCCCTCGACCCTGGACAAGCTGCGCGTGGTGCGCGAACGCATCGGGCGCAGCGGGAAGGCGATCCGGCTCGAAGTCGACGGCGGGGTGAAGCCGGACAACATCGGCGAAATCGCCCGCGCCGGCGCCGATACCTTCGTCGCCGGCAGCGCGATCTTCGGCCAGCCCGACTACGCGAAGGTGATCGCCGCGATGAAGGCCGCGGTCGCGGCCGCGCGCGGCTGAACGGCGGGCAAAAAGAAAGCCGGACGCCCTGCGCGACCGGCCCTGGAGAAAGGGATGGAGCGTCCTGCCCCGCGTTTCTTCCCTGCGATGGCCTTCCATTCTCCATGGCGCTGATTACGGTGGCGTGACGGCGCCGGGCCCGCTACAGTCGCGCCATGGACCGGGCGATTCCTTCCTTCGAACATGGCTGGCGATGGTGGCGGAATTCCGTCGCCCCGTTCGCCCGCACGCCTTCGAAGGACGCCCCGCTTGATCACGCCCGCGCAATTCCGCAACCACGCTGCTGACGGCTGCACCCTCGTGCCGGTGGTGCGTGAGGTGCTCTCCGACCTCGACACGCCGCTCTCGGTCTACCTGAAGCTGGCCGACGGGCCGCACACCTACCTGTTCGAATCGGTCGAGGGCGGCGAACGCTTCGGCCGCCATTCGATCATCGGCCTGCCCGCGCGCCGCGTGTACGAATTCCGCGGCCACGTGCTCGAGGTGCGCGAACACGGCGAGGTCGTGGAAACGCGCGAGGTCGCCGATCCGCTGGCCGAGGTCGAACGCCTGCGCGCGCAGCACAAGGTGCCCAAGCTCGACGGCTTGCCCGGCTTCGCCGGCGGCCTGGTCGGCTGGTTCGGCTTCGAATGCATCGAGTTCATCGAGAAAAAGCTGGTCGAACCGCGATTGCGCGCGAACGCGAAGCGCGATGAACTCGGCACGCCCGACATCCTGCTGATGCACAGCGACGAGCTGGCGGTGTTCGACAACCTCAAGGGCCGGCTCTACCTCGTCGTCCACGCCGACCCGCGCGAACCGCAGGCGCTGGCGCGCGCCAACCGCCGCCTCGACGCGCTGGTGCACCGCCTGCGCCACGGCGGCGCGCCGTATCCGGAAACGCTGCAGCCGGCGGCGATCGACGAATCCGATTTCCGTTCCAGCTTCACCCGCGAGCAGTACCACGCCGTGGTGCGCAAGGCGCAGGAATACATCCGCGCCGGCGACATCTTCCAGGTCGTGCCGTCGCAGCGGCTGAGCGTGCCGTTCCACGCGCGCCCGGTGGACGTGTACCGGGCGCTGCGCGCGCTCAATCCGTCGCCGTACATGTATTTCCTCGATACCGGATCGACGCAGGTGGTCGGTTCCTCGCCGGAAATCCTCGCGCGGTTGCAGGGCGGCACCGTCACCGTGCGCCCCATCGCCGGCACGCGCCCGCGCGGCAAGACGGCGGAGGAAGACCATGCGCTGGAAGCCGAACTGCTGGCCGATCCCAAGGAACGCGCCGAGCACCTGATGCTGATCGACCTCGGCCGCAACGACGTGGGCCGCATCAGCGAGCCGGGCAGCGTGCAGGTCGGCGAGCAGTTCGTGATCGAGCGCTACAGCCACGTGATGCACATCGTCAGCGAGGTCACCGGCACGCTGAAGCCGGGGTTGTCCTACGCAGACGTGCTGCGCGCGACGTTCCCGGCGGGCACGGTCAGCGGCGCGCCCAAGATCCGCGCGCTGGAGATCATCCGCGAGCTGGAACCGGTGAAGCGCAACGTGTATTCGGGTGCGGTCGGTTACATCGGCTGGCACGGCGACGCGGATACCGCCATCGCGATCCGCACCGCGGTGATCCAGGACGGCCGCCTGCACGTGCAGGCCGGCGGCGGGGTGGTGTACGACTCCGATCCGGACGCGGAATGGCAGGAAACGATGAACAAGGGCCGCGCGCTGTTCCGCGCCGTGGCCGAGGCGGCGAGGGGGTTGTGATGGCCAATCGCCAGCAAGGCGAGTATCAGCCGCCGGGTCGTTTCTGGCCGATGGTCGCAGGTCTGCTCGCGGTCGGGGGTGGATTGAGCGGTTACGAAGGCTGGCGCCTACTGCAAGGCTGGAACAGCGGAACGGTGGCGCCGTTCTGCAAACACTGCGCCGGGTTCCCGGCGGTGACTCGCGCAGCGTCGCCCAGCCTGTTCTGGGCAACGATGGCTGGCCATGCCGTGTTGGCGCTGCTGGGGCTAGCGGTGCTGGTGATGGGGGCACGCATGTTGATGGCAAGGTTCGCCGGCGTCGATGTGCCGCCGGATCCCGAGAGCGAACGGGACCGGCAACGGCGGCTGGACCGCATGCGTGAAGAGAAGTGACCGGTGGATCGAACGGATCCGGGCGATGAACCAGGGCCGGGCGGTGGCCGAGGCTGCGAGGGGATTGTGAGTCTGGTTCGGAGATTCGGTTTTGTTCCCTATCCCGCCGGCGGGATAGGGGCTTTGAAAGCGGAAGACATTCCATGCTGCTGATGATCGACAACTACGACAGTTTCACCTTCAATCTCGTGCAGTATTTGCAGGCGTTGGGCGCGGAGGTGCGGGTGGAGCGCAACGACGCGCTGACGGTCGACGAGATCGAACGGCTCGCGCCGGAGCGGATCGTGGTTTCGCCCGGCCCGTGCACGCCGAACGAGGCGGGCGTGTCGGTCGCGGTGATCGAACGC
>JBGAHT010000093.1:0-4014 GCA_044226035.1 Thermomonas sp. | reverse complement strand
CGAAACGCAAACGCCGTTCCTGCCGCCGATGCACGCGGGCCAGGACAGCGACGCGTTGAACACGGCGCTGGTCAAGCAGGCCTCCGACGCGACCGTCGGCCACGCGCAGGGCATCGACCCGACGCCCGAACAGCTCGCCGACATCGTCGCCTTCGAGTCCGGGCTGACCACCGCGCAGATCCGCGACGACGTCGCCGGCCTGCTCAACGATGGCGACGCGATCGGCGGGCCGCGCATCCTCGCCAACCAGCGCTTCCACGTCGGCATCAACGACACGTTCGGCGCGGATCCGACCGGCGCGTTGTTCGACCCGCAGTCGATGGGCTTGTTCGGCGCATGGACGAACGCCAGCAGCGGCGACAGTTCGGCGAAGGCGGCGGCGCGCGCCGCGATCGCGCGCGGCGAAGCGCTGTTCAACCAGAAGCCGCTCACGATCAGCGGCGTGCGCGGGCTCAACGACGTGCTGGGGCAGCCGAGCATCGCCGGAACCTGCAGCGCCTGCCACAACGCCCCGAACGTCGGCAACCACACCGTCGCCCTGCCGCTCGACATCGGGCTGACCGATGCCTCGCGGCGCACGCCGGACATGCCGCTGTACACGCTGCGCAACAAGTCCACCGGCGAAACGATGCAGACCACCGACCCCGGCCTCGCCCTGATCACCGGCAAGTGGGCCGACATCGGCAAGTTCAAGGGCCCGGTGCTGCGCGGGCTGGCGGCGCGACCGCCGTACTTCCACAACGGCAGCGCGATGACGCTCGACGACGTGGTCGATTTCTACGACACGCGCTTCGCGATGAACCTCAGCGCGCAGGAGAAGCAGGACCTGGTGGCGTTCCTCAAGGCGCTTTGATCGCCACGGCCGAAACGGAAGCCCTGCACGGATGCGGGGCTTCCACCTCCGGCATCGACCGCCTCAGCGCGATGCCAGCCGCATCCGCGTTCCGTCGTCGAGGCGCACTTCGCGCCCGGAAAGCAGCGCCCTGGCCCGTTCCTCGCCGAGTGCCTGGACGAGGCGTTGCTGTGCGCGGGCATACGACGTCATGTACTCCATGTGCGGCGTGCGCGCGCCGGACAGCATCTGGATCTCGCTGACGGTCAGCCCGGTTTCCGCCGCCAGGGTTTCGATCCGCACATTGCCATCGCCGGCCCATGCGGATCCGCAGGCCAGGAGCGCACCGATTGCGAGCAAGCGTTTCATGGGGAGGGCCTCCTTTCGCATGCGCGCAGTCCGCGCGCACGCCGAGCATCGACCCGCGCCCGACCGATGCCGCAGGCCACAAGTCATGTTTGCAAGAAGCCGCCGCAATGGGCGAGGCGTGGCGCCAGAAAAGGAAAAACCCCGCATCGCTGCGGGGTTTTTCGTGTTGCGCGCGATGCTCTCAGGGATTCGTCTTGAAACCGTGCACCCCGTAGCTCCCGGCGCTGAACACCCAGGGCCGCACGCGCATGGTAGCGGCGACATTGCTGCCGAAACCGATCCCATAGTTGGCGGTTTCGTACGGTTTGGCGCCGCGGCTGTATCGCGCGAGGGTCCCGTTCGAGCCCACCCATAGCGAGCCGGGCCGCAACATGCTCAGCCCGTCGAGGGCGGTCGTTCGCAGGGGCAGGTCGGAGACCTCGGGATAGCCGGTTCCGTCGAAGGCATACCGGAGCATGTGCCCGGAGGCACTGCCGACCATGAGCTGCGCAGCGCCGCCCGCCTTGCGTATGCCGAGCGACGCCCCATCGACGGGGACGATGGCATCTAGCACATGGCTTGCACCGTCGAACACATAGACATCGCCACCTTCGATCATGCCGGCGAAATCCAGGTCTCCGTCGCCATCCGTATCGGCCACCGCCAGATCGCTCACCGACGACCAGTAGTCGCCGAGTTGGAGCGTATGCCACTGCTCTGCGTGCGTCGCCACGTCGTATGCGTAGATATAGACGCCCTGCGCCCCGGTGTGCTCGCGGCTTCCGCCGGCCAGCACTTCGAGATCGCCATCGCCGTCGATGTCGGCGACGTCGACCGACTGGAATGGCGCACCAACTGGCCGGGTGGCGTTGGTCCACACCCGCTTGAACTGGTTGGACGCCGAAAAGGAATAAGCCTCGAGCAGTCCATCGTAGAGATAGTCGGTGGCGATCAGGATCTCAGGCCGGCCGTCGCCGTTCAGATCGCGCAACTTGAGGTCATGGATGCCCGTCCAGGCGTAAACGCCGTCCGCAACCCCGGGCGAAATCGCGCGTACAGCCAGCGTGCGCGAATCGATGACGACGATGCGGCCGCTCTCGTAGCTCGATTCCGATGTGAACGAGGCGGCCACGATCTCGTCGACCCCGTCGCCGTCCAGGTCCCCGACCTGCGGACCGACGAACGGCCCGTCCAGATCCTCCGTTTGCGCCTTGATGCCTTCCGCCCGCCAGTCCGCGAGGTAGAGATAGTCCGATCCGGTGCTCGTCGCACCCGCCCCCCACAGCACGTCGTTGACGCCATCGAGGTCCACGTCGGCGATGGCGATGTTCGTCACGCCGTGCTCGGGATTGCCGATGGACCACTCCTCGGCGAGGGTCACGGTGTTGTATGCGTGTACCTCGCCCCACTGCCCGTCGCCAAGCAGCAGCTCCTGCACGCCGTCGGCATCGACGTCGTCCACGTGGATGGCTCCGATATCCTGGGCTGAGGCGATCGACCACCTCGGCAATTGTCGATCCACATCGTAGGCCCACACGATGTACCACGGATCCGCGGCGATCAGTTCATCGCGTCCATCGCCATCGATGTCGGCTGCCTGGAGGTGCGCGCCGAACCCGCCCTGCCTGTGCCACTGCGTGGTGCGGCTGCCTGCATCGACGACATCGCCTGTCGTGGACGCGATCTCGATCGCGGGATCGCCATCCATCTGGCCGGCGACCAGGTCCGCGCCACCGGCACCAGCCTGCGTCCACGTGGTGTAGCCAGTGCCGTCCGCCACGAGAGCCCCATCCGTGCAACTGGAGATGAACTCGTCGTTGCCGTCAGCGTTGAGGTCGGCCGTGATGAGGGTCTGCAGGCCGCCGCGCCCGGCGCACGGTCCGGCGATGCTCGACACCAGCGCCTTGGTCGCCTGGTCATGCAGGCGCAGGGTGCCATCGCCGAGAGCGACGACGATGAGCGGGGTTTGACCGGCGCGGTGCGCAAGGGCGAGCCGGCGTATGCCCGCGGGATATCGCTCGGATGCATACGCTTGCTGGAACGTACGCGTCTGCGGCGCATAGCGCAGCGCATACCAGTACTCGTTGCCGCCGAACGTCGAGCTGCTGCCCGCGGCATAGATTTCGGGCTGCTGACCGTCGAGCGCGGTGACGAGGCCAGTGAGGCCGATGCCGGAGCCCAATGCCACATAGCTCCAGTTCGCGGCCGTCGGGCTGGACAACGCAACCTGTGTCGCGGTCGGGGCGGTTTTACGCGCTCGCGGCTGTGCGGCAGCTTTCCATTCGCCGCGCCGATATCGCAGCGGCGCACCGCCTTCGGTACGCACGGGTTGACCTGCGGCGTTGGTCGCCACGGGGCGCTTGGCAGCGACGGTCATGCCGCGACGGTCCTGCTGCGCGGTAGCGGTGCCGGCGGCGAGCGCCGCCGCAAGCAGCAGCAATGCAGGTCCTGCTGCGGTTAGCCTGGCCATGGTGACCCCCTCATGTTGTCGTTGATTGCAGAAAAACCGACGACGGAAGCAGCGCGCTTGCGGCATTTCGCCTCGACTCCGCGCATCACCCATGCCCGCGGCGGCCCCAATGGTTGCGGTCCCCTTCGACTCCGCACCCGACCCGGAGTGTAAGGCTCCGACCACGTCATTTCTTCACATCGGCCTTTCCCCGCGATGCCCGGGACATTCGCGCAGCGAGCGGAAAGATTCCCTGCCTTGGGTCACCCGAAAACACGAAGCCCGGCACGGGGCCGGGCTTCGTGGTCAGGCTTGCAGGAGGGTAGGGGTCAGAAATCCATGCCGCCCATGCCGCCCATGCCGCCGCCCGGCATCGCCGGTTCGT
>JBGAHT010000025.1:0-34807 GCA_044226035.1 Thermomonas sp. | reverse complement strand
CGGCCGTGGTCAGCCGATGACGGCGCAACGACTTCATGTGAGATCCCCGGAAGGAGTTGAGAGGTGCACTGCCCGCGCCCCCTGCGCCGCGGCAGTGTGACGTCCTTGTAAACAATTCGTGAAGGCCATTCAAGCTCCGGTCAATCCCGGCCAGGGATTCCTGCCCGGGAAGTTCAGCCCGGCTTGGCTATAGTCGATCCGGGCAGGCCATGGAGTGGATGGAAATGAGGAGCGTCACCCTGTTGTTGCTGGCCGTGCTGGCCGTCCCGGCCGTGGCCGCCCCCGGCGACGCGCAGGTCCAGGCGGCGTTGCAGGCGGCGGAGGCCGGACAGGACTACGACGCGGCGGCGATCGCGGCCAGTCCGGTCGCCGGCTGGGTGGAATACGCCTCGCTGCGCCGCAACATCGATACGCTGCCGCCGCAGCGCGGCCAGGACTTCCTCGCCCGCTATCGCGGCCAGGCCGTGGCCGAAGCCTTCCGCCAGGTCTGGCTGCCGGCACTGGCCCGGCGCCAGGACTGGCCGGATTTCCTCGCCGCCTGGTCGCCGTCGGTGCAGGACACCTCGCTGCGCTGTGTCGCGCTCAACGCCCGCCAGGCCCTGGGCCAGGTCGACGCGGGCTGGACCGCCGACGCGCAGGCGATCTGGCGCAGCAGCGGCAAGTCGCTGCCGGGCGAATGCGACGCGGTCTTCGCCATCCTCGCCGCGCGCGGCGGATTGCCGCCGGCGCTGCGCTGGGAACGCATCGACAAGGCCGCCGGCGAATGGCAACCGGCGGTGATGCGCGCGGCCGCGCGCGGACTGCCGGCCGGCGACGCCGCGCTGGCCAACGACTACGCGGCGTTCTTCGAGGCGGTCAACGAGCGCGCGTTGAACTGGCCCAGGACCGACCGCAGCCGCTGGATGGCCTCGCAGGGACTGGCGCGGCTGGCGAAATCGGTGCCGGTCGCGGCCGAGGCGCAGTTGCCCAGGTACGCGCAGGCGCTTGGCTTCAGCGAAGCCGACCGCGGCCGCGTGCTGTACCAGGTCGCGCTGCAATCGGCCTCGTCCTACGAACCCGAAGGCGCGCGCCGCCTCGCCGCGGTCCCGCTGTCCGTCTACGACGACAAGCTGCACGAACTGCAGGTGCGCGAAGCGCTCGCGCGCAGCGACTGGCCCGGCGCGCTGGCCGCGATCCGGCGCATGGGCAACGACCAGCGCGGGCAGGCGCGCTGGACCTACTTCGAAGCGCGCCTGTCCGAACTCGCCGGCGACAAAGCCGGCGCGCGGGCGCTGTACGCGAGGGCCGCGACCAAGCCGGAATTCCACGGCTTCCTCGCCGCCGACCGCATCGGCCAGGCGTACACGCTGTGCCCGTGGCTCCCGCACGACACGCCCGCGGCCAGGGACGCGGTCGCGCGCACGCCGGCCCTGGTCCGCGCGCTGGCGCTGTACCGCCTTGACCGCCGCGGCTGGGCGCAACGCGAGTGGGACGACGCGCTGTCGCGCTTCGACGACGACGAGCGCCGGATCGCGGTCGGCCTCGCCGAGGACGCGGGCTGGTTCGACCGCGGCGTGTTCGGCCTGGTCAACGTCGGCGGCAAGTCGTATCCGGAGGAATCGCGTTTGTACCTGCTGCGTTTCCCGATGCACCACGACGCCACCATCCGCCGCGAGGCCGCGCGCAACAACCTCGATCCGGCCTGGGTCGCGGGCGAGATCCGCGCCGAAAGCGTGTTCGACCCGAAGGCGCGTTCGTCGGCGAACGCGCGCGGCCTGATGCAGCTGCTGCCCGGCACCGGCGCCGAGGTCGCGCGCGGGCTCGGGCTGCCCTGGAACGGCGCCGACAGCCTGTACGACCCGGAGACCAACATCGTCCTCGGCAGCGCCTACCTGCGGCAGCTGCTCGACAAGTACGGCAAGCCCTACCAGACCATCGCCGCCTACAACGCCGGGCCGGCGCCGGTCGCGCGCTGGTCTTCGCAGCGCCCGTCGATGGATCCGGATTTCTGGATCGAAACCATCAGCTACAAGGAAACCCGCGACTACGTCGCGCGCGTGCTCGCCTTCAGCACGCTCTACGACTGGCGCCTCAACGGCGACGCGGTGCGCCTCACCGACCGCATGAACGGCGTCGCCGGCGGCAAGCGCATCGCCTTCAGCTGCCCGCTGGCCGCGCCGCCGAAGTGAAACCCCTCCCCTTTGCGCAAGGCGCAAGGGGGAGGCTGGGAGGGGGTTGGCTTCGAAACGCGCAACCCCTCCCCAGCCCTCCCCTTCGCTGCGCGAAAGGGAGGGAGCAGTGAATGGCATCATCGCCACATGGAGACCTACCTCGTCGGCGGCGCGGTGCGCGATCGCCTCCTCGGCTTGCCCGAAGGAGATCGCGATTTCGTGGTCGTCGGCGCCAGTGCGGAGCAGATGCGCGCCGCCGGCTACAAGCAGGTGGGCCGCGATTTCCCGGTGTTCCTGCATCCGCGCACCGGCGAGGAATACGCGCTGGCGCGCACCGAACGCAAATCCGCGCGCGGCCATGCCGGCTTCGTGGTCCATGCCGATCCGTCGGTGACGCTGGAACAGGACCTTGGCCGCCGCGATTTCACCATCAACGCCATCGCCCGACGCGACGACGGCACGCTGGTCGATCCCTTCGGCGGCGCGCGCGACATCGATGCGCGCGTGCTGCGCCACGTCGGCGAGGCCTTCGTCGAGGATCCGTTGCGGGTGCTCCGCGCGGCGCGGTTCATGGCGCGGCTGGCGCCGCTGGGCTTCGTCATTGCGCCGGAAACGCTGGCGCTGATGCGCGCGATGGCCGCGGGCGGCGAACTCGCCGAACTCTCGCCCGAACGCGTCTGGCAGGAACTGGCGAAGGCCCTGCGCAGCGCGGCGCCGTCGGCGTTCCTGCGCACCTTGCGCGAAGCCGACGCGCTGGCCGCGGTGTTGCCGGAAGTCGATGCGCTCTACGGCGTGCCGCAGCGCGCCGAATACCATCCGGAAATCGACACCGGCGCGCACGTCGAACTGGCCTGCGACATGGCGGCGACGCTCGCGCCCGGCGACGACCTCGTCGGCTTCGCCGCGCTCGCCCACGACCTCGGCAAGGCATTGACGCCGGCCGGCGAACTCCCGCGCCACGTGATGCACGAGCAGCGCGGCATCGCGCCGCTGATGGCGTTGTGCGAACGGCTGCGGGTGCCGAACGAGCACCGCGAGCTCGCCGCCATCGCCTGCCGCGAACACCTCAACGTGCATCGCATCGACGAGCTGAAGCCCGCGACCGTGCACGACCTGATCGCGCGCTGCGACGGTTTCCGCAAGCCGGCGCGCATCGCGCAACTGGCGACGGTGTGCGAAGCCGACGCGCGCGGCCGCGCCGGGCTCGCGGGGACGGCGTATCCGCAGGCGGAAGTGTTGCGCCGCCTGCATGCCGCGGCGCTGGCGGTGCGCGCCGCCGACCTCGCGCAGGGACTCGAAGGCCCCGCCGTCGGCGAGGCCTTGCGCAAGGCGCGGATCGCGGCGATCGCCGCCGCGCGCGGGGAGTGATCGCCTATTCGGCGGTGGTGGGATCGATGCTGGTGAAGACGCGATTCACCGCGTTCGCGGGGAAGCCGCCCAGGCGCGCGTGTTCGCGCACGCTGGCCTCGTCCGGCGCGATGTATTCGCAATACACCTTGTCCGCAGTGACGTGGCTGCGCACCCACTGCACCTGCGGCCCGAGTTCGCGCAGCACGCCGCAGGATTTCTGCGAGATCGCCTGCAATTCCTGTGGGGAGAGCTGGCCGGCGCCGGGGATTTCGCGCTCGATGATGTAGCGGGGCATGGCGGTATGCCTGGTAGGCGGAGGATTCCGCCTCCCGGACAACGCCGCCGGCCGCGCGCGGCGGCCGCCGTCCGTCGGCGCGTCGATCAGCGCCCGGGCTCGTGCCGCAACAGGGCGTCCCGCCACGGCGTGAGCGAGGTCGCCAGCCCGGCGAGCACGCCCAGGCTATTCGCCAGCGCGTCGGCGGCGTCCATGGTGCGGGTGGTGGTGAGCGCGCCCTGCGCGAACTCCAGGCCGATGCCGAGCAGCGCCAGCGCGATGCAGACCGCGAACCACGACAGGCGCCGGGCATACAACTGCACCGCGCCCGCCGCGAGCAGCGCATAGGCGCTGAAGTGCTCGCTCTTGTCGCTGACGTGCAGGTCCGGCAGGTCCGGCGCCGGCAGCAGCGAGGCGACCACGACCGCGGCGATCCCCAGCGCCCACAGCCCGACCCACAGCCACGGCCGCCGGAACGGCTTGAACGAGCGGCCAAAGCGCCAGCGACTCGCGTTCACAAGCGGTGGCTCAGATCTCCGGCCATGAACGCAAAGCCGAATTCCACGTCGCGCGAGAAGCCCATCGCCTGGAAGCGTTCGCCCATGGCCTCGGGCAGGGTCAGCTGCTTGGCTTCCTGGCGCAATCGCAATCTCGCGGTTTCGTCCTTCGCCCGTTCCTCGGCTTCGGCCAGGCGCTGCATCAACCCGTTGCCGACCAGGAAACTCGCCTGCGAGCAATAGCCGGCGAAATCGAAACCGGCGCCGGTGCCGGCTTCGGCCAGCGCGGTGAAATCCACCGACGCGGTCAAATCCTGCAGGCCGGGATGCGCGTACGGATCGTCGCCGACGTGGTGGCTGCGGAACGCGCGCAACGTGCCCTCGCGCCGCTGCGGCTGGTAGTACTCGGCGCGCGCGTAACCGTAATCGACGAACAGCATCGCGCCGCTGCGCAGCCCGCCCGCCACCGCCTGCAGCCAGTACGGCAACTGCGCGAGCAATTCCGAACGGTAGCCGTCGGCGAACGGCGCCTCGAGCCCGTGCTCCGCGTGCCGCACCGCCGCCGACAGCAACACATCGGCCGGACGGTCGCGGCGCACGAAGCGGCCTTCGCCGTCGAGCGCGACGTGTTCCTCGAACACCTCGCCGTCGCGCAGGGTGAAGCGCGGCGTCGGCAACGCGTCGATCACCTCGTTCGCGAACAGCACGCCGTCCCACGGCTGCGCGATCGGGCCGTCGAGCCATTCCACCAGTTCGAACAGCAGGGGCGGAAGCCGCTTCTGCAGCCGTTCGCGCTGGCGTTCGCGCAGGTCCGCGCTCGGCTCCAGCAGCGCGTAGCGCGAAGGCAGGGCGTCGAGCGCGAGCAGGCGCTTGAGCGCGACCTCGGCGAACGCGCCGCTGCCGCCGCCGAGTTCGACCAGCAGCGCGTCGGGGCCGAGTTGCTGCAACACCGGCGCGACCGCGTCGGCGATCGTGGCCGCGAACAGCGGGCCGAGCTCGGGCGCGGTGACGAAATCCCCGCCGATGCCGAACTTGTGCGCGCCGGCGCTGTAGTAGCCCAGGCCGGGCGCGTACAAGGCGAGTTCCATGAAGCGCGAGAACGGGATCGCGCCGCCCGCGGCGATGATCTGTTCCTGCATGAGTTGGCGCAGGCGCTCGCTGTGCGCGAGGGCGTCGGCGTCGGGCATCGGCATCCGGGACATGCGCGAAGGATACCCGGGGTTATGCTGTGGCCATGAGCGAATCCCGCCCGGCCGCCCTCGTCACCGGCAGCGCGCGCCGCATCGGCGCGGCGATCGCGCGGCGGCTGCACGCGGCCGGCTTCGACCTCGCCCTGCACTACCGCGATTCCGCGGGCGAGGCGCAGGCGCTGGCCGCGGAGCTGGAATCGGCGCGCGCCGGCAGCGTCGTGCTGCTGCAGGCCGACCTCGCGCAGTTCGACCGCCTGCCGGAACTGGTGGCGAAGGCGGTCGGCCGCTTCGGCCGGCTCGACGCGCTGGTCAACAACGCCTCGGCGTTCTACCCGACGCCGTTCGGCACGACCACGCCGGCGCAGTGGGACGAGCTGTTCGCGATCAACGCGCGCGCGCCGTTCTTCCTCGCCCAGGCCGCGGCGCCGCACCTCGCCAGCGCGAACGGGGCGATCGTCAACATCGCCGACATCTACGCCGAGCGCCCGTTGCGCGGGCACGCGGTGTACGCGATGGGCAAGGCCGCGCTGCTGCACATGACCCGCGCGCTGGCGCTGGAACTGGCGCCGCAGGTGCGGGTGAACGCGGTGTCGCCCGGCGCGATCCTGTGGCCCGAGAACGGCAAGGATCCGGAGGCGCAATCCGCGCTGCTCGCGCGCACGCCGCTCGGCCGCATCGGCACGCCCGGGGAAATCGCCGAGGCGGTGCGCTGGCTGTTGCAGGACGCGCGCTACTGCACCGGACAGGTGCTGCGCGTCGACGGCGGGCGGATGCTGGACGCCTGAGCGCGGGCGCGGGTTACAGCTGCAACGCGACTTCCCGCGGCGGATTGTCGCGGTCGGGATGGGATTGCCACAGGCTTTCGAGCGAAGCGCCGCGCACCGGATCGACGAAATGCGGCGCGATGTCGGCCAGCGGCTTCAGCACGAAGGCGTGGCGCAATTCCGGCCGCGGCAGCATGAAATCGCCCGGCCCCTCCAGCACCAGCTTGCCGAAATAGATGATGTCCAGGTCGAGCGTGCGGTTGCTGTAGGACTTGTCGCGGCGGTCGCGGCCGTGGGCGATCTCCAGCGCGTGCAGCCAGTCGTTGAGCGCGAACGGATGCACGTCGCTTTCGATCGCGGCGATGGCGTTGAGGAAATCCGGGCCGTCGAACCCGACCGCGGCGGTGCGGTAGACCGGCGACAGCCGCACCGCGCCGAAGCGCTCGCGCAGGGCCTCGACCGCGCTGCGCAGGTTGCGTTCGGGCTCGATGTTGCTGCCCAGGCTGATGTAGGTGGTGACGGTCGGGCCGCGCGGCTTGCGCGCGGATTCGCCGTGCTGCGCCGGCTCGACGCGCGGCGCCGGCCTGGCGGGCGGCAATGCGGGCGACGACGGCGATGGCGACGGCGGCGGCCGCACCAGCGATTCCTCCAGCCTGCGCGCGAACGCGCGCGCGGCGGCCAGTTGCACCGCGGTCGGCGCCGGCTTCGCGGCGGGTTTCGGCGCTTGCTTGGGCCTGGCCGCCTTCGCCGGGCTCCGGCGGCAGCGAGGCGCGGTCGCGTTCGATCATCACGCCCACCGCGCGCGCGCCGCGCACCGCGCCGGGCGCCGGGACAGCTTGAGCTTCACCGATTCGACGCCGAACTCGCGCAGGACGATGTCCGCGCAACGCTCGGCCAGGGTTTCGACCAGCCCGAACGAGGACGCGGACACGAACGCGACCAGGCGCTTGCTCACCGCCTTGTAGTCGAGCGTGTCGGCGATGGCGTCGCTGGCCGCCGGCTTGCGGTTGTCGAACGCCATTTCCAGGTCGAACAGCAAGGGCTGGCGGATGCGCCGTTCCCAATCGTAGATGCCGATCTGCGCCTCGATCTCGAGCGCTTCGATGAAGACCTTGTCCATGGGATGAGCGGGTCGGGGGATGGGGGATTCGCGGGAAGCTTACGCCGCGCGCCTACGAATCCCGAACCTCCAATCCCGGATCCCGGCCTGCCGGCACCTCCGGCAGGCTCGCCATGTCCCAGCGCGGCGCGACCCGCACCGCGGCGTCGTTCGGCGCTGGCCGGCGGCCAGCCGCAGCGCGCCGGCGAAGGCGATCATCGCGCCGTTGTCGGTGCACAGCGCCGGACGCGGGAACGCGACCCGGCCGCCGCGGCGTTCGGCCATGGCCTGCAATTTCGCGCGCAGGCGCTTGTTCGCGCCGACCCCGCCGGCGACGACCAGGGTGTCGCAGCCGGCCGCGTCCAGCGCGCGTTCGCACTTGATCGCCAGCGTGTCGACCACCGGCGCTTGAAACCGCGGGCGATGTCGGCCTTGGTCCGGTCGGACTGGTCGGAATCGCGCCAGGCCAGCAGCACCTGCGTCTTCAACCCAGCTGAAGCTGAAATCCAGCCCGGGGCGGTCGGTCATCGGCCGTGACCTGGAAGCGCCCCGGCGCGTACCGTGGCCGGCCAGCGCGGCTGTGGCCGCGGCCCGCCCGGATACGGCAGGCCCATCAGCTTGGCGGTCTTGTCGAAGGCCTCGCCGGCGGCGTCGTCCAGGGTTTCGCCGAGCAGCCGGTAGCGGCCGATGCCCTCGACCATCACCAGCTGGCTGTGACCGCCCGAGACCAGCAGTGGTGGCCACGAACGGCGGTTCGAGGGCCCGCCTGCAGCGGCCAGGTGGCCTTCCATGTGGTGGACGCCGATGGCCGGCACGTCCAGGGCCCAGGCCAGCGCCCGCGCCGCCCCGGCCCCGACCAGCAGGGCACCGACCAGCCCCGGCCCGGCGGTATAGGCCACCCCGTCGAGGTCCGGGAAGGTTGCCGTCCTCGCCTCGGCCAGGTCTGCCGGACCAGCGGCAGCAGCTTGCGCACGTGGTCGCGGCTGGCCAGTTCCGGCACCACCCCGCCGTATTCGGCGTGCAGGGCGACCTGGCTGTACAGGGCCTGGGCGCGCAGGCCCTCGGCGCCCGGGCTGGCGGTGTCGTACACGGCCACGCCGGTTTCGTCGCAGCTGGTTTCGATTCCGAGGATGATCATGGACTTATCTTGCGCCGGTTTCCGGCCCGCTGCTATCATGCGCGGCTCCGCCCGGACCTCCCGGCGGCATTCCCACCCGAGATTCCACGATGCCCAGCGTCAAAGTCCGCGAAAACGAGCCGTTCGAGTTTGCCCTACGCCGCCAGCGCACCTGCGAGAAGGGCCGGCGTGTTGGCCGAGACCCGCAGCGCGAGTTCTACGAGAAGCCGACCCAGGAGCGCAAGCGCAAGGCCGCGGCCGCGGTGAAGCGCCAGGCCCGCCGCAGCTCGCGCGACGTCACCAAGCGCCAGCGCCTGTACTGGTTCTCGCGGCTCAAACCGATTCGAAGAGCATTCCGAAAACCGCACGCGCAGCGTCGCCCGACGACCTTTTCGGTCTGATCACGGTCTACCGAATCTCAACCTCCCCAATCCCCAATCCCAGATCCCATGACCCTCAAGACCCAGCTCGTCGACGACATGAAGACCGCGATGAAGGCCGGCGACAAGGTTCGCCTCGGCGTCATCCGCCTGATCAACGCCGCGATCAAGCAGCGCGAGGTCGACGAGCGCATCGAGCTGGACGACGCCGCGGTGCTGGCGGTGCTGGAGAAGATGGGTCAAGCAGCGCCGCGATTCGATCAGCCAGTTCGACGCCGCCGGCCGCGACGACCTCGCCGGCATCGAGCGCGACGAGATGGCGATCATCGAGCACTACCTGCCGGCGAAGCTGGGCGAAGGCGAGATCCTGGCCGAGATCGACAAGGCCATCGCCGCCACCGGCGCCAGCGGCCCGGCCGACATGGGCAAGCTGATGGGCGTGCTCAAGCCCGCGCTCGCCGGCAAGGCGGACATGGGCGACGTGTGAAGCTCGCGGCGACTCCTGGGTGAAACTGGCGGGCGATCCCGAAGCGATCAGCGCACGGGGCTGAATTGATCCCTTCCCGTTCAAGGGGAAGGCCAGAACTCCGGCGCATGGAATGGATGGTGTTTGGCTTACGATCGTCGATGAAAGCCGATCCTGCCCATTCCGGCCCCTGCATTCTTGAGAGGGGAAGATATGGCTATTCAGTGGATATCATGCAAACCGGAACGTCCCGGCTATTCGTCCATGAAGATGCTCAATGGTGGCGGACCATTTCGACAAGGCTGATTTCCCATGCTCTCCGCCATCCGCCCGGCGACGGTCGAGGACGTGGCGCTGGTCGCGCAGCTGATCCGCGAACTGGCCGAATACGAACGCCTCGCCGACGCCGCGGTCGCGACCGAAGCCGACCTGCGCGAACAGTTGTTCGGCGAACGCCCGGCGGCGGAGGTGCTGGTCGCCGAAGCCGACGGCGAGCCGGCCGGCTTCGCCCTGTTCTTCCACACGTTCAGCACCTTCCTCGGCAAGCGCGGCTTGTACCTCGAGGACCTGTTCGTGCGCCCCGCCTTCCGCGGCCTCGGCCTCGGCCGGCACCTGATGGCGGCGCTGGCGCGGATCGCGGTGCAGCGCGGCTGCGGCCGCTTCGAATGGAGCGTGCTGGACTGGAACGAACCGGCGATCGGTTTCTACCGCGCGCTCGGCGCGTCCGCCATGGACGAATGGACGGTGCAGCGGCTGCAAGGCGAGGCCCTGCGCGCGCTGGCGTCCCGCGATGCGCTGTAGCACCGGCTTGCCCGGCCCACCGGCAAGCGGACCAAGCTCCGCCCTACACTAGCGAAATGGCCCGCATCCCCGACGCCTTCATCGACGAACTGCTCGCGCGATCGGACATCGTCGAGATCGTCGGTGCGCGCGTGCCGCTGAAGAAGCAGGGCCGCGAATACTCCGCGCGCTGCCCGTTCCACGACGAACGCTCGCCCTCCTTCACCGTCTCGCCGAACAAGCAGTTCTACCACTGCTTCGGCTGCGGCGCGCACGGCACCGCGATTTCGTTCCTGATGAACTACGACCGGCTCGAATTCCTCGACGCGGTCGACGAACTGGCCAAGCGCGCGGGCATGGAAGTGCCGCGCGACACCCGCCAGCGCAACGAGAACGGCGACACCCGCGACATCTTCTCGGCGCTGGACGCAGCCTCGAACTTCTTCCGCCGCCAGCTGGCGCAAAGCGACAAGGCGCGCGGATACGTGGACAGGCGCGGCATCGACGCATCCATCGTCGAACGCTTCGGCATCGGCTACGCGCCGGACGGTTTTTCCGCGCTGCGCGACGCGCTCGGCACCGATCCGCGGCGCATGCAATTGCTCGAACGCGCCGGCCTGTTCTCCAAAAACGACCGCGGCCACGTCTACGACAAGTTCCGCGACCGCCTGATGTTCCCGATCCACGACCGCCGCGGGCGCGTGATCGCCTTCGGCGGGCGGGTGATCGATGCGGAGGATTCGCCGAAATACCTCAACTCGCCGGAAACCGCGCTGTTCCACAAGGGCCGCGAACTGTACGGCCTGTGGCAGGCCCGGCAGGCGAACGCGAAGCTGGACCGGCTGATCGTGGTCGAGGGCTACATGGACGTGGTCGCGCTGGCGCAATACGGCGTGTCGCAGGCGGTGGCCACGCTCGGCACCGCGACCACGCCCGAGCACGCGGAACTGCTGTTCCGCAACGCGCCGGACGTGTATTTCTGCTTCGATGGCGACCGCGCCGGCCGCGGCGCGGCGTGGAAGGCGCTGGAATCGGTGTTGCCGCGGATGAAGGACGGCCGCCAGGCGCTGTTCCTGTTCCTGCCCGAAGGCGAGGACCCGGATTCGCTGGTGCGCAAGGAAGGCGTGGCCGGTTTCGACGCGCGCCTGCGCGAGGCCGTGCCGCTGTCCGAATTCTTCTATGCGCAGCTCTCCGCCGACGTGAACCTGTCCAGCCTCGACGGCAAGGCGCGCCTGGCCGAACGCTGCAAGCCGCTGCTCGCGCAGATTCCCGACGGCGCCTTCGGCGACCTGATGCAGCAGCGCCTGACCGAACTCACCGGCGTCGGCGCGCGCGCCAGCGCGCCGCAGGTGCACGTGCCGATGCAGCGTGCGCGCGGCGGCTCGACCTCGGCGCAGAAACCGAGCCTGGTGCGCAGCGCGATCCAGCACCTGCTGCACCGGCCCGCGATCGCGCTGGAACTGCCGCCGCCGGACCGTTACGCCGACGCGCGCCAGCCCGGCATCGAATTGCTGCACGAGCTGGTGCTGCTGGTGCGCGAACGCCCGGAGATCGGCACCGGCGGCCTGCTCGAGCATTTCGCCGGCCGCGACGAATCCGCGGCCTTGCAGAAACTCGCCGCGCAGGAACTCCCCGGCGAGGAACCCGCCCTGCGCGCGGAGTTCCTCGGCGCGATCGCGCAACTGGAGAAGCAGGTGCTGCAGCAGCGCATCGATGAATTGCAGCAGCGCCTGTCCGGACTCGACGAAGCGGAAAAATACGAACTGCGCGCCTTGCTGCAGGCGCGGCTGCAACCCTAGCGGTTCGCTTCGGCCTCGGCCTGCGCTGCTTTCAGCCGATGCGCATGAACGCTATCCACGCTTCCCACGACCGACCAGGCAAGATCGGGTTGCGTGGTCAGGACCTGCTTCAGCGCCTGGTTGGCCGAAGGCCACAGCGAATTCGCGCCCGTGGCGCCGTTGCGCCACACAGGATGTCGGCGCGACCATCGCCGGTATAGTCGCCGGAACCGACCACTTTCCAGGCGGGATCGGACACCGTCGCCACCGCCTGCTTGGTCGCCGAGTTCGCCGACAGCCAGATCGAATCCGCGCCCGTGGTTCCGTTGCGCCACAGGATGTCCGCTTGCCATCGCCGTTGTAGTCGCCGGACCCCACCACTGTCCACGCGACATCGAGCAAGCTGGCAACACCTTGTTTCGTCGCCGAATTGGCCGACAACCAGATCGAATTCGCGCCGGTGACGCTGTTGCGCCACAGGATGTCGGCGCGACCATCGCCGTTGTAGTCGCCGGAACCCGCCACTTTCCAGGCCGTGTCGGATACCGTGGCCACCGCCTGCTTGGTCGCCGAGTTCGCCGACAGCCAGTACGAATTCGCGCCCGTGGTTCCGTTGCGCCACAGGATGTCCGACTTGCCATCGCCGTTGTAATCGCCGGAGCCAGCCACTTTCCAGGCGACGTCGGGCACCGCAGCCAGCACCTGCTTCAGCGCCTGGTTGGCCGACGGCCACAGCGAATTCGCGCCGGTGACGCTGTTGCGCCACAGGATGTCGGCGCGCCCATCGCCGGTGTAGTCGCCGGAACCGGCTACTTGCCAGGTCGTGTCGGATATCGTCGCCACCGCCTGCTTGGTCGCCGAGTTCGCCGACAGCCAGATCGAATTCGCGCCCGTGGTTCCGTTGCGCCACAGGATGTCCGACTTGCCGTCGCCGTTGAAGTCGTATCGGCGCTTCTGCGCGGTGGCGCCCTTGATGGTGATCGTGCCGGACATGCCGACTCCGCCGGCGGCGCCATGCGCTTCGCAGTGGAAAGAAGCGGACCCGGCCTTCGGAAAAGTCACCGTCGCCGACCAGGCCGCGCTGCTCAGGCTCCCGTTGCCGCCAGCGCCATCGCAGCCGTTGGCGCAGCGGAACGCCGTCACCGCGCCGGGATCGGAAGCCACGTTGTGGAAACCGCCATCGTTCGTGAACGTCACCGTGTCGCCCGCGTTGATGGTCAGGGTCTTGGGCGAGAAGGTCAGGTTGGGCATCGCCGTCACGACATGGTTCGCGGCCGCCGCCAGCGCCGGACACGACAGGCCGAACACCACGGCCGAGCAACCGGCCAGCACGGCCTTGCGGCGGCGCTTGGCGGAGGCGCGGGACTGGTTCGTCTTGATCGCATGCATGGCGCACCTCGAGGCGGATTGGATGTTGCGACGGCAGTGCCGGCTTGCGGGTGTCGCGGCCGGGACCTCTCGCTTTTGCGTTGATGCGCGACTGCGCGTGACAGGTTCATTCTTTCGCAGGATCGAGGCATCGATCCGACGAACGGTCGGTTTCCGCAACTGACGCCTGTGCATCCTCGCCGCTCTGCACCCACCGCCAGCGGGAAAAGGAACATGCGCAATACCCGACTGCTGTTGTCGATCATGCTGTCGTCGGTTCTCATGGGCACGTGCCTGGACGCGGCGGCCGAGGTGGTCTATCGCGGGGACGAACGCCTGGATTCCGAGCGCCCGGAAGCCTGGGCGATGCACTATTTCACCGCGGCCAGCCTGATGACCGGATTCGGGGCTTCTCCCGAACTGCGCCCGGGGCAATGGGCGATGGCCGCCGAACTCGGGCAAATCCCCCGCCTGAGCCAGGAACAGCAACAGGTGGGCTTCAGCGGCTCGAAGGCCGAGGACCTCAACAAGTCGCCGGCCATCGGCCGCCTGCGCGGATGGATCGGATTGCCGGGCGGATGGATCGGCGAACTGGGCTTCACCCCGCCGGTGGAAATCCACGGCGCGCGCCCTCGCGCCCTGTTCTCGGCGGCGATCGGCCGCACCCTGTACAAGCGCGAGGATTTCTCGCTGTCGGCGCGCTTGTTCGGGCAACACGGATCGGTGGGCGGCGACATCACCTGTCCTTCCGACGTGGCGGCCACGCAGGACCCGCAAGCCAATCCTTATGGCTGCATGGCGCCGTCCAACGACGCGCTGCGGCTGAACTACTACGGCCTCGAACTGGTTTCCGCGCTCGATCGCGGGCCATGGCAATGGCACGCCAGCGCCGCGGCGGTGCGATTCGAAACCGAAGTGCAGGTGGATGCGCTGACTTTCGGCATCCACGATCTTTCGCGCCTGACCGCCACCGATGTGCGCCCTGCCTTCGCCGTCGGCGCCAGCCGCGGCTTCGCACGGCGCTGGCGCTGCGGCGCGGAACTGCTGTACGTGCCGCTGCAGGTGCGGCGCGACGCGGACGCCGCATCGGGGAACGATCCGCTCGCCAGCATCCGCCTGTACCTGTGGTACCAGGCGAAATGAGGCCCGGCGAACCGCCGCGCCGGCGCGCTAGCGGTTCGCTTCCGCCTCGGCGGCGCGGCGCGAACTCGCGCGCCAGCGGATGTGCCGCCGCGCCTCGCGGTTCTCCTTCAGCCGGCGCGCGTGCGCGGACAGGATGTCGCCGCGGGTGAGGATGCCGGTGAGCGGATGCGGCGCGTCCACCCCGACCACGATCAGGCGGCCGACGTTCTCGGCGACCATGTGGTCGGCGGCTTCGCGCAGCGAATGGTGTTCGTGCACCACCATCGGCGGGCGCAACGGGAGTTCGCCGATGCGGCGATTGCCGGGTTCGGACGGATCGAGCAGCATGCGCCGCGTCACCAGCCCGCGCACGCGCCCGGCGTCGTCCACGACCGGATATCCCTCGTGCTGCGCTTCGACGTGGCCGGACTGGATCCAGTGGCGCACGTCGCCGAGCGCATCCTTCGTCCGCAACGACACCACCTCGCGCGTGCAGGCGTCGCGCACCAGCACCTGTTCGAGGTAATCGGCCGCGTATTCGGTCGGCACGCGCACGCCGCGGCGCGCGATCTTCTCGGTCATGATCGTGTTGCGCATGGTCAGCGCGGACACGAGGTAGGCCGCACTGCATCCGCCGAGCAACGGCAGCAGGCCCGCGGTCTGGTGCGTGGTCTCGAACGCGAACACCACCGACGCGAGCAATGCGCGCGAGGCGCCGGCGAAGATCGCGGCCATGCCGACCAGCGCGGCGATGCGCGGATCCACCCCCAGGCCCGGCAGCAGCGCGACCAGCGCGAACCCCGCGAGCGCGCCCAAGGCGCCGCCGATGGTGAACAGCGGCGCGAGCGTGCCGCCGGAGGTGCCGCTGCCGAGCGCGATCGACCACGACAGGAACTTCATCGCGCACAGGAACGCCAGCGCGCCCAGCGCGAGGTGGCCGCCGAGGATGTCGACGATGTTGTCGTAGCCCACGCCCATGGTTTTCGGCGCGAACCAGCCGACGATGCCGACCGCGAGCCCGCCGATCGCCGGCCACCACATCCAGTGGATCGGCAGCTTCTCGAACGCATCCTCGATGCCGTACACGATGCGCGTCACCGCCACGCTGACCAGGCCCATGCCCGCGCCGAGCAGCACGTAGCACAGCAACGCGGCGGGCCCGGGCGTGGCCACGTCGGGCATCGCGAACACCGGCGCGCCGCCGAGCATCCAATCGCGCATGCCGGCGGCGGTGACCGCGGCCAACGCGACGGGAATGAGCGAACGCGGGCGCAGTTCGAACAACAGCAGTTCCACCGCCAGCACCACCGCCGACACCGGCGCGCCGAAGATCGCGGTCATGCCGCCGGCCGCGCCCGCGGCGAGCAGCACCTTGCGTTCCTGCCCGGTGACGTGCAGCAACTGGCCGAGGAAGGAACCGAGCGCGCCGCCGGTGGCGATGATCGGGCCCTCGGCGCCGAACGGGCCGCCGGTGCCGATCGCGATCGCCGACGACACCGGCTTGAGGAAGGTGATGCGCGGCGGGATCTTCGATTCGTTGAGCAGCACCTGCTCCATCGCCTCGGGGATGCCGTGGCCGCGGATCGCGCGCGAACCCCAGCGCGCCATCAGGCCGACGATCAGGCCACCGACCACCGGCACCAGGACCACCCAGATGCCGAGCTGGTTTTGCGCCGGCGAGGCATCGGCGAACGACCAGCGGCCGAAGAACGCGAGGTTGGTGACCAGCTCGATCAGCTTCACCAGGATCCGCGCGATGAAGGCCGCGGCGACGCCGAGCAGCACCGCCAGCGCGCACACGAACAGCACGCGCGCCTCGACAAGGGTCGAGCGGCGCGGCATGCGCGCGGCATCGAGGCTCGCGCCCAGCGCCGGCGACACCGGCAGCGCGTCGGTGCTGGCTTCGTCGCGCAGGTGCGGGTGGATCGGCCTGGAATCGGGCGTGGTCATCGGCGATGCGCGTGCGGAAGAACGCCCATGGTAGGCACTTCACCGCTGGATTTCAGGTGTCTTGCGTGTTCAATGGCCCGCGCCGGAAATCGCAGGCGGCGATGCGGCCAACCGCTGCGAGGATCGATTCCGCGCCCGCGCAAGGCGCGCTACGCGCCCCAGACCTCGCGGAACACGCGTGCGAAATTGCCGCCGAGGATCTTGTCGATGCGTGCATCGCTGTGCCCGCGCGCGGACAGCATCGCGCCCAGCGCCTCGAAACGGTTCACGACGTTGAGGTCCGGGATGAAGGTGTAGAGGTCGTCCGGACGGTCCATGGCGAAGATGTTGTCGGCCTTCGACGCGCGCACCCAATCGCGATTGTCCCTTTCGAACCGCGGCGTGCGCTGGATCGGCGAGACGCCGCCGTCGGTGCCGATGCCAACGTGGTCCTCGCCGGCCACATTGATCGCATGCTCGATGTGGTGGATGACATCGATCGCCATGGGCTGCGTGTCGGTGCGCAGGTAAGGCCAGAAGATGATCCCTGCCACGCCTCCGCGCCCGGCCAGCGCGCGCAGTTCGGCATCGCCGGTGTTGCGTGGGAGGTCGGCGAGCGCGCGGCAACCGGTATGGCTGATCAGCATCGGCGCCTTCGAAGCGGCGATGCCTTCGGCGATGGTTCGCTGCGAACCATGCGCGAGGTCGACCACGATCCGCTCCGCGTTGAGCGCCTCGACCAACTGATGGCCGAAGTTGCTCAACCCCGCGTTGCCCGGTTCCTGCGCGCCGTCTCCGACCAGGTTGCGGCGATTGTGCGTGAGTTGCACCACGCGCACTCCGCGCTCGCGGAACATCGCGACGCGCTCGAGGTGCTCGCCGATCGGCTCGCTGCCCTGGAACCACGGAATCAAACCGAGCCGATGCTCGCCATGCGCGCGCCGCAGATCGGATGCGCGGTCGATCAACAACAGGCGATCGGAGTGCTTGCCCGCGGCGGCATGCCAGAAATCCAGCTTCGAAACCGCCCGGTGGAACGCATCGTCATCCAGCCAGTAGCGGCCCTGCGGAGCGATGGTCACCATGATCGCGGCCTGCCCGCAGGCGCGCGCGTTCTCGAGCTCCCTCGCATAGTCGGCATCGCCTTCCTCCAGCCATTCCAGGTCCAGCCCGGAGGAACCGTCGATGGCGATGGTGTCGACGTAATGCGGCCAGCGGACAGGCAGTGGCGATATCGCGATGGTCGGTACCGACGCCGACGGCTTCGCGCCCATCAGGGCAAGCAGGCCGCCAGCGCCGACCGTTTTGAGGAAACCGCGTCGATCGAGCATCGCCGTCCTCCGTGCGCCAACGATGCCGCCACTTTAGCCCGGCAACGGCGTTCAATTCACCGGCGTGGACAGCATCGCCGCAGGACGCAGCCACGGCGCCAGCCAGTGGTCGACGAGCAGAAGCGCGAACAACGCCATCAGGTAGGCGATGGAATAGCCGAACACGCGCATCGCGTAGCGCTCGTCGGGCGGATCCATCAGCCGCCACGCGTGCCAGACGAAGGCGATGCCCAGCACCAGCGCGCCGCCGAGGTAGCAGAGCCCGCTCATGCCCGCGACCCACGGCAGCACGGTCACGATCAGCAGCAGCAGCGTGTACAGCAGGATCTGCCAGCGCGTGTATTCCACGCCGTGGGTCACCGGCAGCATCGGCACCAGCGCGCGCGCGTAGTCCTCGCGGCGGAAGATCGCCAGCGCCCAGAAGTGCGGCGGCGTCCACACGAACACGATCAACACCAGCAGCAACGCGTGCGCCCAGTCCCATTCGCCGCGCATGCCGGTGACCGCGGCCCAGCCCAGCAGCGGTGGCGCGGCGCCGGCGATGCCGCCGATCACGATGTTCTGCGGCGTCGCGCGCTTGAGCCACGCGGTGTAGACGATGGCGTAGCCGATCAGCGAGGCGAAGGTGAGCGCCGCGCAGACCACGTTCACCAGCGCGATCAGCACCGTCATCGATGCCGCGCCGAGGAACACCGCGAACGCCAGCACCTGCGCCGGCTGCAGCGCGCCGGTCGCGAGCGGACGGTCGGCGGTGCGCACCATCACCTTGTCGATGCGCTGGTCGATGAGGTGGTTGATCGCCGCCGCGGACGCCGCCGCCAGCCAGATGCCGAGCAGGCCGAACACGGTTTCGCGCAGCGGCGGCAGCCCCGGTACCGCGAGGAACATGCCCACCAGCGCGGTGAACACGATCAACGCGACCACGCGCGGCTTGGTCAGCGTCCAGTACTCGCGGAACGCGGCGTTCGCCATCGCGGCCTCAGGTTTCTGGCGGGCGCAGGCGCGCCAGCAGCGTGACGAGCACGAACAGCAGCAGCGCGGCGCCGGCGTTGTGCAGCACCGCCACGTGCAGCGGCAGGCCGAGCTTGACGTTGGCGATGCCGAGCGCGACCTGCGCCAGCGCCAGCAGCAACAGCCCGCTGCCGAAGCCGCGCATGCCGGGCGTGCGCAACAGCTTCAGCGCGAACGCCGCCAGGAACGAGAACACCACCACCGCGCCGAGGCGATGCGCGAGCTGGATCGCGATGCGCGCCGCGCCGTCGAGCACGCCGCCTTCGTAATCCACGCCGACCCCGCGCCACAGCACGAAGCCCTGGTGGAAGTCGTGCGGCGGCCACCACTGGCCCACGCACTTGGGGACATCGTTGCCGCAGGCGAGCGCGGCGTAATTGGCGCTGGTCCAGCCGCCGAGCGCGATCTGCGCGCCGAGCAACGCCAGTCCGACGATCGCCCAGCGCCGCAGCTGCGGCGCTTCCGCGAGCCGGATCGGCGCATCGGTCGCGCGCCACGCGGTCCATGCCAGCAGCGAGAAGGTGAGCAGCCCGCCGAGCAGGTGGCTCATCACCACCACCGGCTTCAGCAGCCAGGTCACGGTCCACATGCCGAGCAGCGCCTGCAACACGATCACCGCGAAGGTCAGGGTCGAAACGCGGGCGAAGTCGCTGTTCGACCAGCGCAGGGCGCCGGCCAGCAGCAGCGTTTCCGCGAACACCGCGAAGATCGCGGCGGGCAGGTAGTGCGCGTGCATGTACAGCGGGATCGAGCACGCGACCGCGGCGGCCGCGGCCAGGATGTGCAGCCAGCCGCACGGGCGCTTGCGCGTCGCCAGCAACGCGAGCGCCAACACCAGCAGGCCGAGGGTGCCGGCGAGCATGCGGTGCAGCTGTTCGCGCCAGGCCTTGTGCGGCTCCACCGGCCGGATTGCCTCAGCGGCGCGGTTGAGCGAATCGTGCGCGGCGCTCGGCCACGCGGCGCGGCCATAGCAGGTCGGCCAATCGGGGCAGCTCAGGCCCGCGTTCGACAACCGCACGAACGCGCCGAACACGATCACGCCGAACGCGAGCGCCACCGCCAGCCAGGCGATGCGGTGGAAATGGCGATACGGGGCAACGGACGTCGTTTGCATGTCAGCCCAGCTTCAACAGACGCGAAAGATCGGTGCGCAGGTCGCCGAGCTCGAAATCCGGCGCGTAGCGCAGCACCACGAAGCCGTTCGGGTCGAGCACGTAGACCGGCGTGCCGCGCGGATCGTCGGCGCGCGGCAGGCGCGCGCGCAGCGCCGCGTCGTCGGCGAGCACGCGCACGCCGCCGGTCGGCAGGTTGGCCGGATGCGCGCCGAGCCAGAGGATGTCCACGCGCGGCATGTCCTTGCCGGCGAGCGCGCGCACCTTGTCCACGCCCTCGGCGAGTTGCACGCACTTCGCATCGCACTGCGCGGGCGCCGGCACCAGGATGCGCCAGGTGCGCGATTCCGGATTCCACGCATACGCGCCGCCCGCGGCCAGGCGCGGCGCGACGTCGCGCAGGTCGGCCGGCGGCTGCAGCAGTTCGCCCTTGTTCTTCAGTCCGTCCGGGCGCCAGCCGGAGAAACGCAACACGCCGGCGAGGAAGAACGTGCCGAGGAACAGCAACGCGAGGGCGAGCAGCACGCGGCGGCCGCGGTTGCGTTCGGGCACGGGAATCGGATCGTTCATGCGCGGGGTTTCCGGAAAGTGAGCACGCCGGCGGTGGCCAGCACCGCGGCGGCAAGCGCGAACCACTGCACCGCATAACCGAGGTGGCGCGAAGGCGGCAGCGTGTTCGGCAGCACGTCGAGGTCGCGTGCATAGCCGATGTTTTTCATCGACGGGTCGAGGCGCAGCACGCGCGGCGCGAGCGCGCGTTCGCCGAGCAGCGGGGGAAGTTGCGGCGCGTCGAGCGCGGTCGCGAGGACCGCATCGGGCGACGCGCGGTTCGCGGTCGCGGCGACCAACCCGGGCGAAGGCGGCGGCAACAACAGGCCGCGCACGTCGATGTCGCCGTGGATCGGCGCGACCCGCGGCATCGCGCGGTCGCCCGGCAACGGCAGCCAGCCCAGTTCGACCAGCAACGGCGCCACGCCCGCGGCATCGGGCAGGAACACGCGATACGCGCGCACGCCGGGACGATCGTTCCGCGACTGGTTGTCGAGCAGCACCGCCGGCGCATCGGCGAAACGGCCGCGGCCCGCGGCCCAGTCGATCTCGCCGGCGCGCGATGCATCGCCCGCGAGCGCCAGCGGCCGCGGAACCCGTTGCGCCAGCACCGCCTGCACCGAAGCCAGCAGCGCTTCCTTCTCGTGCATCCGCGCCAGCTGCCAGAACCCGAGCCGCGCGAAACCGGCCGCGACCAGCAGCGCCAGCGTCCAACCCAACCACAAGGGCATCCGCCTGGCTTTCAAGCGCTACCGTCCACGGGCTGCGATAATGCGCGCCACCGCACCGCACCGGTCGAGGCGCGCATGAACAAATCGCTCGAAACCCTGCTGATCGTCGCGTTCCTCGCGGTCATCCTGTGGAACCTCGGCGCCGGCCTGTACTACATGCTGGTGGACAAGGGTACGACCAAGCGCACCGTGAACGCCCTCACCCGCCGCATCGCGCTGTCGGTCGCGCTGATCCTGCTGGTCGCGCTCGCCATCTACATGGGCTGGATCACGCCCCACGGCGTCGGCCGCAACCCGGGCTGAAACGAAAGCCCCTCTCCCGCCGGGAGAGGGGTTGGGGCGAGTGTTCGATGTGTGGCCGAACCCTCATCCGGCGCTACGCGCCACCTTCTCCCGATGGGGGAAGGAAAATCAAAGGACGTAGACGAACAGGAACAGGCCGAGCCACACCACGTCCACGAAGTGCCAGTACCAGGCCACCGCCTCGAACGCGAAATGGTGGTCCTTGTCGAAATGCCCCTTCAGGCAGCGCAGCCAGATGATCGAGAGCATGATCGTGCCCAGGGTCACGTGCGCGCCGTGGAAGCCGGTGAGCATGAAGAAGGTCGAACCGTAGATGCCCGAGCCCAGGGTCAGGTTGAGCTCGCGGTAGGCTTCCATGTACTCGTGCGACTGCAGGTAGAGGAAGCTGCAGCCCAGCAGGATGGTCAGGCCGAGGAACACCAGCAGCACCTTGCGATGGCCGGCCTTCAGCGCATGGTGGGCGATGGTCACGGTCACGCCCGAGGTGAGCAGGATCAGCGTGTTGATCAGCGGCAGGCCCCACGCCGGGATGGTCTGGAAGCTGCCGCCGACGTCCGCCGGGCCGTTGCTCGGCCATGCCGAGGAGAACCCCGGCCACAGCAGCGCATTGGTCATCACGCCGTCGCCGTTGCCGCCCAGCCACGGCATCGCGAACTGGCGGGTGTAGAACAGCGCGCCGAAGAACGCGGCGAAGAACATCACCTCGGAGAAGATGAACCACACCATGCCCATGCGGAACGAGGTGTCGACCTGCTTGTTGTAGTAGCCGCGCAGCGACTCGGTGATGACGTCGGCGAACCACTTGAACAGGATCAGCGCGAGGAACGCGAGGCCGGCGAAGAACAGCGGCTTGCCGAAGGAAAGCTCATTGAGCCAGCCGGCGAAGCCGAGCATGGTCGCGAACAGGCCGACCGACGCGATCACCGGCCAGCGGCTGCCGTGCGGCACGTAGTAGTGGCTGCGGTCGTGGGTGTCGGCGTGGGTGTTGGCCATGTCGGTTCTCTGCGGGCTTGCGGTCAGGGCGCGGCGCCGGGGGCAGCGCCGGCCTGCGCCGGCAGCTGCGCGGTCAGCGCATCGTTCTTGTAGAAGGTGTAGGACAGGGTGATCGTGTTGATGTCGTCCGGCAGCGCCGGGTCGATGATGAAGCGCACCGGCATGTCGCGCGATTCGCCCGCGGCCAGCGTCTGCGCGGTGAAGCAGAAGCATTCGGTCTTGTTGAAGTACTTGGAGGCGCGCGCCGGCGCGACCGAGGGCGCGGCGCTGCCGACGATGGCGCGGCCGCCGTCGTTGCGCGCGAAGTACTGGGTGCCGTACTGCTCGCCGACGCGAACCTGCATCGACGCCTGTTCCGGGTGGAACGCCCACGGCAACTTCGAGTTGGCGTCGCCGTCGAAGATCACGGTGACCGTGCGCGCGGATTTCTCCGACGCGGCCGCGTCGGCGATCGGCGCCGACGGCCCCGTGGTGGAGGGCATGTTGTCGAGGCGGATGCCGAACACCTTTTCGCAGGCCACGCGGTACAGCGGCACCAGCGAGAAGGTCAGCGCGAACGCGGCCAGCACGATGCCGACCAGCTTCGCGATCCCGGCGGTGCGCGGATCGCTCACTTGCCGACCGTCCCGGTCAGCAGGAACAGCACGTACACCGCGACGGCGAGGGCCGCCAGCGCGAGCGCGGTGCGGCGCACGCCGCGACGGCGGCGCGCGTCCTGGTCCTGCATGGTGGCGGGCGCCTGCGGCACGTGCCGGTCAGTGGGTGATGTCGCCGTGGGCGAGGTCGCCCTCGCGGATCACCGGCGGCGTGGTGAAGGTGTGGTGCGGCGCCGGCGAAGGCACGGTCCACTCCAGCCCGCGCGCGCCGTCCCAGGCGCGGGCATGCGCCTTCTCGCCCTTCTTCAGCGACCAGAACAGCACGCCGAACATCATGAACGGGGTCAGGAACATGCCGAACGCGCCGATCGAGCTGACCAGGTTCCAGTCCGCGAACACCACGTTGTAGTCCGGGATGCGGCGCGGCATGCCGGCCAGGCCGAGGAAGTGCTGCGGGAAGAACAGCACGTTCACGAACACCACGCTCCACCAGAAGTGGAACTTGCTCCAGAACTGGCTGTACATGCGCCCGGTCCACTTCGGCCACCAGTAGTAGATCGCGCCGATGATCGCGAACAGCGCGCCGGTGACCAGCACGTAGTGGAAGTGCGCGACCACGAAGTAGGTGTCGTGGTACTGGAAGTCGGCCGGCACGATCGCGAGCATCAGCCCGGAGAAGCCGCCGATGGTGAACAGGATCACGAACGCCACCGCCCACAGCATCGGCGTCTCGAAGCTGAGCGAGCCCTTCCACATCGTGCTCACCCAGTTGAACACCTTCACCCCGGTCGGCACCGAGATCAGCATGGTCGCGAACATGAAGTAGATCTCGCCGCCGAGCGGCATGCCGACGGTGAACATGTGGTGCGCCCACACGATGAACGACAGGAACGCGATCGCGGCGGTCGCGTACACCATCGCCTGGTAGCCGAACAGCGGCTTGCGGCTGAAGGTCGGGATGATCTCGCTGGCCACGCCGAAGGCGGGCAGGATCATGATGTAGACCTCGGGGTGGCCGAAGAACCAGAAGATGTGCTGGTACATCACCGGGTCGCCGCCGCCGGCCGCGCTGAAGAAGCTGGTGCCGAAGTACTTGTCGGTGAGCAGCATGGTCACCGCGCCGGCGAGCACCGGCATCACCGCGATCAGCAGGAACGCGGTGATCAGCCAGGTCCAGCAGAAGATCGGCATCTTCAGCAGGTCCACGCCGGGCGCGCGCATGTTGAGGATGGTCGCGATGATGTTGATCGCGCCCATGATCGAGCTGATGCCCATCATGTGGATGGCGAACACCGCGAACGCGACGTTGGTGCCGCCCTGCAGCATCAGCGGCGGGTACATGGTCCAGCCGCCCGCGGGCGCGCCGCCGGGCATGAAGAACGTCAGCAGCAGCAGGCCGAAGGCGAACGGCATGATCCAGAACGACCAGTTGTTCATGCGCGGCAGCGCCATGTCCGGCGCGCCGATCTGCAGCGGCACCATCCAGTTCGCCAGGCCCACGAACGCCGGCATGATCGCGCCGAAGATCATCACCAGCGCGTGCATGGTGGTCATCTGGTTGAAGAACTCGGGCTTGACGAACTGCAGGCCCGGTTCGGCCAGCTCGGCGCGGATCACCACCGAGAACGCCGCGCCCACGATCACCATCGTGAACGCGAACAGCAGGTACAGGGTGCCGATGTCCTTGTGGTTGGTGGAGAAGAACCAACGCTCGAAGAAACCGGGCTTGTGGTCGTGGTCGTCGTGGTGGTGGTCGACGGCGGCGGGATGCGTGGCGGACATGTCCTACCTCGGATGCGTGTTCGGTGCGGCGGTCAGCCGGCGGGGGCCGGCGTGGGGGCCGGGGTCGTCGCGGCGGTAGCCGCCGGTGGCTCGGTCTGCGCGGGCGCGGGTGCGGGCGCAGGTGCCGCGGCCGGAGCCGGGGGCGGGGTCGGCGGGGCGTTCTTCGCCTTCTCGGCGGCGAGCCATTGCGCGAACTCGGCCTTGGTCACCGCCTTCACCACCACCGGCATGAAGCCGTGGTCCTTGCCGCACAGCTCGGCGCACTGGCCGCGGTAGATGCCGGGCTGGTCGACGCTGGCCCAGGCCTCGTTGACGATGCCGGGGATGGCATCCTGCTTCCAGCCGAGCGCGGGCACCCACCAGGCGTGGATCACGTCGTCGGCGGTGACCACGAAGCGCACCTTGGTGCCGACCGGCAGCACCAGCGGGTGGTCGACTTCGAGCAGGTAGTTCGGATCCTGCGCGGCGTCGATGATGCCGCCGCTCTGGCGCAGGTCGTCGCTGCGACGGGCGAGGCGGCTGGTGTAGGACACGCCTTCGCCGAGGTATTCGTACTTCCACATCCACTGGTAGCCGGTGACCTTCACGGTCATCTCGGCATTGCGGGTGTCGTACATGCGGATCAGGTTGTGGGTCGCCGGCCACGCCAGGCCGATCAGGATCAGCACCGGGATCGTGGTCCATACGATCTCGGCCTTGGTGTTGTGGGTGAACTGCGCCGCGACCGCGCCCTTGGACTTGCGGAACTTGAACATCGCGTAGGCCATCGCGCCGAACACGATGATGCCGATCACCACGCAGATGCCGAGCACGATCATGTGCGACTCGTAGGCGATCTGGGAGGTGCTGGTCGCGCCCCGGCCCATGTTCAACTGCCAGCGGTGCGGAGCCGCGCTCCAGTCGGTGTCGGCGGCCCATGCCCAGGCCGGCGCCATCGCGGCCGCAGCCAAGCCCCATCGCAACCTACGCGTCTGCTTCATGTTCTCTGTGCCCCGGGGAATCGTCGCGCGGGCGCATGCGGCCGATGGCCCGCGCACGAGGAAAGTAGCGGTGATTGAACCGTGAAATGGTAGCGGTCAGGGGGGCGAAGCGGCAAGCCGAGCCTGCGGCCGGGCGTCCGCGGCGGCTAGAATGAACCGCTACCGCCCGAGCCCGACGCGTGACCCGGATCCTTTCGCCCGAACTTCCCGCGCCCCCGGAACCCGCGCGCGCGGCCATTACCGCCGCCTGGACGCTGGACGAGGCCGAACACGTGCGCGGGCTGCTCGCCGCCGCGCGCCAGCCCCATCCCGACTGGAGCGAGGCCGACCGCGCCGCGGTCCAGGCCACCGCCGCCGACCTCGTGCGCAGGGTGCGCGCCCGCGCCGCCGACCAGGGCGCGATCGAGGCCTTCATGCGCCAGTACGACCTGGGTAGCGAGGAGGGCGTGCTGCTGATGTGCGTGGCCGAGGCGCTGCTGCGCATCCCCGACCCCGAGACCGCGGACCGCCTGATCCGCGACAAGCTCGGCGAGGCCGACTGGAAGCGCCACCTCGGCCAGTCCGATTCGGTGCTGGTCAACGCCTCGACCTGGGGCCTGATGCTCACCGGCCGCCTGGTCGACCTCGCCGACGGCACCAAGCGCGACGTGCACGGCGCGTTCAAGCGCCTGGTCGGGCGGGTGGGCGAACCGGTGGTGCGGCTGGCGGTGCGCCAGGCGATGCGGATCATGGGCCACCAGTTCGTCATGGGCCGGACCATCTCCGAGGCGCTGGCGCGCAGCCGCAAGGGCGCCAACGCCGCCTACCGCTATTCCTTCGACATGCTCGGCGAGGGCGCGTTGACCCAGACCGACGGCGACCGTTACCTGGTCGCCTACCGCAAGGCGATCGACGCGATCGGCGCAACCGGCCCGTTCCCCGACGTGTTCGCCGCGCCCAGCATCTCGGTCAAGCTGTCCGCGTTGCACCCGCGCTACGAGCACGCCAAGCGCGAACGCGTGCTGGCCGAACTCGGCCCGCGCCTGCTCGAACTCGCGCAGCTCGCGAAGCGGCACGGCATCGGCCTGACCATCGACGCCGAGGAAACCGACCGCCTCGAGCTCTCGCTGGACCTGATCTTCCAGGTGCTGGCCGATCCCTCGCTGCAGGGCTGGAACGGCTTCGGCATCGTCGTGCAGGCCTACCAGAAGCGCGCGCCGTTCGTGATCGACTACATCGCCGAACAGGCGCGCAGGCTCGGCCGGCGCATCCCGGTGCGGCTGGTGAAGGGCGCGTACTGGGATTCGGAAGTGAAGCGCGCGCAGGTCGAGGGCCAGGCCGGCTACCCGGTGTTCACGCGCAAGCCCAACACCGACGTCAGCTACCAGGCCAACGCGCGCCGGCTGCTCGCGAACAGCGACGCGATCTACCCGATGTTCGCCACCCACAACGCGCAGACCATCGCCGCGATCCACCGCATGGCGCAGGTCATGCTCCCCTCTCCCGCCGGGAGAGGGGTTGGGGGTGAGGGTCCGGGTTCGCCGGACGCTTCTGCTCGCGCCGAACCCTCATCCGGCGCTTCGCGCCACCTTCTCCCGGAGGGAGAAGGAAAAACACATTGGTACGAATTCCAGAAGCTGCACGGCATGGGCGACGACCTGTACGCGGAGGTGATCCCGCGCGAACGCCTCGACGTGCCCTGCCGCGTGTACGCGCCGGTGGGTTCGCACGAGGACCTGCTGCCGTACCTGGTGCGCCGGCTGCTGGAGAACGGCGCGAATTCCAGCTTCGTCAACCGCATCACCGACGAGAAGGTGCCGGTGGAGGAACTGGTGCGCGACCCGGTCGAAACCGTGTCCGCGTTCGCCTCCATCCCGCACCCGCGCATTCCCCCGCCGCTGGCGCTGTACCGCAGCCAGGGCTCCGAACGAGACAATTCCATGGGCATCAACCTCGCCAACGACGACCAGCTGCGCACGCTCGCCGAACAGGTGAACGCCGCGACCACCGGCGACTGGCGCGCGATCCCGCTCGTGCCGGGCGCGCAGCCGACGGCCGCGACGGTCGACGTCACCAATCCCGCCGACCGCCGCCAGGTCGTGGGCCAGTGGCAACCCGCCGATGCCGCGACCGTCGAGAAGGCGCTGCAGAACGCGGTCGCCGCGCAACCGGCCTGGGACCGCACGCCGGTGGCCTCGCGCGCGGCCATCCTCGAGCACGCGGCCGACCTGCTGGAAGCGCGCATGCCGCAGTTCATCGCACTGTGCACGCGCGAGGCCGGCAAGACCCTTCCCGACGGCGTCGCCGAAGTGCGCGAGGCGGTGGATTTCCTGCGCTATTACGCGGCCGAGGCGCGCCGCCAGTTCGCGGTCGAACCCTTGCCCGGCCCGACCGGCGAATCGAACTCGCTGCAACTGTCCGGCCGCGGCGTGTTCGTGTGCATCTCGCCGTGGAACTTCCCGCTGGCGATCTTCGCCGGCCAGGTCGCGGCCGCGCTCGCCGCCGGCAACAGCGTGATCGCCAAGCCCGCCGAGCAGACCAACCTGGTCGGCTTCGAGGCGGTGAAGCTGCTGCACGAAGCCGGCGTGCCGAAGGACGTGCTGCAGTTCCTGCCCGGCGACGGCGCCACCGTCGGCGCGGCGCTGACCCGCGACCCGCGCGTGGCCGGCGTGGCCTTCACCGGCTCCACCGACACCGCGCGCGCGATCAACCGCGCGCTCGCCGCGCGCGATGCCGCGATCGGCGTGCTGATCGCCGAAACCGGCGGCCAGAACGCGCTGATCGCCGACTCCTCGGCGCTGCCCGAGCAACTGGTGAAGGACGCGCTCGCGTCCGCGTTCACCTCCGCCGGCCAGCGCTGTTCGGCCGCGCGCGTGCTGTTCGTGCAGGAGGACATCGCCGACAAGGTGGTCCACATGCTCGCCGGGGCGATGGCCGAACTCTCCGTCGGCGACCCCGGCCAGCTCTCGACCGACGTCGGTCCGGTGATCGATGCCGACGCGAAGGCCCTGCTCGACGAACACGCGGCGAAGATGGCCGCGACCGCGAAGCCCATCGCCGAGGCGAAACTCGGCGCCGGCGCGGAACACGGCACCTTCTTCGCCCCGCGCGCGTGGGAACTGCAGTCGATCTCGCAACTCACCCGCGAGAACTTCGGCCCGGCGCTGCACGTCATCCGCTGGAAGGCCGACGAACTGGACCAGGTGATCGATGCGATCAACGCCACCGGCTACGGGCTGACGCTGGGCATCCATTCGCGCATCGACGAGACCGTCGACCGCATCGTGTCGCGCGCCAACGTCGGCAACATCTACGTCAACCGCAACCAGATCGGCGCGGTGGTCGGGGTGCAGCCGTTCGGCGGGCAGAAGTTGTCCGGCACCGGCCCCAAGGCCGGCGGCCCGCACTACCTGCCGCGCTTCGCCACCGAGAAGACGGTGACCGTGAACACCACCGCGGCCGGCGGCAATGCGAGCCTGTTGACGCTGGGGGATTAATCAGCGCCGAAGCGGGGTTGTAGGAGCGCGCTGGAGCGCGACTGCGAGGCGATGCAAGGATTCCGGTCGCGCTCGAGAGCGCTCCTACAGATTGAGAGCCGCAAAAAAAGCCCCGCCGAAGCGGGGCTTTTTCGTCACGATGACGCGATGGATCAGGACACCCCGATCAGAACCGGTACTGCGCCGAGACGCCGAACAGGTCGGCGTGGCCGCTGAACTTGCCGATCAACTCCGTGCCGAGCGAGCTGAACGCATCGATGCTCGGGGTCTTGATGTTGATGCGCTGGTAGGCGGCGTCGACGCTGAACGCATCGGTCGCATGCCAGGTCGCGCCGATCGAGAACAGGGTGCGATCGTTGTCCGGCAGGCGCGGGGTGCGCGTGTCGTCGTGGGTCGGGGTCTGGTCCTTCGCGATGCCGCCACGCAGGGTCCAGGCCGGGTTGATGTCCCATTCCGCGCCCAGCGACACCAGCGTGCTGTCGTTCCACTCGAACGCTTCGCTCGACGGCGCCTGGTAGGGGTTGGCGAAATGGATGTCGACCGAACGCAGCGAATGCCAGTCGGTGCGCTGCACGTCGCCCATCAGGCGGAACGAATCGGTGAAGTCGTAGCGCAGGCTGAGGGTATCGATGCTCGGCGTGGTCAGCGCGGCGGTGGCGTTGGTCGGCACGAAGCCGTTGCCGAGCGCGAGCAGGGTCGGCAGCTGCGCGTAGCAAGGGTTGGTCGGCGGCGCCATCAGGCACTGCGCGGCCATCTGCTGGAACAGCGGCTGGGCGCCCGCGAACGAGGCCGGCGCGTTGAAGGTGGCGTCGCCCTTGATGTCCTGGTCGATCTCGGAACGGTGCGAGTAGCCGACCGCGAAGCGGTCGGTCGGGCGCCATTCGAAGCCGGCGACCCAGCCGAAGCCGTGCGAATTGCCGCTGACCTTGGCCAGGCCGTCGGCCGTGCCCGGGATCGAGCCGGGAATGCCGGCGGAGGCCATGATCAGGCCGTAGTCGACCATGTTCGACAGGGTGACGTCGGCCTTCTCGTAGATGAAGCCGAGGCCCACCGAGAAGCGCGGATCCAGCTTGACCGCCGCGGACAGGGTCAGGTCGACGGTCTTCACGTCCGAGGTGACCGCGTTGTAGCGGCCGACCCAGTCGCTGTCGTATTCGGTCTTGAGGCCGAACGGCGCGCCGATGCTGGCGCCGAGGGTCAGCTTCTCGAACGCGCCATGCAGCGGGAACACCGCGGCGATCGCCGGGACCGGAGTCGCATCGCCGGGATCCCCGCCGTCGCCGCCGCTGACCGGAATGCAGCCCGCGGAGGGGCAAGGCGCGCCGGCGGCGAGGTGGGTATAGGCATTGCCGTTGAAGTCGGCGGTCAGGTCGATGACGGTGACGTCGGCCTGGATCGTGTTCTGGTCGATGAAGCCCATCGCGCCGGGGTTGTTGCTGACCACCGAGGCATCGCCGTTGGCGACCGCGGTGCCCGCCTGGCCACGGCCGAGGTTCTTGACGCTGTTCTCGCGCAGCTGGAAGCCCGAGGCATGGACCTGGCCGAAGGCCAGCGCGCCGGCGATACCGACCGCCAGCGCGGAAAACTGGGTGAAACGGGAAGCGTTGGACATGGAACGGTCTCCGATGGATTTTTGGGTCTGTGTGGCCGCGCCGCGCGCAGCCTGCACCGGCATCCATCGGATTCTCCCTCCCGACGGTCGACGCCGACCATACTATAGCGAAGGTTTAACCCTTCGGTAACATCCCCGAATCCCGAAAACGGGGCGGATTTGCCCGGAGCTGTTCATGTTCGTCAGCCTCCCCCGCCGCCACCGCCCGAGCCTGCGCTGGGCCTGCCCGCTGCTGTTCGGGCTGCTGTGGCTGGCGTTCTTCTGGTACAGCACGCGGACCCCGGCGGCGCAGCAGGTCCTGCTCCAGGCCTGGGGCGCGCTCGACGGCGGCCCCGGCACCCGCCTCGACCTGCAGGCCGTGCTGCGCCTGTTCACCGCCCTGTTCCTGCACGCCGGCTGGGCGCACCTGCTCGGCAACCTCGTGTTCCTGCTGATCTTCGGCCTGCCGGCGGAGAAGGCGATGGGTTCGTGGCGGGTGCTGCTGCTGTTCCTGCTCGGCGGCGCGGTGGCCAACCTCGCCGCGGTGCTGCTGCTGCCCGGCCCCGGGCGCGTGATCATCGGCGCCAGCGGCGCGATCTCCGCGCTGATCGGCGCCTACCTCGCGCTGTTCCCGCGCGCGCGCCTGGGCGTGGTGCTGCCGCTGGGGCTGTTCCTCGAATTCGTGCGCGCGCCGGCCTCGCTGCTGATCGGCATCTGGGCGCTGCTGCAGGTGGTGTTCGCCTACATCGGCCCGGCGTTCGGCATGGTCGCCTGGGCCGCGCACGTCGCCGGCTTCCTGTTCGGCGTCGCGTATGCGCTGCTGGTGCGGCGCGCGGTGGAACGGCGGCTGCGCCGGCAGAAGGGTTTCTGAGCAGGGTCAGGGGTCAGAGATCAGAGGTCAGGGATGAGCAGGGAGCCGACGCGACTCCCTGATCCCTGGCCCCCGATCCCTGATCCCTATAATCCGCGCATGCGCAAGCCGCTGTACAAGGTGACCTTCCTCAACGCCGGGCGCGTGTACGAGCTGTACGCGAAGCGCGTGGCGGCGAGCTCGCTGTGGGGCTTCACCGAAGTCGCCGAGCTGGTGTTCGACACCCGCGACGGCGTGGTCGTCGATCCGACCGAGGAACGCCTGCGCGACGAATTCGGCGACACCCGCGTGCTGCACCTGCCGATGCAGAGCATCGTGCGGGTGGAGGAAGTGGAGAAGAAGGGCCAATCCGCGATCCGCGACGCCGCCACCGGTGAAGCGGTGGTCACGCCGTTCCCGTTGCCGGCGAAGCCGAGGTAGGAATCAGGAAACAGAAAGAGGACGACGAGATGAAGACGGCAATCAAGGTTGCGTTCTGTTCTTTCCTGTTGCTCTGCAGCGCCTGCGCGTCATCGGGCGGTCCGAAATATGCCGATGTTCCCGTGCAAGTCGAACCCGGCAAGGCATCGGTGGTCGTTTATCGATGGAGTTCGCTCAAGGGTGCAGCATGGACGCATCGAGTCTTCCTTGATGGTCAGCATGTCGCCGACCTACGCAGCGGCGAATTCACCCGTTTCTTCGTGGAACCAGGGGTTCACGAAATAAGCACCGGCACCATGTCGCATCCTAAAGTGCTTGTTGCCAACGTCGAGGCTTTGGCTGGGAATTCGTCTTTCGTCGAAGACCACCCCGGGTACAATCTGTACACACCCGGCAGATTGATGGTGGTCGATCAAGCGAGGGCCGAGAAGAACTTACGCTCGGGCTACGTCTACCACGCCCCGATCGGTTCGGGACAATAGCAACGCAGCCCGGGTAAGGCCGCAGGCCGCACCCGGGATGATCCTCGTTGTAAACCCGCTTCCCGGGTGCGCTTCGCTTACCCGGGCTACATGATTCCGCGACTCAACCCTTCGGCTTCGTCTCCGCCTGCGCCACCGGCCCCTTGAGTTCCTGCAGCGCCGCGGTGATCGGCGCATCGCCGGGCAGCACGTCGCCCGCGTTGGTGCCGGCATCGTCCTCGTCCTCGCCGTGCAAATGCCCGGGCAGCGAAGCTTCGGTGTAGGGCACGTCGCCGTCCGCCGCGTCCTTGTCCGCGGTCGCCTTGTCCGGCTTCAGCACCACGTCCGGCACGATCCCCACGCCCTGGATCGACTTGCCGCTGGGCGTGTAATAGCGCGCGGTGGTGAGCTTGACCGAATCGCCGTTGTCCAGCGGCAGCAGCGTCTGCACCAGGCCCTTGCCGAAAGTGCGGCTGCCCACGATCTTCGCCCGGTGCAGGTCGCGCAGCGCGCCGGAAAGCACTTCGGTCGCGCTCGCCGAACCCGCGTCCACCAATGCCACCACCGGCGCGCCGTGCATGCGGTCGCCCGGCGTGGCGCGGAAGGTCGCGTCGTTCCCGGGCATGCGCCCGCGCGTGCTGACGATCACCCCGCTGTCGAGCAGGTCGTCGGCGATCTGCACCGCGGAGGTGAGCAGCCCGCCCGGGTTGTTGCGCAGGTCGAGCACCAGGCCGCGCAGCTTGCCGCCGGACTGGGCCTGCAGCTTGTCGAGGTTCTTCTCGAAATCGGCGGCGGTATCGGCCTGGAACTGGCTGATGCGGATGTAGCCGTAGCCGGGTTCGAGCATGCGGCTGCGCACGCTGGCCACGCGGATGGTGTCGCGCTTGAGGGTGACGTCGAACGGCTTGGGCACGCCCTCGCGCACCACCTTCAGCTTCACCGACGTGCCGGGCTTGCCGCGCAGCGGCCCGGGACCGGCGGCGTCCGCGGGCGTGAGGTCCTTGCCGTCGACGGCGATGATCGTGTCGCCCGAGCGCAGGCCGGCGTTCGCCGCCGGCGTGTCGTCCATCGCGGAGACGATCTTCACCGAGCCGTCGGGCAGCGCCATCACTTCGACGCCGATGCCGTCGTAGGCGCCGCTGGTTTCCTCGTCGAAGGCCTCGGCGTCGGATTTCTCCAGATACGCGCTGTGCGGATCGAGGTCGAGCAGCAGGCCCTTGATCGCCGACTGCATCAGCTTGTGGTCGTCGACCGGATCGACGTAGGCCTGCTTGATCGCGTCGTACACGCCGACGTAGCGGCGGATCTCGGCCAACGGCACTTTCGTGGTCTCGCTTTCGACCGCGTCCGGATCGTCGCTGGAGGCGACCGCGCGCGGGTTCGCGTCGCCGGGCGGCGACTGTTCCTGCGCCTGCGCGGCGGACAGGCACAGCGCGAGCGACAACCAGAGCGGGGCGATACGACGCATGCGGGGACTCCGGGGAATGGCGACGCGATTGCGGTATCTGACCGCCACCGCGAGCGGGGGTTCCGGGCGATTATGCGGGTCGAATCCGAATATGCGGTGAGCGCAAGCTTCGCTTGAGTCCATGACCGTTCGCCCTGAGGAGCCGGATCGAGGCCGAAGGCCGAGTCCGGCGTCTCGAAGGGTGGTTCGAGGCAGGTTTGCTCAGTCTTCGACTTCGACAAACCCTCCTCACCACGAACGGGAGGGTTTCAATGCGCGCGCAGCCACGCCGCCGGATCGACCGGGCTGCCGTTGCGGCGCAATTCGAAATACAGCGCGGGCCGGCCCTGGCCGCCGGAATTGCCGACGCTGGCGACCGGGTCGCCGCGGCGCACGTCGTCGCCGACGTTGCGCAGCAGCGCGTCGTTGTAGGCGTACAGGCTCATGTCGCCGTTGCCGTGGTCGAGGATGCAGATCAGGCCGTAGCCGGACATCCATTCGGCGAACACCACGCGGCCGTCGGCGACCGCGCGCACCGGGGTGCCTGCCGCGGCGGCGATGAGCAGGCCGGAACTGCGGCGCCCGTCCGGCAAGGTCCCGCCGAAGCGCGCGAGCAGGCTGCCCGACAACGGCCAGCCGAGGCCGCCGACCTGGATCGGCGCGGCACCGGCGTAGGGCTTGGGCGCGGGCGGCGCCGGCTTGCCCTCGCGCCGGGCCTGCTCGGCGGCGCGCGCGGCGCGTTCGGCGGCTTCGCGGCGTTCGCGTTCGGCGCGCGCGGCGGCGGCTCGCAATTGCGCGAGCACGCGTTCCAACGCCTTCGCGTCGCGCCCGAGCGCCTGTTCGCGCCCGCGCTGGTCCTGCACCTTCTTGTCGAGTTGCGCGACCAGCG
>JBGAHT010000092.1:0-4196 GCA_044226035.1 Thermomonas sp. | reverse complement strand
AGGTGCAGGCGACGCTGCGCGACCTGCGCGCGCACGACGTGGAGATGGTGACGATCGGCCAGTACCTGCAGCCGAGCGCGCACCACCATCCGGTGCTGCGCTACTGGACGCCGGAAGAGTTCAAGGAACTGGAAACCTACGGCTACTCGCTCGGCTTCTCGCACGTGGCCTCGGGGCCGATGGTGCGCTCGAGCTACCACGCGGACCGGCAGGCGGCGGGGATCGTCTGAGTTCCGGTTTGCGGATCAATCCGCGTTGCACCACTGCTGCTCGCAAGGCTCTCCGTCGTGGTTGCCGTCCATCCTGGTATTCGGACAATGCCGGATGAAATAGCGCGCTTCCGCGCATGAAGTCATTTGCGAGCACATCGTTCGACCGTCGCACTTGAATGGAGGAGGGTCGGCCCGGGTGGCAGCGGCAATCGTCGCGGGCGCGGGGGAATCGACCGGCTCCTTGAAACGCGTGTAACCGTAGCCAAGGATGATTCCAATCAGCGAGACGGCGATGATTGTATTCACGACGCCCGTGGACTTCTTCTCCCGCGGCGCGTGTCGCGCAGATCGGGCCCGCGGTTGCTGGCCCGGGCGCATGATCTTCACGGCGCGCGTCTTGCCGTCGGCACCCGTTTCGGAAAGCGGAAATGTGGACGAAGAGTTCAGCGCCGCCGCTCGCGGGAGTAACGAAACCGAATCCGCGGTCGTCGTTCCACTTGCTCAAGCTGCCGTGGGTTCTCATGGCTTGGGTTTGCCTCGATTCAACGCACTGCGCCTGAGGATGCGTTCGGTGCGCATGACGTGGACGACGAAGACGCGCTTGCCGTCGAAGCGATAGAACACGCGGCAAGGCGGTTCGACGATCTGCCGATAGCGGCTGCGCGAACCCAACTCGCCCGGACGGCTGCCGCTTTCGGGGTGATCGGCGAGTTGCCGGACGTGCGCCACCACGCGTTGGACGAGGGCACGGGCGGCGTCGGGGTTTTCCAGCGCGATGTAATCGGCGATGGCGTCCAGATCCGCGACCGCGGGCTCGGTCCAGATTACTTGAGCCATCGCGCCAGGCGTTTCTCGGCCTGGGCCTGGCTCAGGGTGCGTCCTTCCGCGATGGCCATCTCGCCGCGGGCGATGCCTTCGAGGACGGCCATGCGTTCCTGCTGCAGCTGGTAGCTCTCGACATCGACCAGATAGGCGCTCGGCAAACCGTGCTGCGTGATCAGGATCGGCTTCCTGTCGCGCTCGATGTCCGCGAGCAGGTCGGTGGCTTGCCGCTTGAGGGTGGTGACCAGTTCGGTGCGCATGGAGTGACACTAAAGTATCACCAGCGCGCAGGCAAGTTCCGGGCGGGCGAGGGTGGGCATGTCCGCCGAGCCCGCGATGGACGGTGGTCACGAACCGACGATCCGTTCACTTCCGGGCCACGGAACCGGGCTAGAGTGGCCCGGAGGCGCCCGCGGCATGCAACTTCCGGCACTGCCGCGGGTCCGAATCCATCCCGATGCTGTCCCCACGAACATGGCCCCGCGCCGCGAGTCCTCGATGAAGACCCCCCTGCTGCTCGCCCTCGCCCTCACCGCCCCGGTCGCGCTGCTCGCGCGCGCCGACAGCGGCACCTCCGTCGCCGGCGCCACCGCCGAGCAGGCGACCACCTCCAAACTGGTCTACGGCCTGCTGTCGAACAGCCGCTACGCCTACCGCCCGGTGGCGCTGGACGACGCGCTGTCCGCCGACATCCTCAAGCGCTACCTCGAGTCGCTCGACGGCAGCAAGATGTTCTTCACCGCGCAGGACATCGCCGGCTTCGACCCGTACAAGACCACCCTCGACGACGACATCAAGTCCGGCGACTCGGCCCCGGCGCAGGCGATCTTCGCCCTGTACAAGCAGCGCGTGGACCAGCGCTCGGCCTACGCGCGCTCGCTGCTGAAGCAGGACATCTTCCATTTCGACGGCAACGACCGCTGGTACTACGACCGCGAGAAATCGCCGTGGGCGAGTTCGCAGGAACTGGACACGCTGTGGAAGCAGTCGGTGATGAACGACTGGCTGCGGCTCAAGCTCGCGGGCCAGGCGCCTGACCAGATCCGCAAGACCCTCGACAAGCGCTACGCGAACCTGGCCAAGTCCGCCGCCGACCTCAACGGCGAGGACGCGTTCCAGAGCTTCCTCAACGCCTACACCAACGCGATCGACCCGCACACCGACTACTTCAACCCGCGCACCGCCGAGCGCTTCAACCAGCAGATGTCGCTGTCGCTCGAAGGCATCGGCGCGGTGCTGCAGAAGCAGGACGACGTCGTGGTGGTGCGCGAGATCGTGCCCGGCGGGCCGGCCGCGCTGAGCAAGAAGCTGCAGCCGGGCGACCGCATCGTCGCGGTCGGGCAGGGCAGCAGCGGGCCGATGGAGGACGTGGTCGGCTGGCGCATCGACGACGTGGTCGAAAAGATCAAGGGCGCGAAGGGCACCCAGGTGCGGCTCGACATCATCCCGCCGCAGGCCGGCCTCGACAGCAAGCCGAACCTGCTGCAGCTGACCCGCGCGCGCATCCGCCTGGAGGAACAGGCGGCGAAATCCAAGCTCATCGACCTGCCGGCCGCCGGCGGCGTGCCCGCGCACCGCATCGGCGTGATCGAGTTGCCGGCGTTCTACCAGGACTTCGAAGGCCGCCGCGACCAGAACGGCGACTACGCCTCGGCCACGCGCGACGTGGCCAGGCTGCTCGCGCAGTTCAAGACCGAGAACGTCGACGGCGTGGTGATCGACCTGCGCAACAACGGCGGCGGTTCGCTCGACGAGGCGGTGAACCTCACCGGCCTGTTCATCGACAAGGGCCCGGTGGTGCAGGTGCGCGAATCCAGCGGCCGGGTCAGCGTCGACGGCGACGACAACGCCGGCGTGGCCTGGGACGGCCCGCTCGCGGTGCTGGTGAACCGCGGTTCGGCCTCCGCCTCGGAGATCTTCGCCGGCGCGATCAAGGACTACGGCCGCGGCCTGATCATCGGCGAGAACACCTTCGGCAAGGGCACGGTGCAGAACCTGGTCGACCTCGACCGCTGGCCGGCCAACGACGGTTCGCAGTACGGCCAGGTGAAGCTGACCATCGCCCAGTTCTTCCTGCCCGGCGGCAGCAGCACGCAGAACAAGGGCGTGGCCCCGGACATCGCCTTCCCGGTGACGGTGGACGCGAGCGAATTCGGCGAAAGCACCTACGACAACGCCTTGCCGTGGACCCGCATCGCCTCCGCGCCGCACGTGCAGTACGGCAACTTCAGCGCGATCGTGCCGCAGCTCGAGCAGAGGCACGAAGCGCGCGTCGCGCACGACCCGGAATACCAGTGGTGGGCCGAGGACGTCGCCCAGTTCCGCGCCGAGCAGGACAAGAAGTACATCTCGCTCAACGAGGCCGAGCGCCGCGCCGAACGCGACCGCGACGATGCCAAGCGCAAGCAGCGCGAAGCCGAACGCAAGCAGCTCGGCCTCGCCGCCGACCCGCTGGCCGCCGACGATGCCGACGACGGGCTGCAGGCGAGCGAGCGCGACATCGCCAAGGACGCCGCGCGCGAGAAGGCCGCGGAAAACCGCCCGGACCCGCTACTGCGCGAATCGGCCGCGATCCTCGGCGACGCGATGAGCCTGCTGGTCGGCAACCAGCAGCTCACCGCGCAGGTGCTGCCCGAATCGCATTCGCCGCTGCATTGGGCGGGCGTGGAGTGACCGGCTTTTTCCTTCTCCCTCCGGGAGAAGAGCCTGCCCCGTACTTGATACGGGGTGGCGCGCAGCGCCGGATGAGAAGCAAGCGGGGGGAAATCGCTTCGTTCGCCCCTCACCCCAACCCCTCTCCTGACGGGAGAGGGGCATCGCAGGAATCGGATAGCGGGCGCCTTCGGTGCCCGTTATCGTTTTCGCCATGGACAAGACCGACGACAAGCTCGAACGGGCGCGGCGACTGCTCGACGGCGGCGAACCGACGCTGGAGGAGCTCGGTCGCGCGGTCGCGCTCAGCCCCGCGCACCTGCAGCGCCGCTTCCGCGCGCGCTTCGGCCTCAGCCCGGCCGAATACCTCGCCCAGCGCAAGCTCGGCAAGCTCAAATCCGCCTTGCGCGAAGGCGGCGACGTCAGCGCCGCGCTGTACGACGCCGGCTACGGTTCGCCCTCGCGCGTGTACGAGGCCGGCGCCGCGCGCCTGGGCATGACGCCGGCGCG
>JBGAHT010000091.1:0-4998 GCA_044226035.1 Thermomonas sp. | reverse complement strand
GCGACCTCGCGCGCTTCTACCGCGATGCGCCGGCTTTGCTGGAGGGCGAGGCCCCGGGCCCGACGCTCGGCGAATACCTCGCCGCCGGCCGTTATGGCTCGGCGTTCCGCGACCTGCACCTGGTGCCGATGGCGAGCGCGTTGTGGTCGTCGCCGGCGGCCGCGATCCTCGAATTCCCGGCGGGGTACCTGGTCCGCTTCATGGCCAACCACCAGATGCTGCAGGTGGCCGGCCGGCCGCAGTGGCGGGTGGTGCGTGGCGGTTCGCGCCGCTACGTGGAGGCGCTGGCCGCGCGCTGGAAGTTGCGCAAGCGCCTCTCCACCCCGGTGCGCGGCGTGGTACGCAATGCGCATGCTGCCATCGTGCGTTGCGATGAGGGCAGCGAACGCTTCGACCAGGTGGTGCTGGCGTGCCATTCCGACCAGGCGCTCGCGCTGCTCGACGATGCCAGCGATCCCGAGCGCGACATCCTGGGTGCGATCCGCTACCAGGCCAACGAGGCCGTGCTGCACACCGATGCGCGGTTGCTGCCGCGGAGCCGCAAGGCATGGGCGGCATGGAATGCGTGGGTGCCGGCCGATCACGCGCAGGCCTGCACGGTCAGCTACTGCATGAACCTGCTCCAGGGCTTGCCGGGCGACACGCCCCTGGTGGTCACGCTCAACCGCACGCGCGACATCGATCCCGCGCGAATCCTCGCGCGCCGCGAATACCGGCATCCGGTCCACGACCACGCCGCGGTCGCCGCGCAGGCGCGCAAGCGCGAGATCCAGGGCGCCAACCGCACCTGGTTCGCAGGCGCGTACTGGGGCTGGGGTTTCCACGAAGACGGCATGCGCAGCGGCGTGGAAGTCGCGAACGCGCTCGGGGTCGAATGGCCGCGTGCGGGCCTGCTGTCGGAAGCCGCGGCATGAACGCGCTGGCCAGCGCGATCTACGAAGGCCGCGTGCGCCATCGCCGGCATGCGCCGCGCGAACACGCGTTCGAATACCGCATGGCCCAGCTGTACCTCGACCTCGATGAAGTCGACGAGGCCTTCCGCGGGCGCTGGCTGTGGTCGCGGGAAAGCCGCAACCTGGCCGAGCCTGGTCGTGGCGCCGGCGATCCCGCGCAATTCCCTGGCCGAGGTGGTGCGCGACCGCATCGAAGGCGCTGCTCGGCGAACGCCTGCAAGGGCCCGGCGGTACCTGCTGGCGCACCTGCGCTACGCCGGCTACGGCTTCAACCCGGTCGCTTACTACCGCTGGCGATGCCGCGGGCGCGCTGCACAGTATCGTCGCCGAGATCACCAACACGCCGTGGAAGGAACGCCACGCCTACGTGCTGCTCGCTGGCGCGCGCGCAGGCGCGGGGGCAGGGCGCTGCAACGGCGCTTCGACAAGGCGTTCCACGTCTCGCCGTTCCTGCCGCTGGACCGGCGCTATGCATGGTCGTTCACCCTGCCGCTTGGCGACCCGCAAGGCGCACATGGGCGTGTTCGACGGCGACAGGCGCGAGTTCGATGCGACCCTCGCGCTGGAGCGCCGCCCACTGGATGGGCCGAACCTTGCGCGCGTGCTGTGGCGCTATCCGCTGATGACCGCGCAGGTGATCGCCGGCATCCACCAAGGCGCTGCGGCTGTGGCTGAAGCGCACGCCGGCCCACGACCATCCTTCCGAAACCGGAGACCCGGCGATGAACAGCATCGCGCACGCCCCCGCCGCCGGCTACGGCACGCTCGACCGCTTCCTGCGCGCGCGCCTGCTGCGTCGACTCGACGCATTGCGCGGCGGTGGCGTCGAATTGTCCGATGCGCTCGGCACGCACCGCATCGGCGAGCCCGGGCCGATCGAGGTTCCACGGCTGGCGGTGCACGGCCCCGCCTTCTATCGCGCGCTGGCCCGCAACGGCAGCGTCGGCGCGGCCGAAGCGTACATGGACGGCGCCTGGGACTGCAGCGACCTGGTGGGACTGGTGCAATTGTTGGTGCGCAACCGCGGCCTGCTCGATGCGATGGAACGCGGACCGGCTCGGCTGGGCGGCCTGGCGATGCGCGCGCTGCACGCGCTGCGCCGCAATACCCGCGACGGGGCGCGCCGCAACATCGCCGAGCACTACGACCTCGGCAATCCGTTCTTCCGCCTGTTCCTGTCCGAAGACATGATGTATTCCTCGGCGTTGTACGCCGGTGACGGCGATACGCTCGAAGGCGCCTCGCAACGCAAGCTCGATCGCATCTGCGACAAGCTGCGAATCGGTGCCGACGACCATGTGGTCGAGATCGGCACCGGTTGGGGCGGGTTCGCCCTCCACGCCGCCCGGACCCGCGGCTGCCGGGTGACCACCACCACCATTTCGAGGGAACAGCACGCGCTGGCCTCGCGGCGCGTCGCCGAGGCCGGGTTGCAGGGGCGGGTGACGGTGCTGCTCTCCGACTACCGCGACCTGCGTGGCGAATACGACAAGCTGGTATCGATCGAGATGGTCGAGGCGATCGGCGCGGAATACCTCGATGCCTACTTCGCCACCCTCGGCCGGCTGCTCAGGCCGGACGGGCTGGCATTGGTGCAGGCCATCACGATCGAGGACCATCGCTACGAGCAGGCGCTGCGCACGGTCGATTTCATCAAGCGCCACGTGTTCCCGGGCTCGTTCATTCCCTCGATCGCGGCGATGCTCGCGGCGAAGAGCCGCAGCACCGACCTCGCGCTGGTGCACCTGGAGGATTTCGGTCCGTCCTACGCGCGCACCTTGCGCGACTGGCGCCGGCGCTTCCTCGCGAACCGCGGGGCGATCCGCGCGCAGGGCTTCGACGAACGCTTCCTGCGCATGTGGGAGTTCTACCTCGCGTACTGCGAAGGCGGCTTCCTCGAACGCACGATAGGCGTCGCGCACCTGCTGATGGCGAAACCGGGTTATCGCGGCGATTCCTACCTGCCCGGGTTGCTGGAGGCCTGAGGTGGCTTCCTGGGCCAACCTGTTCGGCTACCAGGCGACCTGGTTCGCGGTGGCATGGAGCGCGGGCCATGGCCGTGCGTGGATCGGCATGCTCGCCTGCATCGCATTCATCGGCGTCCAGTGGCGTTGCTCGCATGCGCGTCGCGCGGACGCACGCGTGGTGCTGGCCGCGCTGGCCTGCGGCCTGCTCGTGGATGGCATCGCCGCCAGGACCGGCCTGCTCACGTATGCATCCGCGTTTCCCGCCTTGCCGGCGCCGGCGTGGATCGTGTTGTTGTGGTGCGCGTTCGCAATGACGATGAACCATTCGATGGCGTGGTTCGCGCCGCGCCCGTGGCTCGCGGCCGCGTTCGCTGCCGTCGGCGGTCCGCTGGCCTATCTCGGCGGCGCGCGGATTCGGTGCGCTTGCCTTCCACGATCCTGCATGGCCGGCGCTGCTTTACCTCGGCTCGGCGTGGGCGATCGCCCTGCCGGGGTTGCTGAGGGCCGCGGCGGGCGGTTCCCGCGCCGCGCGCGCGGCCCTTGGAGTGCGCGCCTGAGTCCCTGGAAGCAGTTGTTGCTGGTCTGGGCGCTGGCGGCGATCGCGCAGGGCATCGCCTGGGCGCGGCAGCAGCGCACCGCGAACGCCGGGATCGTCGACGTGGCGTGGTCGTTCGGGCTCGGGGGCGCGGCGGTCGTGGCCGCGGCGACCGGCGCGGGCGCGCCCTTGCCGCGCGCGCTGCTCGCCGCGCTCGGCGGCCTCTGGGGACTGCGCCTCGGCCTGCACCTGCTGCACCGCGTGCGCGGCGAGGCCGAGGATGGCCGCTACGCGCAATTGCGCAAGCGCTGGGGCGCCGCGCCGCTGAAGTGGCTGGGCATGTTCCAGTTCCAGGCGCTGCTGGTTGCGTTGTTTTCGTTGCCGTTCCTCGCGGTGGCGGCGAGTCCGGTCGAACACTGGAACGCGTGGGCCATCGCCGGCATCGCGGTATGGCTGGGCAGCGTCGTCGGCGAAACGCTCGCCGACCGCCAGCTTGCGCGTTTCCGCGCGGATCCCGCGAATCGCGGCAAGACCTGTCGCGACGGTCTGTGGCGCTGGTCGCGGCATCCCAACTATTTCTTCGAGTGGCTGCACTGGTTCGCCTACGTGCTGCTTGCGGTCGGATCCCCCTACGCATGGCTGGCATGGATCGGGCCGCTGCTGATGTACGTATTCCTGCGCTGGATCAGCGGCATCCCCTTCACCGAGGCGCAGGCCCTGCGCAGCCGCGGCGAGGATTACGCCCGCTACCAGCGCAGCACGTCGATGCTGTTCCCGTGGTTTCCCAAGGAGGATCGATGAACGCCACCGCCGATGCGTTCGAACTCGCCAGCGACCGTCCCGCGCCGGGATTGCTCGGCTGGGCCGAACGCGGATGGATTCCCGATGGCCTGCTGCGGCTGGGCATCCGCCGCCAGTGCGCGCAACGCCTGCGCGACGAATGCGCAGGCGACCCGGCCGCGGCCGCGCGCCACGCCGCCGCGCTGGTCGCCGAACTGCGGCGCAGCCCGGTGGCGATCCATGCCGACGCCGCCAACCGCCAGCATTACGAGCTGCCGCCGGCGTTCTTCGAGCGCTGCCTCGGGCCAAGGCTGAAGTACTCGGGCTGCTTCTATCCGAACGGGAGCGAGACCCTCGCCGAAGCCGAGGAGGCGATGCTCGCGCTGTACGGTGAGCGCGCGCAGCTGGCGGACGGGCAGGACATCCTCGAACTCGGCTGCGGCTGGGGTTCGTTGACGCTGTGGATGGCCGAACGCCATCCGAACGCGCGCATCACCGCGGTCTCGAATTCCGCGCCGCAACGCCGTTTCATCGAGCAGCGCTGCCGCGAGCGCGGCTTCGCCAACGTGCGCGTGCTCACCTGCGACGCGAACCGGCTCGAACTGCCGGCCGCCGCGTTCGACCGTTGCGTGTCCATCGAGATGTTCGAGCACATGCGCAACTACGAGGTGCTGCTCGATCGCATCGGTGGCTGGTTGCGGCCGGGCGGCAAGCTGTTCGCGCACATCTTCTGCCATCGCACGCTGCTGTATCCGTTCGAGAC
>JBGAHT010000024.1:0-37059 GCA_044226035.1 Thermomonas sp. | reverse complement strand
GGGGCAGGGCATGCGTGCAGCCTCGCGCGATCCCCGCGCGCACGCCTTGACCTGGATCAGGCGGGCGGTGGTCTACGGGTCTGAAACTGGATCAGGTTCACTTTTTCGCTCGATGCGTTGGCCATGCTAGGTTGATCGAAAGCAAATCCGTGGGGGCGGATTGGCTGGGGGACTTAAATCCGTTCGCAATCGCCGCAACGATGCGCTTAGCCGCATCGCCTGGGATCGCCTGGAATCCATGCTCGCCGAGCATTACCGGCGAGAAGGCTATGCGGTAGAGCATGTCGGCACTGGCGGCAGCGGTCGCAAGTTTGATGGCGGCATCGATCTAAAGCTGCGCAAGGGCGATGAATACATCCTCGTCCAGAGCAAGCACTGGAACGCCATGCAGGTGCCGCACAACGCGGTGCATGAGTTGATGGGCGTGATGGTCAACGAAGGCGCCACGGGCGCCATCCTGGTCACAAGCGGCGAATTCACCCGCGCGGCGATCGAAGCCGCGACCAAACAAGGTCACGTTCGACTGATCGATGGCGATGATCTGCGCGCCATGCTCGGGCCACTGCCCGAGCCGGTTGCGGAACCGAATCCAAATGCACGCTGGCGCCGCGGCGCTTCCACGCTCCTCTCGAGTGCTTCTGCACAGACGCATGCCAAAGCCTTGCTCGACCATGCGGCCGAGAGGCTCATAGTCGCGGCGGAGGACCGAATTCGCGGCCACGGTCGCCGTCGCGTCTCGAAGACCGCGGCTGCATTGGGATTCGCGCTGGCGGCCAAGCTGGCCATCGCGGCGTTCGCACTGCTGCTGGCCCTCTGGGGCATCAACACGATCTTCTCGACGATTCGTCAGATTCCCCTTCAACAGCAAGCGCGGATGCAGGCCGCGGCCGAAGCCGCGAAAGCAGCTACGCAAGCGTCGCAATCCAGAACCGTGCCGCCGCCGGTTCAAGCTGCACCCGCTGCCGCTCCGACGCAGTTGAATTCCAACGCGTATGGTCGCCGCGATCCCGACCCGTGCCACGAGCTTGTCGACTGGCAAAGCGGAACCTATATCGACCTTTGCAAACAAGGCGTTCCGCATCGCGCATCCGCTGCGGAAATCCGCGAATCCCAGCGCAAGGCCGACGAGGCGATGAAGGTCATCGAGGCTGATACCCCGGATATGTAGGCGGCTGCATGACCTTCTTCACCCCCATCCCGGCCCGTCAGGGAGCAAGATTGACGGCTGGGAACACTCACTCGGGGAGAAGCTCATGAAATTCGCATTGCTCGCGGCCGCGACCGCGGCGTTCGTGGCAGGTTCGGCGGCGGCGCAGGTGCCCACCGGCACCATGGGCGAGCTTCGCCCCGACCAGAAGCAGTTCTTCGACCTGTACAAGGAACTGGTCGAAACCGACACCTCGATCACCTCCGCCGCCAATCCCGCCAACGGCGGCTGCACCCAGGCCGCCGCCCAGATCGCCGAACGCCTCAAGGCCGCCGGCTTCGGCGACGACCAGATCACCCTGTTCTCGGTGCCCGAGCATCCGAAGGAAGGCGGCATCGTCGCGGTCTATCCCGGCACGTCTTCCATGCTGAAGCCGATGCTGCTGCTCGCCCACATCGACGTGGTCGCGGCCAAGCGCGCGGACTGGGTGCGCGACCCGTACAAGCTGGTCGAGGAGAACGGCTACTACTACGCGCGCGGCATCGCCGACGACAAGATGATGGCCGCGACCTGGGCCGACACCCTGATCCGCTTCAAGCAGGCCGGCTACAAGCCCGCGCGCACGGTGAAGATGGCGCTGACCTGCGGCGAGGAAACCGACACCGCGTTCAACGGCGCGCAATACCTCGCCAACCACGAGCGCGGCCTCATCGACGCGGCGTTCGCGCTGAACGAAGGCGGCGGCGGCGACACCGACGGCAAGGGCCACCTCATCGACCAGTCGATCCAGGTCGGCGAGAAGATCTACCAGGACTACAGGCTGGTCGCGACCAACCCCGGCGGGCACAGCTCGCAGCCGGTGCGCGACAACGCGATCTACGCGATGTCCGAGGCATTGCTGAAGGTGCGCGACCACGAATTCCCGCAGGAATTCAGCGACACCACTCGCGTGTTCTTCCAGCGCGCCGGCGCCGCGCGCAAGGACGCGCTGGGCGCGGCCATGGTCGCGCTGGCGAAGGACCCGAACGACGCGAAGGCGGCGGCCGTGGTCAACACCGACAAGGCCTACCACTCGATGCTGCGCACGACCTGCGTGGCGACGATGATCGAGGGCGGGCACGCGGTGAACGCGCTGCCGCAGCATGTGCAGGCCAACGTCAATTGCCGCATCTTCCCCGGCCACACGCCGGCCGAGATCCAGCAACAGCTGGCCGCGGCCATCGCCAACCCGGCGATCTCCATCGACCTCGCGCGCAAGGACAAGCCGCTGGCGAAGGTGCCGCCGCTGGATCCGGCCATCATCGGGCCGATGGAGAAGCTGAGCGAGCAGTACTTCCCCGGCGTGCCGGTGATCCCGTCGATGTCCACCGGCGCGACCGACGGGCTGTACATGTCGGCGGTGGGCATCCCGACCTACGGCGTGCCCGGTTCCTGGGGCGATCCCGACGGCAACGGCGTGCACGGCCTCAACGAACGGCTCGAGGTGCGTTCGGTCTATATCGGCCGCGATTACCTGTACGACCTGGTGAAGGCGCTGGCGGAGTAGGGCCGGCCCGGCGCGCGCCGCCAGCGGATGGGCCGGGCCTGGGACGATCCGCTCCCGGCCATGGAATCAGTGCCAGAATGGGTGCGGCAACGCACGTGGCACGCAGGGCGAAACCCGCGCAAGGCATCGCGCCGGACGGGGTCGCAGGTCGACCCGCATTCGCCCAGGTCCGCGGTCGGTGCGCCCATGGAACGGGGACTCGGCGCAACGGACGCACGGGGACAGGCGCGGTTCCAGCGGGGAGACACGACATGATCGTTCGAAAAGGCAAGCTTCTCGCGCGTGCCGCGTGCACGGCTCTCGCGATCGTCGCGGCGCCCGCTGCCAGCGCGGTGACCCTGACGCCGGTCGGGCCGCTCGATACCAGCGTGTTCGGCATGAGTTCGGATGGCTCGGTGCTCGTCGGCACGCAGATGTTCGGTGCGTACGGGTACCGCTGGACGCGCGCGGGCGGCACCGAAATCCTCGGCGGCAACGGCGGCAACACCAAGGTTTCGCGCGACGGGAAGATGATCCTCGGCAATGTCCTCGTCGACGGCCACAACGAGGCCGCGATCTGGATCGGCGGCCGGGACTGGTTGCCGCTCGGCGGCCTGGGCGATTCCGGCTGTCCGGACTTCAGCAACAGCTACGGCATCAACCAGGATGGTTCGGTCGTCGTCGGCCTGGGCTGGAACGGCTGCACGGCGCACGCTTTCCGCTGGGATGCGATTACCGGCATGGTCGATCTCGGCAGCCTCGACGGCGCGTCGAGCCGCGCGAACGCGGTGAACGCCGACGGCTCCATCATCGTCGGCTGGGACGACAGTCCCATCGGCGAGCGGCGCGGCGCGCGCTGGGTGAACGGCGTGGAGAGCCTGCTCGCAAGCCCGGGCGGCCCCGCCCTCGGCGGCGCCGAGGCGGTGTCGGCGGATGGCCGCGTGGTCGTCGGCGGCGAGGCCGGGTACGGAGCGCACCACAACAAGGCCTATCGCTGGAGCGAGGAGTTCGGCGGCGAAGTCATCGGCATGTTGCCGAACGACGATCCGCTCGCCGGCGCCTATGCCTTCGCCGTCAGCGACGACGGCCGTGTGGTCGGCGGCGCGAGCGGCGCGCAAGCCCGCGAAGCCTTCCTGTGGACGCGCACGACGGGCATCTTCAAGTTCCAGGACTACCTGGCCGAACTCGGCGTGCAGGGGCTCGACGAGTGGAAGCTGGACACGGTCATCGCGATCTCGAGCGACGGCTCGACCATTTCCGGCTGGGGATACCGCGGCCCGGCGCCCTTCAGCCGCGTGCAGGGCTGGGTGGTCGATGGATTGCCGCCCTTCGTCGATACCGATGCCGACAGCGTGCTCGATCCCGTCGACAACTGCACGCTGTTGCCGAACGACGACCAGCGCGACACCGACGGCGATCATTTCGGCAATCGCTGCGATCCGGACTTCGACAACAACGGCATCGTGGGTCGCCACGACCTCGCCTACCTGCGCAGCGTGTTCGGGACGACCGATGCCGATGGCGACCTCGACGGCGACGGCATCGTCGGTCCGCGCGACCTGGCCATCCTGCTCAACTTCCGCGGCAAGCCGCCGGGCCCGAGCGGTCGGGTGAAGTAACGCCCTGCGGGGCCGCGCGCCCGCGGATCCGCACGACCCGGCCAAGGCGCTGGCGAAGCGGGCGACTCAGCCTTCGCCCGCGGTTTCGATCGGCCCGGCGATGCGCCCGTCGTTATCCACGACCAGGCGCACGCGCCTGCGTTCGAAGTAGAACGTCGCGCGGTACAGCCCGGCATCCGCGCCGGTGCCGCGTTCGCACAGCAACGCAATCCTGCGCTCGTCCATCAGCCGGCGGAACGCTTCGACGCCGAGCCCGAGCCCGCGCGCCACGACGGCGCCATCGATGGCGATTTCGCGCGCGGGGGCGAGTTCGATGGCGATGCGCCGGTCCACGGGCGGCAGCATCGCGCGCGCGGCGGGGCGGGGCATTGACCTGGATCAGGCGCGGATGCCGCGCCGCTCATTCCCTCCGGTCCAGCTCGTGGTGGATCAGCACCACGCATTGCGAGGCGAACAGCATCTTCGATCCCAGCGACAGCTTGCCCGCGCCCAGCCGGTCGAGCGTGTGGAACGTGTTCTTCGGCATCGGGATGTGGTCGGTGAGCAGGAAGCAGGGATCGCCGTCGAACGCCTGCTCGCGGATCGGCGTGCCCTTGCGGTCCATCACGAACAGCCGGTGGTCGACGGCCAGTTCCTGCACCAGCCGTTCGAAGCTGGTGGTGCGCACGGTCACGCCCGGTTGCACCGGCCGCGTTTCATCCTTGCCCATGCCCGCGGACGCATCCAGCGCCTGCGCGATCTTGCCGAGCAGGGCGCGTTCGTCGAAGCCGCCGATGTCGTGCATCGCGTCGGGTTCGAAGCGGATCGTGCGCGAATAGTCCGCGGTGCTTTCCAGCACGAGGTAGACCACGACGCCGGCGCGGTGCGATTGCGCCACGAACACCGCGTTCATCAGCGTGTGCGCGAGGATCTCGGCGTGGGCCCCGGTGCCGACCGAAGCCAGCAGCTTGCGGCTGTCGGTGGGCGCCGCCCGTGCCCGCAGTACGAAGGTGCGCATGCCTGTCCCGGTCGATCCGCCGCCGTGGGGATCGCGAGCGCGCACGTTATCATCCGGGCATGGCCAAGCTGCTGCTCAACCTGCGCAACGTGCCCGACGACGAGGCCGACGACGTGCGCGCGATGCTGGATGCGCACCGGATCGGGTTCTACGAAACCCCGCCCAGCGGCTGGGGCCTGTTCGCGGGCGGGATCTTCGTGGAGCGCAACGCGGACATCGCCGAGGCGAAACGGCTGATGGCCGACTACCAGGCGCAGCGCAGCGCCCGCGTCCGCGCCGAACATGCCGCGGCCAAGCGCGACGGCACCGCGGAGACGTTCCGCACGGTGCTGCGCGAGCAGCCGCTGCGCGTGGTGCTGACCATCCTCGCCATCGCCTGCCTGCTGGGCCTGGTCGCGCTGCCGGTACTGTTGCTGCGCGGCTGAGGCGCAAACCGGGCCGGACGCAGCGCGTTCGCGGATGGAAGGCGTGGTTCGGGCCGGCCGCGCGGGCTATCGTGGCGCGGTGGACATCCGGGAATACGTGCCGGGGGCGATTTGGCTGGCGTCGTATCCGGTCTCGCTCGTCGGCCTGCGCTTCGAGGCGCGCATGACCATCGTCCGGCTGGACGATGGCTCCCTCGTCGTCCACTCGCCGGGCCCGATCGCCGCCGCCGAGCGCGAGCGGATGCTCGCGTTGGGGCGCGTCGCGTTGATCCTGGCGCCCGGCAACTTCCACCACCTCCACCTGCGCTCCTGCCAGCGCGCCTTTCCCGATGCCGAAACCTGGATCTGCCCGGGCGTCGAACGCAAGCAGCGCGGGCTGCGCTTCGACGGCATGCTCGGCGAGCGGCTGCCCGCGTCGATGCGGGCCGGGTTCGAGCAGGCCTTCGTGCAAGGACGGTTGATGGCGGAAGTGCCGCTGCTGCACCGGCCCACGCGCACCTTGCTGCTGGTCGACCTCGTCGAACGGTTCGGCGACGGCACGCCGAACGTGAACCCGGCGTTGCGCGCCTGCTGGAAGCTGTTCGGCATGTGGAACCGTCCGGCGCCCGCGCCCGAGTACCGCATCGCCGGCTGGAAGGATCGCGCCGCCGCGCGCGCGGCGCTCGAACGCGTCCTCGGCTGGGATTTCGAACGCGTGGTGATCTCGCACGGCGAGCTGATCGAGCACGACGCCAAGGCCATCGTGCGAAAAGCCTGGCGCGCGCTGCTCGATTGAGCGGGGGAGCGGTTGTATCCGCCGCAGCGATCCGCTGCAAACCGTCGTGCGCGACGCAATGCGGCTTCGCCCGTCACGCCGACAGGCCGACGTCGCCTTCCAGCACTGTCCGCGTCATCCGCGGGCTCTCGCCGGCTTTCCACAGCGCTGCCTCGAAGCGCACGCGATAGCGCAGCGGGCCGCCGTCATTGCCGGGCGCCCGCGCGATCGGGCGCGGGATGCACACGAAGTCGGTCGTCATCTTTTCGGCATCGCAGCGCACGGTGGCGTAGCCGTGGCCGCCGTTGTCCACGAATTCCAGGTGCGGGGCCAGTTCCGGGTTGCGCACCGCCAGCGCCTTCTGCAGGTCCTTGCTGTTGGCGTATTCCAGCGCCGAGCGCACGCCGTGGCGCAGCGTCAGGTTCTCGGTGGGCTGCGGCTTTCCGTCCTTGTCCTCGGCGATGTACAGGCCGCGCGTGGGATTGTTTTCCTTCTTCTGGGTGTACTCGTTGGCCTCGGCGCTGCCGACCGAACTCATCGATCCACCCACGAAGCTGACGCCCACCGGCTCGAAGGCGGCGGGCGGCAAGGCCTTGGCCGCGTAACCTGCCCAGAAGCTGTGGCGATCGCCGGCGACGATGATCAAGCCGGTCATGCCGGCATCGCGCACGGCGTCGTAGATCTCCGCGCGTTCGTGCCACACGCTGCCCCAGTCGTAGACGGTCATGAGGCCGTAACCCTTGCCCTTCCATGCGCCGACTTCGGGTGGCAGGTTCTGCGGGTCGATGCGCGTGTCGAGCGTGCCCAGCGAATTGCCCCAGACCTTCCAGGTCGCCCTGGCGTTGCGCAGTTGGTCGAGGAACCAGGCCTTCTGCTTCGCGCCCAGCATCGACTGCGGCGCTTCGGCGATGCGGTAGTTGTCCACGCTCTTGTCGCCCATCGTCAGCCTGGTCGGCGGATGGCCGCCGTTGAACGCGCGGCCTGCGTCGATCGGCCCCCACACTTCCTCGGGGACGAAGCCGAGCGTGTCGCCCTCGAACAGCGGACCGGCTTCCTCGCGGTTGCCTGGATCGCGCGAGCGGAAGCTGCGGTTGTCGGTGAGGATCAGGTCGATGTGCCGGCCCCAACGCAGGGCGCGATAGATGACCAGGCTGTTGATGGCGGCGAGGTTGTTGGGCTCGGTCCCAAGCCCCGTGTCGTCGAAATCGCCGGGCTTCAGCAACACGTCCTCGACCTTCGGCGCGGGGAACGTGTCCAGCTTCGAGCCCGGCGGCAGCACGCGCGCCGGCTGGAATTCGAACCAGGCCTGGTTGCCCGCGACCTTGAGCGTTTGCCCGGCCACCCAACCGTCGGTGCCGGCGAATTCCCGGATCGATTGCCAGCCGTTCCAGGAGATTTCGTGGTTGTCCCAGATGCACACGAACGGCCAGCGTGCGCGCGCATCCTGCAGGTCCGGATCCTGCAGGTAGGCCTTGTAGGCGACGCGGTAGTCCTCCAGCGAGTCCGGTACCCAGAAGCGGTTGTTGGCGACGACCTTGCCCTTCGGATACTTGATCGGAAACGTGAGCTTGCGATCGAAGCGGCCGTTCCTGGCCTGGTCGGGGTACTGCACCACTTCGTAGATGAAGTCGCCCAGGTGCAGGACGAAGCCGAGCCGCTCGTCGGGCGTTGCCTTCTCGTCTTCGTGGATCATCCGCCGGTAGCCGTTGTTGTAGCCCTCGGGGAGGCATTGGCAACTGACGAAGGCGAACTTCGCCGGGCGATTGTCGTCGGGGCTGGGCGCGGTGAGCGTGCGGCCGATGCGGCTGCCGTTGCCGTCCTCGTCGACGAAGCGATACCAGTACTCGCCGGCAGGCCGCAGGTCGCCGGCGAGCACGCGGCAGGTCCAGTCGGATTCGGCCGAGACTTTCGCCGCCGTCGTCGCGATGACGCGCGTGAACGCCGGATCCTCGGCGATTTCGACCAGCAGCGTGGCGTCCTTGCGTCCGTCGGCATACGGGCGCCGAGTCCACAGCAGAACGCTGCTGTCGTCGGGATCGCCCGACGCGACGCCTTGCGGATACAGGTCGCGGCGCTCGCGCCATCCGCTCGACGATGGCCGCACCGTGGTGCAGCCCCAGGCCAGGGTCGCGCCCAGCGCGGCGGCGAGTTTCAGGAATTCGCGGCGATCGAGCTTGGGCATGTCGGTTCCACGGCAGCGCCGGATGCGCTGGATCGAACGCCGCAACGCTAGGCCCGATCGCATGCCCGCGAGCGTGCCGGAAGTATGGAAACGCCATCCGCGCGAAGCGGGTCGCCGCGCAACACCGGTTCGCCGGGCGCCAAACGCCAGGAACGGCACAGCGGATTTGGTCTTGCGGCGATCCGCGGCTTCAAACCCACGGCGACAGCGCGATCGTCAGCTCGCCCTGGAAGCCCTTGTCCGACCGCAGCGGCACCGAGAATCCCGACGCAGATTTCTGCGGGATCCCGTTCGCCTTCTGCCCGACCCGCACCAGTTCGGCCGCGTCCTTCGGCCCGGTCGCCCAGTGCTCGTCGGTCCAGACGTAGCGCAGCTTCCATTCGCCGCCGTCGCGCTTGGCGAACAGCACCAGCGTGTCGCGGAACAGGTATTCGCCCGGGATGTGCTGCTTCAGGAACAGCGCGCCGTCGATCTCGTAGCCCGCGTTCGACACCGCGACCTCGATCGAGAACGCGACTTCGCTGCCGGCCATGATCTTCGAGGTGTCGAGGAACACCGAGAACAGCGTCGGCGCGCGCGCGTCCTTGAGCAGGTTGCCGTTCGCGTCGAACAGCTCCGAATACTCGCGCCGCACCGCGCTTTCCTGCGCCTTGGTGCGGCTGGTCAGGTCGTAGGTGTAGGCGCCGCGCGGCGCCACCGTGGTTTCGACGTAGTAGGACGAGGCGATCTTCTTGCCGGCCTTGCGCGCGCGCTCGATCTCCGGCGGGAAGGGCAGGGCGGAAATCTCCAGCTTGCCGGTGGCGCAGATGTCGCCGAACAGGAAGCGCACCAGGTTCTGGTAGCCCTCCTCGGAATTGACGATGCCGAAGAAGCCGCTGTGGCTGCGGTTGACGAAGGCGCGCGGGCTGCCGGGCACGTAGGCGTTCTCGATCTTCACCAGGCCATCGCTCATCTGGCCGACGGCGAGCGCGGACAGGCCGTGGGCGACGGCGTAGTCGCGGCTGTTGGTGCCGACCAGGCAGAACAGCCGTTCCGGCGGATAGCCAGAATCGCCGAGCGTGTTGGCCTTGTCCGCGGGCACCTTCAGGTACTGCGACATGACCTTGCGGTTGAAGTTGTTCATGTCGTTGAGCGAGAGCAGGCTCGGCACGTTGATGCCGCCCATTTCGATGCCGTTGTGCGGCGTGGCGTAGGTGAACACCTTGTCGACCAGCTTGCGCGTCTCGGCGGTGGCGACGTCCGGGTTCTGCAGCAGGCAGCGGCAGATCAGCCCGCCCATCGAATGCGCGACGAGGTAGACCCTGAACGCCTTGCGGTCGGCCTCGTTGTTGCCGCAGATGCTGTCGCGCAGCGCGAGGATGCGCTTGCCCAGCGCGGCCGCCGCTTCCGGGATCGAAGGCACCTTGCCGTCGCCGAAGGCCGGGTCGGCCCCGTCGTAGTAGCGGTGGATGATGATGCTGCGCGCCGGCAGCCGGTCCGCGTTCTCCGCGCCGGAGGCGTAGGCGTCGCGGTAGTCGTAGTCCTTCATCAGCCGCACCAGCGGCGATTCGAACACGAACTTCCTCACGCTGCCGTCCTGGGCCTGGCGGATCTTGGTCGATCCCGTTTCGAAGCCCATGTACGGCGTCGACGTGGTCTGCACGATCTCGTCCCGGGTCATGGCGTAACCGCGGACGTAGACGATGGGATAGAACGGGCGCTCGATCCTGGCCATTCGGTTGTTCCGGTGGTGGTGTGTCGGGTTCGGGCTCAGGCGATGGCTTCGCCGAGTTCCCGGCGCGAGCGCAATTCGGCCAGCATGCTGCGTTCGGACATGTCGGCGGCCCAGGCCGGGCGCAGCTCGAAATGCGGCTGGTCGACGATGCTCTTCCAGCTGCCGCCCCAGTCCAGGCCCAGTTCCATGCCCAGCGCGCCCACGGCCTTGTACAGCGGGGATTCGGCCAGGTAGCGGTTGCCGTCGAACACGCCGATGTCGAAGGCGATGCCGAAGTTGTGGTTGGAATACCCGCCGCCGGCATTGGTGACCTTCGGCCCGCGCGTGCTGCGTCCCTGCGCGTAGAGCGAATCCTGTTCCTCGAACGTGCGCGTCCCGCTGATGATGTTGATGTTGATGCCCTTGTCCCGGGCCTTGAAGAACAGCGCCCGGGCGTAGGGCCTGACCTGCGGCAGCAGGGTGGCGATGACCTTCTCGCTGCGGTCGTTGGCCTTGTCCTTCGGCGCGGTGAACGCGACGGTGGGCTGCGCCTGCGGGCGCACGATGTACTGGTAGATCGCGCCCCAGGTCTGCGGGCCGGCGCGGCCGTCGACCTCGATGCCGAGCTTCTGCTGCACGGCACGGACCATGTCGTCGGTTTTCATCTCACGCCTCCCGGGGGATGCAGGCCTGGATTTGCTTCCGTACCGCAGCCAACGCGGCGACCGGCCGGCACCGGCCAGCCCGCGCGGGCGACGATGCCCTTCGCGCTAGGCTAGGCCATCCACACGACGGAGCGCAGGGCGTGAAACAGACGACGAAGAAGGCCGCGGGCAAGGCCGCGAAGGAAACGCGTGCGAAAGCGCCGGCCGTGAAGGCCGACGCCGGTTTCAGCGCGGCCGAGAAGGCGGCCATGAAGGATTACTTGCGCGAGAAGAAGGCGGCGAAATCCCGGGCCGACGGCGAGGCCGACCTGCTGGCCAAGGTCGCCGAGATGCCGGAACCGGATCGCGGCATGGCCACGCGCCTGCACGCCATCGTCAGGGCCAGCGCGCCTTCGCTCTCGCCCAAGACCTGGTACGGGATGCCCGCGTACGCCAACGCCGACGGCAAGGTGGTCTGCTTCTTCCAGCCCGCCTCCAAGTTCGGCGCGCGCTACGCCACCTTCGGCTTCAACGACGCGGCGAAGCTCGACGACGGCGCGATGTGGCCGACTTCGTTCGCGCTGGCGGAACTGACCGCCGCCGGCGAAAAGAAGATCGCCGCGCTGGTGAAGCAGGCGGCGGGCTGAAGCTCGCGCGCGGCTCGCGCCGCGCTACGACGGTTGCCGGCGATGGATGCGCGGGCCGGGAATGGCAGGAGATTCGGCCACTGCGGGCAGTTCCCGCGATTCCTGCGGTTCCGGCGATGCCGGCGTCGGCATCGACTCCTGCGCGGCGGCCGCTTCGCGCGCCTCGCGCTTGCGCGCGTCCTTTTCGTCCTGTTTCTTCTTCTTGGCCAGTTCGCGCTGGCGCTTCTCGAAGGCGTAGTTGGGCTTGGGCAAGGAGAGTCTCCGCGCGGGTCAGCGACGGCGGGTCGCGACGGGCTTCGCCGGCTGCGAAGGCGCCGGATCGCCGGGTTCGGCGCCGACGCGCAGCAGCGAGCGGGTCACGCCGAGCACTTCGATCTTGCCGCCGGCCTTGCGGAAGGCCTCGATGTCCGCGGCGACGCGTTCGTGGGTGACCAGGGAACGTTCGTTCGCCTTGCGCGTCGGGAACAGGTGGCTGGTCTTCGACGGCGGCACCGAAGCGCTGGCGGTGGCGGACGGGGGTTTCTTCGACGATGGCATCGGTTCTCCGGTCAGTACAGTTGCAGCGGGATGCCGCGCGCGTTGCGGTCGGCATGATCGGCGCGCACTTCGCGGCAGGCGGGGCCGCCCATCGGGAACTTGCGGCAGATCGCGGGGCGCTGTTCGTAGATCGAACAACACATGCGCGCCGCATCGATGGCGACGCACCAGCCTTCCTCGTCGCGGGCCATCACCTCGACGCCGTGCGCGTTGCGCGCGGTGAAGCGCGCGGGAACGCGGTCTTCCGGCATCAGCACCACGGTCAGGCGGCAACAGACCGCGTCGCAGCGATCGCAGTGCGGCGCATCGGTTTCGCGGATCCCGCAACCCGGCATGGCGGCTCCCGGTGGAACGCCGCCCGGTGAAGGGCGTGACGCGTGGAAGGAAGCGCAGCGAGCGACGGAGCAAGCGGTCGGACGGGACGCACGTGGCAACGAGGTGCCGGGCCATCCTACGCGATATCTGCGCCCGGTCCGTGAAGCCGGCGTTATTCGCGGTGCTAGATTAGGTCGTGGACACACCGCGAGCGCGATCATGACCGCCACCACGCCGTATCCGATCGGAACGCCCGGACAGCCATGGGGCGCGGCGGAAAAGGCCGCATGGCGCGCGCGCCAGCGCAAGCAACGCAGCTACGCGGATGAAGTCGTTGCGAAGATCGACGCCTTGCGCGGCGAATTCGACGTCGAACGCTACGGCGAGCTCGAATACGCGCCGGACGGAACCTATCCGCTGTTCGCGCTGCGCAGCCGCGATTGGAGCGATTCGCTCCCCATCGTGCTCGTCACCGGCGGCGTGCACGGCTACGAAACCAGCGGCGTGCACGGCGCGTTACGTTTCCTGCAACGCGATGCGGGCCGCTACGCCGGCAAGGCGAACCTGCTCGCCGCCCCGTGCGTCAGCCCGTGGGCCTACGAACGCATCCATCGCTGGAACCCGGACGCGCTCGATCCGAACCGCAATTTCCGCGCAGGCAGCCCGGCGGCCGAATCGGCGGCGCTGATGCGGCTGGTCGCGCCGCTGCTCGGGCGCTTCCTCGTGCACATCGACCTGCACGAAACCACCGACAGCGACGAGAGCGAATTCCGTCCTGCCTTGGCCGCGCGCGACGGCAAGGACTACGAACCCGGCACGATCCCCGACGGCTTCTACCTGTGCGCCGACAGCGCGCGTCCGCAGCCCGCGTTCCAGCGGGCGATCAACGCCGATGTCGCGAAGGTGACGCACATCGCGCCGGCGGATCCGGACGGCACCATCATCGGTTCGCCGGTGGTCGCGCCGGGCGTGATCGAGTACGACTACACGCCGCTCGGCCTGTGCGCCGGCATCACCGATGCGCGATACGTGACCACCACCGAGGTCTATCCGGACAGCCCGCGCGCCACGCCGGAACAGTGCAACGAGGCGCAGGCGGCCGCGGTGCGCGCGGCGATCGATTTCGCGCTGGCGAACCCGGGTCGCTAGCCGGGTCCGCCGTCCGGCGGCGACCAGTGGAACACCTCGTCGACGCGCTTCCCGAACACGTGCGCGATGCGGAATGCGACCTCGAGCGAGGGCGAATAGCGTTCCTGTTCGATCGCGGCGATGGTCTGCCGGGTCAGGCCCACGCGCTTGCCGAGTTCGGCCTGGGTCATGTCCTGGGCGAGGAAGCGCAGCAGCTTGATCTCGTTGGCCACGGTCAGTGCGCCAGCGCCGGCCGGCGATAGCCGCGCACGGTCAGCACCGCGCGCAGGGTTTCCGACAGCACGATGAACAGCAGCGCCGTGTTCGCGACCTTCCAGCCGCGGTCGGTGAACGGCATGATCGCGCCGGCGAGGATGGTGCCGGAGATCAGCACGAAGTAGGCCGCGCGCGTGGCGCGCGCGTCGATGGCGTCGTCGCGCTCGTCCTGCTGCAGTCCGTCCTCGCGATTGCGATAGCGGAACACGAGTTCGCCGGCGATGTAGCCGATCGCGTGCAGGCCGGCGACCGCGGCCAGCAGCCCGAACTTCGCCAGGAACCCCGACGGCCAGTCCGGCCAGCCGACCTGGATCGCGAAATAGACGAGGTAGACCGGGCACATGGTCCACAGGGTCAGCCAGGCGCGCTTTTCGATCAGGGTCATGGGGCCGGTCTCGTGTCATGAATGGCAGTCATGATGGTAAGTATATTTAACATTATGTCAAGCAAAACTTGCCTCTCCAGCGGTATCGGCCGGTATCCCGGCGGGCCCGGGTGGCCGCCGCAGGACTAGACTCGGCCGTCGATGGCGGAGGGACGGACATGCCGCGCAAGACCCTGCTGGCCCTGGCGTTCTGCGTCGCATCCGCGTCCGCGTTCGCGCAGGAAACGACGAAGCCGCCGACGTTCGACGCCGATCTCGCAAGCAAGACCGGCGCCGACGCACACGGCATGCGCCGCTACGTGCTGGTCATCCTCCGGACCGGGCCGACGCGCGTGCCCGACGGCGAAAAACGCGACGCGATGTTCGCCGGGCATTTCGCCAACATGCAGCGCCTGGCGAAGGACGGGAAGCTGGTGCTGGCCGGTCCGTTCGCGAACGATCCGGACGGTTGGCGCGGGTTGTTCGTGTTCGCGGTGGAAAGCATCGACGAGGCGAAGGCGCTGGCCGCCGCCGACCCGGTGCTCGCCAGCGGCGAGATGGTCGCCGACTACCACGCCTGGTACGGCAGCGCCGCGACCATGCTGATCCCGGAGCTGCACGAGAAACTGCAGGCGCCCGCGCCGGAGTGAGCACGGGCGCCGAACCGCCGCTTGCCGCTACGGATTCGCCGTTTCCAGCGCCTTCACCGCGTCCAGCATCGCCTTCACGTGCAGGTTCGGGTTGAGGTCGGAATGCACCGCGGCGATGCTGCCGTCGGGGGCGATCGCGTAGGACGTGCGGTTCGACCAGTCCGGCTTCTGGTCGAGCACCGCGTCGTACTGCGCGGCGATCTTCGCGCCCGGATCCGCGGCGACCGGGAACTTGCCGCCGCAATGCTCGGTTTCCTTCGAGAAATCGGCGAGCTGGTCGGTGTTGCCGGCGGTGACGCCGATCACCGTCGCGTGCTGCGCCTTGAACTTGTCGATGGCCTCGGAGAACAGGTGCGCCTCGAGGTTGCAGCCGGGCGTGTGCGCGGCGGGGAAGAAGTACACCACCACCGGGCCGCGCTTGAGCGCGTCGGCGAGCTTGAAGGTGAACGGCTTGCCGGCGAGGTAGGCGGGCGCGGTGAAATCGGGCGCCTTGGCGCCGGCTTCGAGCGCGGCGAACGCGGGCGCGGCGAAGGCGGCGGTGCAGGCGGCGAGGATCGCGATCGTGGTCGGGCGAATCATGCGTGGCTCCGCGGGTGGGGAGGTCGCGTTATACACCCGCGCCGCGCGCATGGATCGTGCATGAACGGCCGGCGCGCGCATCCGGCCCGGCGGTCAACCTGCACGCGACGCTGTCCGTTGCCCAAGCGTGCGATGACGCACGAGGAGGGCAATGATGAACGTTCGACGGAACACGATGATCGGCTTCGCGTTGCTGGCGCTGTCGGCGGCCGGTGTCGCCGCTGCGCACGACTACCGCCACGACCACGACGGCAATCCGCCCGGACCGGCCGGCGGCAGGGGCAGCAACTGGGAAAACCCGCCGGGCTGGAAAGGCGGGCCGGGCGCGTCGCCGGATCGACGCTGGTGGGTGGCCAACGGGCATCGCTACGAGTTCCGCCTGGTCGACGGCGGTTACTACTTCAATCCGGCCTACGGCTACTGGCATCCCAGGCACGGGTTCTGGAATCAGGCCGCGCGCTGCTGGTACGACAACGACCGCAACCCGCCGGGACCGGCCGGCGGCAAGGGCAGCAACTGGGAAAATCCGCCGGGCTGGAAGGGCGGGCCGCGCGCGTCGCCGGACCGTTACGGCCACTGTCGCTGAACGCGGGCGCGGCGCATCGCCCGTGCGCGGTGCGCCGCATCCGGCGCGGGGCTAAGCTGTCGCCATTGGATGGAGGAATGGCGATGGCCACCGGTTGGGCCGGCGACGGCGCGGTGCAGGACCAGATCGACGCGACCGTGAAGGACGCGATCAAGCGCGCGCGCAGCCGCTTGCCGCAAGGCCCGGGCCGCGAGCGCTGCGAGGAATGCGACGCGCCGATTCCCGAGGCGCGGCGCAAGGCGGTGCCCGGCGTGCGCCTGTGCGTGCAGTGCCAGCAGGCGCACGACGCCGAGGAAGGCGCGGCCAGCGGCTACAACCGCCGCGGCAGCAAGGACAGCCAGCTGCGCTGATGGCGGCGATCACGCCAGGCGCGCAGGCGGGCTTCGACGGATTCGCATCGCCGGTTCCGACCGATCGGCTGTTCCTCGCCCTGTTTCCCGATGCCGCCACCGCGGCGCGCATTTCCTCGTTGGCGGCCGAGCAATGCCGCGCGCTCGGGCTGAGCGGAAAGCCGTTGCGCGGCGATCGCCTGCACGTGACCCTGTTCCACCTCGGCGACTGGGCCGGCGTGCCCGACGACCTGGTCGCGGCCGCGACGGAGGCGGCGGGCTCGCTGCGCGAGTCGCGCTTCGAACTCGCCTTCGACACGGTCGCGAGTTTCGCGGTGCGCCGCCCGCAGAAACCCTTCGTGCTGAGGTCGGCGTCCGGCAACGCGGCGCTGCGCGATTTCCACGCGCGGCTCGGGCAGTCGCTGCGCCGGGCCGGGCTGGCGCAATGGACGCGCGCAAGCTTCGAGCCGCACGTGACCCTGGCCTACGACGCGCTAGTGCTGCCGCCGCAGCCGGTGCCGGCCATCGGCTGGCGCGCAAGCGAATTCGTGCTGGTGCACAGCCTGCTCGGCCGGACCGTGCACATGCCGCTGGCGCGTTGGGCGCTCGCGCCGTGAGCCGGATCGTCGCCATCGTGCGCGAGGTCGGCGACGCGCTCGCCGCCTGCGAACTGTCGTTCGTCGAACGTTCGCCGATCGACCTGGCGCTGGCGCGGCGCCAGCACGCGGCCTACGTCGCCGCGCTCGAATCCGCGGGTTGCGAGGTGCGCCAGGCGCCGCCGCTGCCGGCGATGGCGGACGCGGTGTTCGTCGAGGACACCGCCGTGGTGGTCGACGAACTCGCGGTGCTGACCCGGCCCGGCGCCGAAAGCCGTCGCGGCGAAGTCGCGAGCATGGCCGAAACGTTGCGCCCGTTGCGGCCGCTGGCGTGGATCGAGGCGCCCGGCACCCTCGACGGCGGCGACGTGCTGCGGATCGGGCGCAAGGTCTACGTCGGGCGTTCCGCGCGCAGCAACGATGCCGGTCTCGGACAGCTGCGCGCGCTGCTCGCGCCGCACGGCTATTCGGTCGAAGGCGTGCGCACGCGCGAATGCCTGCACCTCAAGTCCGCGGTGACCGCCGTCGCCGACGACGCCGTGCTCATCAACCCGCGCTGGCTGGTCGACGATCCGTTCGGCGGATACCGCCGGATCGAAGTCGATCCCGGCGAGGAACACGCGGCCAACGCGCTGCGCGCCGGCGACGCCGTGCTGTATCCCGCGTCGTTCCCGCGTACCGCGCAGCGCCTGCGCGATGCCGGCATCGACCTGCGCGCGCTCGACCTGTCGGAACTGCAGAAGGCCGAGGGCGCGACCACCTGCTGCAGCGTGCTGGTGCCGGCCGGCGCTTGAGGCGGAACAAAAAACGCCCGGCGCATGGCCGGGCGTCGAGGGCGGATGGGCGGTACGATCAGCCGAACGGCTGCAGGTTGAGGATCGCGGCCAGCACCGCGGCGAGGATGTCGTAGCTGCCGTTGCGGTTGTCGTAGGCGCCGTAGCGGTAGTCGCGGCCGTAGCCATCGGAATAGCCGCGCTGGAATCCCTGGCGGAAGTAGTAGTTGTAGTCGTCGCGATCGACGTAATAGCCGTTGTAGCCGTAGTCGGCGTCCATGTAGGCGAAATTGCCGCGGTAGTCGTTGCGCCAGCCGTCGAGGCGGTCGGCGCGACCGGCGCGCACGCCCTGTTCGTAGCCGTAGCGCACCGCCTGCTGCAACAGGTCCGCGGCATAGCGGTTCACCTGGTAATAGCGGCCGTCGCGGTAGTAGCGGTAGCTCGCCGGCGTGTAGTAGTACGGGTCGTTGTAATAGCTGTAGTTCCGCGCATTCCATTGCGCCTGCAGCGCGCGTTGCTGGTCCCAGTACCACTGCTGGTACTGGTACTGCTGGATCCGGCGTTGCTGCTGCAGGGCCAGGATGCGCTGGCGTTCCGCGTCGCGGCGCGCGTCGACGTAGCGGCGGTACTGCTCGGCCTGCGCGCGCTGCTCGGCGATGCGGCGCTGGCGCTCGGCTTCGCTGAGCCTGGCCTGTTCGCGCTGCCGGGCCTGGACCTGTTCGCGCGCCCGTTGTTCGGCCTGTTCGGCGCGACGGCGGTCGTCGGCCGCGCGCAGGGCGGCCTGGTGCTGCTGCTCCATCACCGAGCGTTGTTGCGCTTGCTGGCGCTGGGCCTGTTCGCGGGCCTGCTGCTGCGCCACCAGCTGTTGTTGCCGGCGCGCTTCCTGCTCGCGGGCCTGCTGCTGCGCCTGCATCCGCTGCTGGTCGGCGCGTTGCTGTTGCATGCGCGCGCGTTCGAATTCCTGTTGCTGCTGCCGCTGTTGCTGCATGCGCTGCTGTTGGGCTTGCGCCTGCGCCGCGGCATTCCGGCGCGCCTCGTCGGCGCGCTGGTCCGGGCGATGCGAGGGAGCGGGTGCGGTGTCAGCGCGCGGCGCGGGCCTTGCCGCCTGTTGCGGCTGCGGCTTGGCCTTGTTCTTGTCGTGGCCGTTGTCGTGCTGCGCGTCTTCGCGCTGCTGCTGCGGCGTCTCGCGGGCGATGGCCTGCCCGGCGATGCCGGCGGCGAGGGTCGCGCCGACGATGCCGGCGAGGAGGTTCTTGCGCAAGGTCTTCATGATGTCCACTCCCGGTCGCGCCCGCGACCGCATGCCTGCAGTAGGCGGCGCGGGTGCTTAACGATTTCTGAGAATCGCCGGTGGAACGCGGGGCGTTCAGCGCACGTAAAACCGGCCGGCCGGGTTAGGATGCGGGCATGAGCTGGATCGCGATCCTCATCCTCGTCGTCGGCCTGTGGCTCGCCTTCAAGGCGGTCAAGCTGGCGTTCAAGCTGCTGGCCTGGTGCCTGCTGCTCGGTGGCGTCTATTACCTGTTGGCACCGGTGTTCGGCTGGCCACAATTGTTTTGACCGATCAGCCGAGCAAGCTCGGCTCTACAAAAGCGCGAACGATCATCGATTCGATGCGATCGCGGTCCCGGCCGCGTGGCCGCTGGCCCAGGCCCACTGGAAGTTGTAGCCGCCGAGCCAGCCGGTGACGTCGACCACTTCGCCGATGAAATACAGGCCCGGCACGCGGCGCGACATCATCGTCGTCGACGACAGGCCGTCGGTATCGACGCCGCCCAGCGTCACTTCCGCGGTGCGGTAGCCTTCGCTGCCGCTGGCGACCAGCGGCCACGACGACAGCAGCCCGGCGATGGCGCGCAGTTCCGGCGCGTCGTACTGGCGCAGCGGCTTGTTCGCGATCCAGTGCTCGCACAGGCGCTGGGCGAAGCGCCTGGGCATCGCTTCGCCGAGCAGGGTCTTCAGTTCCGCGTCGCGGCGGTCGCGTCGCCATTCCTGCAACAGCGCCGCGATGTCGCGGCCGGGCAGCAGGTCGAGCCGCAGCTCGTCGCCGGGTTGCCAATAGCTGGAAATCTGCAGGATCGCCGGCCCGCTGATGCCGCGGTGGGTGAACAGCATGAAGTTGCGGAATACCGCGCCGTTGCAGCGCGCCTCCACCGGCAGCGAGACGCCGGCCAGGTCGTGCAGGCGTTCGGCGTGCTTGCCGGTCAGCGTCAGCGGCACCAGCCCGGCGCGCGTCGGCAGCACCTCGTGGCCGAACTGTTTCGCGAGCTGGTAACCGAAACCGCTCGCGCCCATGCTCGGGATCGACAGCCCGCCGCTGGCCACCACCAGCGCCGGTGCGGCGAAGCTTCCCTGCGACGTGCGCAGGCGGAAACCGCCGTCGTCCGCGTGCGCGACCTGTTCGATGCCGCAATGCGTGCGCACCTCCACGCCGGCTTCCGCGCATTCGTCCAGCAGCAGCTTGACGATCAGCTTCGAAGACTCGTCGCAGAACAACTGCCCGAGTTCCTTCTCGTGGTAGGCGATGCCATGGCGTTCGACCAGCTCGATGAAATGCGCCGGCGTATAGCGCGCCAGCGCCGACTTGCAGAAGTGCGGGTTGGCCGAGAGGTAGTTCGCCGGCGCGGCGCCGGTATTGGTGAAGTTGCAGCGCCCGCCGCCGGACATCAGGATCTTCTTGCCGACCTTGTTGGCGTGGTCGAGCACCAGCACCCGCGCCCCGTGCCGGCCGGCCGCGATCGCGCACATCAGCCCGGCCGCGCCGGAGCCGATGACGATGGCGTCGCATTGCGCCGTCATGCGTGCGCGTTATCCGCGCGGGGATCGCGGCTTGAAGCCACCGGGTTTGAAGCCGCCCGGCTTGAAACCGCCCGGCTTGCGCGGACCGTCCTTCGGCTTCGCTTCGCTACGCTCGGGACGAACGGAAGGTTTGCCGAAGCCGCGCTTGCGCCTGGGCGCGTCGATGTCGGCATCGTCGGCCAGGCGCATCTGCAACGGCCGGCTGGCCACGCGCACCTTCTGCATGTGCTGCAGCAGTTCCGGCGGCATGCCCTCGGGCAGGTCGACCAGGCTGAAGTCGTCGCGGATGTCGATGCGGCCGATGTAGCGCGCCTCGAGGTCCGCCTCGTTGGCGATCGCGCCGACGATGTTGCCCGGCTGCACGCCATGGCGGTGGCCGACTTCGATGCGATAGGTCTGCATCGGCATCTGCGGCGCGTCCGGATCGCGCGGCGCATGTTCGCGCCTTGGCCGTTCCTCGCGTTCGCGCGGCGGTCGCGGCTCCCGCGCCTCGAACGTGCGCTCGGGCTGCGCCGGCTTGGGCAGCAGCAGCGGCGTTTTCCCCTGCACCAGTTTCGCCAGCGCGGCGGCGATCTCCACCGCCGGCACGTTGCGCTCGCGTTCGTAGCGTTCGACCAGGTCGCGGAACACCGAGAGGTCGTCGCTGGCCAGCGCGCCCCCGATCTTGTCGAGGAACTTGGCCACGCGCCGCTCGTTGACCGCGTCGACGCTGGGCAGGTTCATCTGCTCGATCTTCTGCCGGGTCGCGCGTTCGATCGCGCCGAGCATGCCGCGCTCGCGCGGGGCCACGAACAGCACCGCCTCGCCCTTGCGCCCGGCGCGGCCGGTGCGGCCGATGCGGTGCACGTAGCTCTCGGTATCGTAGGGAATGTCGTAGTTCAGCACGTGGCTGATCCGCTCCACGTCCAGCCCGCGCGCAGCCACGTCGGTGGCGACCAGCACGTCGATGTCGCCGTCCTTGAGTTTCTGGATGGTGCGCTCGCGGGTCTTCTGCTCCACGTCGCCGTTGATCGCGGCGGCGCTGAAGCCGCGCGCGGCCAGTTTCTCCGCCAGTTCCTCGGTGCCCAGCTTGGTGCGCGCGAACACGATCATGGCGTCGAACGGCTCGGCTTCCATGATCCGGGTCAGCGCGTCGAGCTTGTTGACGCCGCTGACCATCCAGAACCGCTGGCGGATGTTTTCGGCGGTGGTGGTCTGCGCCTTGATCGCGACTTCCACCGGGTCCTTCAGGTAGGTCTGGGCGATGCGCTTGATCTGCGCCGGCATCGTCGCCGAGAACAGCGCGACCTGGCGCGTGTCCGGGGTCTTCTTCAGCACCGCCTCGACGTCGTCGATGAAGCCCATGCGCAGCATTTCGTCGGCTTCGTCCAGCACCAGCATGCGCAGCTGCGACAGGTCGAGCGAACCGCGTTCGAGGTGGTCGATCACGCGGCCGGGCGTGCCGACCACGACGTGCACGCCGCGCCTGAGCGCGGACAGCTGCGGGCCGTAGCTCTGGCCGCCGTAGATCGGCAGCACGTGGAAGCCGGGGATGTGGTGCGCGTATTTCTGGAACGCCTCGGCGACCTGGATCGCCAGTTCGCGCGTCGGCGCCAGCACCAGCACCTGCGGCTTGCCCGCGACCGGATCGAGCCGCGCCAGCGCGGGCAGGGCGAAGGCCGCGGTCTTGCCGGTGCCGGTCTGGGCCTGGCCGAGCACGTCGCGGCCGGCGAGCAGCGGCGGGATGGTCGCGGCCTGGATCGGCGAGGGCGTTTCGTAGCCGACTTCGCGCAAGGCCTGCAGCAGCGGCTCGGGCAGGCCGAGGTCGGAAAAGCGGATCGACGCGGGCGCGCTGTCGGGTTGGGCGGTCATGGTCGCAGCGCGGGCGCCGAAGGAGCGGGCCGACAGTGTACGCGCGCGGCCCCGGGCGCTGGCCGCGGCGGCTTGCATCCGCGCCGCGCGATCCCCATTTCGCGAGCATGGCCTACACCCTCCTCGATGCCGCATCGGCACGCTTTCCCGGTTACCAGGCGCCGGAGCACAACGTGCTCGAACGCGGCGGGCTGGAACGCGGATTGCGCGCCTCGCTCGCCGGGCTCGCGCAATGGCCGCCCGAGCGCTGGGCGCAGCACCCCGCGCACGGCGGGCTCGCGAGCCACTGGCAGGAGATCCACCGCGCGATGCTGCACAACCTCGGCATCGTCGAACGCGGCCTGCGCACGCTGGCCGAGGACGGCTTGCCCGACGCCGAGCGCCAGCGGCTGGCAGGGGAAATCGCGCCGATCGCCCGGCATGCGGTCGACCACCTGCACGGGCACCATCGGCTCGAGGACCAGGGCATGTTCCCGCAGCTGCTGCGCGCGACGCCCGCGCTGGCGCGGCCGCTGAACCTGCTGGAAGCCGACCACATGGTGCTCAACGCGGTGTTGGGCCCGCTCGAGCGCTCGTTGTCGGCGTTGCCGGACGCGGGCGCGCCGGCCTCGGCCTGGGATGAGGTCGCCAAGGCCAGCGAGCGGGTGGCCAAGGTCGCGCGCCGGCACATCGCCGACGAGGAGGAGATCGTGATCCCGGCCGTGCTCGGCGAGGCGCGATGACGCCGCCGGACTTCGACAACGCCTTCCTGCGCGAACTGCCCGGCGATCCGGAGCCGCGCAACTTCGTGCGCCAGGTGCGCGGCGCGGCATGGTCGAAGCTCGATCCGGCGCCGGTCGCGGCGCCACGGCTGCTGGCGCATTCGCGCGAGATGGCGGCCGAACTCGGTTTCAGCGACGAAGACGTCGCGTCCCCGGAATTCGCGCGCGTGTTCGCCGGCAACGCGCTGCTGCCGGGCATGCAGCCGTTCGCCAGCAATTACGGCGGGCACCAGTTCGGGCAATGGGCCGGGCAGCTCGGCGACGGCCGCGCGATCTCGCTGGGCGAAGCCGTCGCGCCCTCGGGCCGGCGCTGGGAACTGCAGCTCAAGGGCGCGGGCCCGACGCCGTATTCGCGCAGCGCCGACGGGCGCGCGGTGCTGCGTTCCTCGATCCGCGAATTCCTGTGCAGCGAGGCGATGCACCACCTCGGTGTCCCGACCACGCGCGCACTGAGCCTGGTCGGCACCGGCGAGGCGGTGGTGCGCGACATGTTCTACGACGGCCATCCGCGGGACGAACCGGGCGCGATCGTGTGCCGGGTCGCGCCGTCGTTCCTGCGCTTCGGCCATTTCGAACTGCCGGCGTCGCGCGGCGAGGTCGAGCTGCTGCGCACGCTCGCCGATTTCTGCATCCGCCGCGATTTCCCGCACCTGCGCGGCGAAGGCGAAACCCGATACGCCGACTGGTTCGGCGAAGTCTGCGAACGCACCGCGCGCATGGTCGCGGAGTGGATGCGCGTGGGCTTCGTCCACGGCGTGCTCAACACCGACAACATGTCGATCCTCGGCCTGACCATCGACTACGGCCCCTACGGCTGGATCGACGACTACGACCCGGACTGGACTCCCAACACCACCGACGCGATGGGCAAGCGCTATCGCTTCGGCTGGCAGCCCAGGGTCGCGTACTGGAACCTCGGCCGCCTCGCGGGCGCGCTGTCGCCGCTGTTCGGCGATGTCGGGCCGCTGCAGGCCGGGCTGGAACGCTTCGCCGGTGCCTACACCCGCGCCGAGCACGATGCGAACGCGCGCAAGCTCGGCTTTGCCGAATGGCGCGAGGAGGACGACACCGCGCTGGTCCGCGACCTGCACGCGCTGCTGCATGCGCACGAAATCGACATGACCCTGTGGTTCCGCGCGCTGGCGGAGCTCGATCCCGCCGCGCCGTCGCTGTCGCCGTTCGAAGGCGCGTTCTACGACCCGGCGAAACGCGGGGCGGGCGAGGGCGCGCTGCGCGAATGGCTGGCGCGTTACGCCGCGCGCGTCGCCGAAGACCTTTCGCCCGGCGACGAACGCCGCGAACGCATGCGCCTGGCGAACCCGAAATTCGTGCTGCGCAACTGGCTCGCGCAGCAGGCCATCGACCGCGCGCACGAAGGCGATTTCGCCGGCATCGGCGAACTGCTCGAGGTCATGCGCCGGCCGTACGACGAACAGCCGGGCCAGGAACGCTTCGCCGGCAAGCGCCCGGACTGGGCGAAGGACAAGGCCGGCTGCTCGATGTTGTCCTGTTCTTCGTAGCCCGGACAAGCGAAGCGCATCCGGGGAAATGCGCAATCCCGGGTGCGGCCCTCGGCCTTGCCCGGGCTACGGATCGCGTGCAAGGGGTAAGGCCGGCTTACTTGCCGGCCTTCTTTTCCTTCTTCGCCGCGCGCTTTTCCTTCAGCGTCTTTTCCGGCTTCTTCTTGTCTTCCTTCTTCTTGTCCAGGCCCTTGCTCATGGCGTGCTCCTCGGGTGAATGCAGGTGTGGATGCGCGGCAAGCCTACTGCCAGCGGCGCCCGCCCGCTAGACTTGGCGCATGCCCCTGATCGCCCTGCAAAGCGTGGACTACGGCGTCGGCGGCCCCTTGTTGCTGGAGCGCGTCGACCTCGCCATCGAACCGGGCGAACGCATCGCCCTGATCGGCCGCAACGGCGCCGGGAAATCGACCCTGCTCAAGCTGCTCTCCGGCGAACTCCGGCCCGACGACGGCGAGGTTCGCGTGGAAGGCGGCCGCCGCGTCGCGCGGCTGGAACAGGAAGTGCCGCAGGACGCCGCGGGCAGCGTGTTCGACGTGGTCGCGGCCGGCCTGGGCGAACTCGGCGCGCTGCTGGCCGACTACCACCACGTCATCCACGCCGAGCACGTCGATACCGACGCGCTGGCCGCGGTGCAGGCGAAAATCGAGGCCGCACAGGGCTGGGCGCTGGACCGGCGCGTGGTCGAAACCCTGGAACGCCTGCAACTGGACGGCGACGCCGATTTCGCCCGGCTCTCGGGCGGGATGAAGCGCCGGGTGCTGCTGGCGCGGGCGCTGGTGTCGCAGCCGGACCTGCTGCTGCTGGACGAGCCGACCAATCACCTCGACATCGCCGCGATCGACTGGCTGGAAGGCTTCCTCAAGCAGTGGAGCGGGGCGCTGGTGTTCGTCACCCACGACCGCCGCTTCCTGCGCGCGCTGGCCACGCGCATCGTCGAGATCGACCGCGGCCAGGTCAGCAGCTGGCCGGGCGACTGGGACAACTACCTGCGCCGCAAGCAGGAACGCGCGAACGCCGAGGCGCAGGAGAACGCGCGCTTCGACAAGCTGCTGGCGCAGGAGGAAGTGTGGATCCGGCAGGGCATCAAGGCCCGCCGTACCCGCGACGAAGGCCGCGTGCGCCGGCTGAAGGCGATGCGGGTCGAACGCGCGGAGCGTCGCGCGCAGGCCGGCAACGTCAGGATGGCCACCGCGCAGGCCGGCGAATCCGGCAGGAAGGTGGTCGAGGCGAAGGCTGTGTCGTTCGCGCACGGGGAAAACGTCCTCGTCCGCGATTTCTCCACCACCGTCCTGCGCGGCGACCGCATCGGCCTGGTCGGCCCGAACGGCAGCGGCAAGACCACGCTGCTGAAGCTCTTGCTGGGCGAACTGCAGCCGCAGGCGGGCGAAGTGAAGCAGGGCACCCAGCTGCAGGTCGCGTACTTCGACCAGTACCGCGCCACCCTGCGCGAGGACTGGAACGCGATCGAGAACGTCGCCGAGGGCCGCGAATACGTCGAGGTCGGCGGCAAGTCCAAGCACGTGATCGGCTACCTGCAGGATTTCCTGTTCACCCCCGAACGCGCGCGCGCGCCGATCGCGCGGCTGTCCGGCGGCGAACGCAACCGCCTGCTGCTGGCCAGGCTGTTCGCGCAGCCGTCCAACCTGCTGGTGATGGACGAGCCGACCAACGACCTCGACGTCGAAACGCTCGAACTGCTCGAGGAACTGCTCGCCGATTATCCCGGCACGCTGCTGCTGGTCAGCCACGACCGCGACTTCCTCGACAACGTGGTGACCTCCACGCTGGTCATGGAAGGCGGTGGCCGGATCGGCGAATACGTCGGCGGCTATTCGGACTGGTTGCGGCAGAAGCCGACCCAGGCCGAACCGGCCACCGCGACGAAAGCGCAGGTGCCGCAGGCCGCGAAACCGGCCGCATCGCCGCCGACGGCACGCACCCGGCTCAGCTACAAGGACGCACGCGAGCTGGAGCAGTTGCCGGCGCGGATCGAGTCGCTGGAAACCGAACTCGCGCGCATCGCCGCGGCGATGAACGAACCCGCGTTCTACCAGCGCGACGCGGCCGCCGTCGCCGCCGACACCGGGGCGCTGGCGCGGCTGCAATCCGAACTCGACGCCGCCTACGCGCGCTGGACGGAACTGGAAGGCTGACGCCGGTCAGCCGCGGATGTCGAAGCCGGGGTTTTCGTCCAGCGTGCCGTCCGCGCGGATCACCGCGAAGTGATTGCGGTCCGGGTCGAACACCACCGGCACGATGTCCTGGAACAGCGGGTGGCGGATGAACTTCAGTTCCCAGCCGAAGCGCTCGAGGTCGGACAGCGCGATGCGCTGGTCCTCGTTCAACTCGGCGCGCAGTTTCGCGCGCTCGATCGGATCTTCCTTGCGCCGCTCGCGTTCCATGGCCGTTCCCCCCGATTGCCCCGTGCGAAGAGTAACGCGGTTCGCGCCCGGCGACGGCCGCATGGCGCTAGGATGCGCGCATCCCGCCCGGAGACGGCCATGCCGAGCCACGATCCCCGCGTCGACGCCTACATCGCGAAGTCGGCGGACTTCGCCCGCCCCATCCTCAAGGAAATCCGCGCGCGCGTGCATGCGGCATGCCCGCAGGTCGAGGAAACGATCAAGTGGGGCATGCCCAGCTTCGTGCATGCCGGCGCCATCCTGTGCGGCATGGCCGCGTTCAAGCAGCACGCCTCGTTCGGCTACTGGAAGCACGCGCTGGTGATGGGCGACGCCGAGCGCGACGGCATGGGCAGCTACGGCAGGCTCGCCTGCGTGCGCGATTTGCCGCCGAAGGCGCGGATGCAGGCCGACCTGCGCAAGGCGATGAAGTTGAACGAGGACGGGGTGAAGCCGGAACGGCGCAAGTCCGCGCCCAGGCCCGCGCCCGAGGTTCCGGACGAACTCGCGTCCGCGCTGGAGAAGAACAAGGCGGCGAAGGCGACGTTCGATGCGTTCGCGCCCGGCTGCCGGCGCGAATACATCGAGTGGATCGTCGAGGCCAAGCGCGAGGAAACGCGCGCGAAGCGGCTGGCGCAAGCGCTCGAATGGATGGCGCAGGGCAAGCGCCGCAACTGGAAGTACGAACGGTGTTGAACCGGATGAATCGCGCCTGCAGCCTGCTGTGGATCCTGGCGGCCGCGTTGCCGGCGCCGGCGCGGACGGCTTGCCACGCGCAAAGCGGGGCGCGCGTCGTCCCGTTGGTCGAGCTCTACACTTCGGAAGGCTGCAGCAGTTGCCCGCCCGCCGACAGGTGGCTGTCGAAGCAAGCCTCGTCCGCGGGCGGACAGGCGAATTTCCTCGCGTTCCACGTCGATTACTGGGACGAAACCGGCTGGCATGACCGGTTCGGTTCCCCGGCTTACAGCCAACGCCAGCGGCAACGGGTCGCGGCGGCCGAAGGCGGCGACACCGTCTACACGCCACAGGTGATGGTGGGCTCCGACGTGCGCGTGGCCTGGAACGATCCGAAGCGTTTCCAGGCGGCGTTGCGGTCGGGCCCGGCAAGGGCATCGCTCGCATTGCGCCTGGACCGGACCTCGGTCGGTCGGTGGAAGGCAACGGTGGCGGAAAGGAATGTCGGCGTCGCTGCGCCGGGGATTCGCCTGTGGCTGGCGCAATACCTCGACGGGCAAACCACCGAGGTGCGCGCGGGCGAAAACCGCGGCGTAACCCTGCACCACGATCATGTCGCGGTCAGGCTCTGGGGGCCGTGGTCGATCGAAGACACGAAAAACCAGACGCAACAGGTCGCTTTCGAGGCGCCGTCGTCGCCGTGGGGCCTGCTCGCCTTCGTGCAGGATCCGCGCGGGCAAACCCTGCAGACGCTGGAATTGCCGGCCTCGCGCTGCGCGGCCGAGTGAAACCGATCCGCGGCGCTAGGGAACCGCGTCGGTGCGCATGACCGGATACAGGCCGTAGCCCGCGTCCCACGACGGGCTGCGGCGGTAGAAGAAATCCAGCCGCGCCGCGGGATCGCCGGCGAACGCGGGATCGTCCCGCAACTTCTGTTCGAACGCCGCCTTCAGCGCCGGGTCCGAGGCCAGCTGCTTGCGCGCCACGTCCTCGGCGACGTAGTCCTCCATGTATTCCTTCTGCTCGAAGGCGTTGTTCATCTCGCCCCAGGCGGCCAGCGAATCGGGCGCCTGCGGTTCCAGCAGCGCCATCGCGAGCCGCGCTTCGGGTTGTGCGATCGGCACGAACAGCGCGCCCGCGCCGAGCTCGCGCGTGGCCGGCGCCCAGCTCCCGGCCAGGGTCGCGCGCTGGTGCCCTTCGAAGGACGCGGCATCGAACTTCGGCCGGTCGACGCGGAAGGTCTCTACCGCGGCCGCGTGCAGCGGCGCGTCCAGCCGGCGGTATTCGATCCCGTGCAGCCGCAGCTTCGGCTCCAGCAGCGACGCCCACGCCGCGGGCACGAGGTAGCCGCCGCGCGGCGCGTCCACGGTCAGCACCGGCGCGACCTCGTCGCGCAGCGGGATCTTCCAGACTTCGGGCCTGGATTCGTCGTAATGCGTCATCGGCGCGCCGGAAACCTCGGACGGCGTGCGCGTGTAGGCATAGCCGAGGAAATCGATGGTGCGGGCCTTGTCGGTGGCCTTGAAATCCAGCGCGACCGGTTTTCCGCCCAATCGCGAGGAACGCTGGTCCGCGGCGCGTTCGGCGGCGAGCCATTGCGCGCCGTCCCGCGCGGCCATGTCGGCGAGGTCGACGATGGCGTTGCGGGTGATGCGCACGCGGGTCGGGTAGTCCTTCCACGAATGCGTTTCGACCAGGATGCCGACGCGGTTGCGCAGCTGGAAATAGCCGTTCGAGAAGCGCGGCGGCGGAACGCCGTCGGCGAAGCCCGAAGCCGGGTCGTCGCCTTCGACGAACGCGGGATAGAACGCCAGCGGCAGCGAGCCCTGCGCCTTCAGGCGCGACACCAGTCCGTCGCGCACCGCGCGCCCGGTCGCGCGCAGCGCCTCGTCGCCGGAATTGACCGGTTCGCCGGTGATCGAAACGTCGTGTTGGAATTTCGCGCCGTCGGTGACGTGCAGGTCCATTTCCACCGCCGGGTCCCACGCATCGACCAGTCGCAGCATGGCCTGCATTTCCGGCGCGTCGGCCTTCACGTAATCGCGGTTGAGGTTGTAGCGCTGCGCGGTGACGCGGAAGCCCATTTCCCCGGGGCCGCGCTGGTTGGGGCGGTTCCAGGCGCGGAAGTTCTCGTGCCCGTCGACGTTGAACACCGGCACGAACAGCAGCACGAGCCTGTCCAGCGCGCCCTTCGCCGCCTCGCCGTCGAGCATCTGCCGCAGGGCGAGGAAACCGGCGTCCTTGCCGTCGATTTCGCCGGCGTGGATGCCGCCTTGCACCAGCAGCACCGGCAGGCCCCGGGCCTTGGCCGCCGCGGCGTCCAGCGCGCCGCTGCGCGACACCACCAGCAGCTTCATCGGCCGGCCTTCGGGCGTGGTGCCGAAGGTGTCGCAGCGCACCGCGTCCGGGTAGCGCCGCTGGAACGCATCGCACAGCGCGATCACTTCGTCGTAGCGGCCGGTGCGCTGGAAGCCGGAGCGTTCCGACAGCGTCGAAAGCCCGGCCGGTGGCGCGGCCGATGCGGCGGCGGAGCAGGCGAGCAGGGCGGCGGCGAGCAGGGTGCGGGAGCGGGTCATGGCGGCGCTGCGCGGCGAAGGTGCGTCGATGGTAGCCAAAGGCGCGCCCTCGACCGGGTGCCGTCGGTCATGGCTGCCGCCACCGCGCTGGCAGCAGGGGCGCGGCTATGATGGACGCGACCTTCCAGGAGCGATCGATGAACGTCCTGTATTACGCGCCCGGTTCGGCGAGCCTGCTCGTGCACTGGCTGCTGATCGAGCTCGATGTGCCCTACGAACTGCGCCTGGTCGATACCGCGGCGAAGCAGCAGAAGACGCCCGAATACCTGGCGCTGAACCCGAACGGCGTGGTGCCGACGCTGGTGGTCGACGGCGAACCGCGGTACGAGGCCGCGGCGCTGGCGATGCTGCTGGCCGAGCGTCATCCGGAAGCGGAATTGGCGCCGCCTGCCGGCGATCCGCGCCGCGCGGATTACCTGCAGTGGATGTTCAACCTCGCGAACATGGTGCAGCCGCTGTTCCGCCAGTGGTGGTATCCGGGCGAACCCGCCGGCGAGGCGAATGCCGATGCCTTGCGCGCGCATTGCGCGCCGCGGATCGAGGCGCAATGGCAACGCATCGACGAGCACCTGGCGAAAAACGGGCCGTACCTGCTCGGCGAAAACATCAGTGCCGCCGATTTCTACCTGACCATGCTGATGCGCTGGTCGCGCAACATGCCGAAGCCGGCGACCGAATGGCCACGCCTCGCCGCGCTGGCGAAGGCGATGAAGGCGCGGCCCTCGTTCGCGCGGCTGTACGCGCAGGAAGGGCTGGAAGAATGGGCCTGAGCATGGCGGCGCGCCTGCCCCGGCAGGTTCCCTACATCATCGGCAACGAGGCGTGCGAGCGCTTCAGCTTCTACGGGATGCGCAACATCCTGGTGCAGTTCCTGGTCAGCAGCGTGATCCTGGCCTACGTGCCGGAGGCCGAACGCCAGGGCGTCGCCAAGGACGTGTTCCACAGCTTCGTGATCGGCGTGTATTTCTTCCCGCTGCTCGGCGGCTGGCTGTCCGACCGCTACTTCGGCAAGTACAACACCGTGCTGTGGTTCTCGCTGGTCTACTGCGCCGGCCATGCCTGCCTGGCGCTGTTCGAAGGCAACCGCACCGGTTTCTACGCCGGCCTGTTCCTGATCGCGCTGGGCAGCGGCGGCATCAAGCCGCTGGTGGTGAGTTTCGTCGGCGACCAGTTCACCGTCGCCAACAAGCATCTCGCCAAGCTGGTGTTCGACGCGTTCTACTGGACGATCAACTTCGGCAGCTTCTTCGCCTCGCTGCTGATGCCGCTGTTCCTGCGCAACTTCGGGCCGGCGGTGGCGTTCGGCATCCCCGGCATCCTGATGTTCATCGCCACCCTGGTGTTCTGGCTGGGGCGCAGGCAGTACGTGCGGGTGCCGCCGAGCCGTGGCGAGGATCCGGATTCGTTCTTCAACGTGGCGCGCACCGCGTTGACCGCGCGGTCGCCGGGGCGGGGCAGGCCGGGCCTGGTCGTCGCAGGGGCGGGCGTCGTGCTGGCGGCGGCGATGCTCTCGTGCTGGGCGCTGCACGCATGGTTCGGGATCGGCCTGCCGTTCTGGCCGGAGGGCTTCCATTTCGTGATCAGCGCCTGCCTGGCGCTGGGCGCGCTGATCGCGTTCGGCGGCATCGGCGTGTCGATGCAGCTCGAACGCGCGCGCGGCCGCCATCCGGACGCGGCGGTCGACGGCGTGCGCGCGGTGCTGCGGATCCTGATCGTGTTCGCGCTGACCACGCCGTTCTGGTCGCTGTTCGACCAGAAGGCCAGCACCTGGGTGATCCAGGGCAAGGAAATGGCGGTGCCGCACGAGGCCTGGTGGTGGCCGAGCTGGCTGGTGAAGGAGGCCGGGCAGATGCAGGCGCTGAACCCGCTGCTGATCATGCTGCTGATCCCGTTCAACAACCTGGCGCTGTATCCGGCGCTGCGCCGCATGGGCTTCGAGCCCACCCCGTTGCGCCGCATGGGCTGGGGCATCGCCTTCGCCGGCATCGCCTGGATCATCGCCGGCCTGCTCCAGCTGCAGATCGACAGCGGTGCGCAGACCTCGCTGGCGTGGCAAGCCTGGCCGTACCTGCTGCTGACCTTCGGCGAGGTGCTGGTCTCGGCCACCGCGCTCGAATTCGCCTACAGCCAGGCCACGCAGTCGATGAAGGGCGTGATCATGGCGTTCTGGTACCTGACCAGCACCTTCGGTAGCCTGTGGGTGCTGCTGACGAACGTGGCCGTGCGCAACGAGGCGGTGACCGCGCGCATCGCCGCCGCCGGCTACAGCGAGAATGCGTTCCTGATGTTCTTCTTCGCGGCCTTCGCCTTCGCCGCCGCGCTGGCGTTCGCCGCCTACGCGCGCACCTATCCGATGCAGGACAACTACCGGGCCGCCTGACAGATGAACTTTTCGCTCACCCTCGTGATCGTCGCCATCACCGTGCTGGTGTCGTGGCTGGCGTTCAACAACCGGAAGCTGCTCGACCGGCTGATCCTGTGGCCGCCGGCGATCGACCGCCAGCGCCAGTACGACCGGCTGCTCACCCACGGCTTCATCCACGCCGACTGGATGCACCTGGCCTTCAACATGATCACGCTGTGGTCGTTCGGCGCCGTGGTGGAACGGGTCTTGGTCGCGCGCATCGGCGCGCTCGGCTTCGTCGGCTTCTACCTGTCCGCGATCGTGGTCGCGATCCTGCCCTCGTACCTGCGCCACCTGCACGACGCGCGCTACCGCAGCCTCGGCGCGTCCGGCGGCGTTTCCGCGGTGCTGTTCGCCTCGATCCTGTTCAACCCGTGGTCGAAGCTGATCATCTTCCCGATCCCGCTGCCGATCCCGGCGATCCTGTTCGCGGTGTTGTACGTGGCCTACAGCATCTGGATGGACCGGCGCGGCGGCGACAACATCAACCACAGCGCGCACCTGGTCGGCGGCGCCTACGGCGTGGCGTTCACGCTGCTGGCGGTGCCGGGCGCGTTGAACCACTTCCTGCGGCAACTCGGAGTTTCGGCATGAACGGGATCGTCGTCAGTCATGATGCCGCGCGGCATCGTTTTGAAACCGAAGCCGACGGCCATGTCGGTTACGTCGAATATTTCCTCGACGGCGACGCGATGGTCATCGCACACACCATCGTCCCGCCCGCCATCGGCGGCCGCGGCATCGCCGCGAAGCTGGTGCAGGCCGCGGTCGAGCATGCGCGCGCCGAAGGGCTGAAGGTCTCGCCGCGCTGTTCCTACGCCGATGCGTGGATGCGCAGGCATCCGCAGTACGACGACCTGCGCGTGTAGGCCCCGGCCGGCATCCGCGCCGCCAGCGATCGCGGCAGCGCGGGACGGCCGGTGCAGCGTCAGGCGGCGGTCGGCGCCGCCGATTGCTCGGAGTGGTAGGCCTGTTCCAGGCCCTTCGCGATCCGCGAATCGAGCTGGTCCAGTTCGAACTGGTTGCCGTTGCCCTCGCACACGAGGTCGAACAGGCGGGCGATGGCTTCGTACTCGTTAGGGTCGTAGGTCGTGGACATGGCGGTTCCCCTTGGTTGCGATCCGGTACGGGGGTAACAGCAGGTTGCGTGCCAGCGAAAAAACGTGACCGGGTCGGTGGATCGGGGTGACCGGGCGCGTCAGGTCGGGAGGGCGAATGGCCGGCGGTTGACGGTTCCCGGCACCCGCATCGCCCCGACCCGGCAGGTTCGGGCCCGGTTTGGAACGCGCCGGCCTTAGAATCGGCGCCCCATGCGCGTCAACCGCTACATCGCCGACACCGGCTTCTGCTCCCGCCGCGAGGCCGACCGCCTGGTCGCCGAGGGCCGGGTGACCGTGAACGGCCTGCGCGCGCGCATCGGCGCGGAGCTGGGCGAGGGCGACGAGGTCCGCGTCGACGGCAACACGCTGGCGGCGCGGACCGCGGCCAAGGGCCAGCGCCGCCACGTCTACATCGCGCTGAACAAGCCGGTCGGGATCACCTGCACCACCGAGGCGTCGGTGAAGGGCAACATCGTCGACTTCGTCGGCCACGAGCAGCGCATCTTCCCGATCGGCCGGCTGGACAAGGATTCGGAAGGGCTGATCCTGCTGACCAGCAACGGCGACATCGTCAACGACATCCTGCGCGCCGAGAACAAGCTGGAGAAGGAATACCTGGTCGCGGTGAACCACCCCGTGACCCCGGAGTTCCTGCGCGGGATGAGCCGCGGGGTGCCGGTACACGGCCAGACCACCCTGCCGTGCAAGACCGGCAAGCTCGGTTCGCAGGGCTTCCGGATCGTGCTGACCCAGGGCCTGAACCGGCAGATCCGGCTGATGGCGGCCCATTTCGGCTACCGGGTGAAGCAGCTGCTGCGGGTGAGGATCGGCAACGTGCAGCTGGGCCACCTCAAGCCCGGTCGCTGGCGCAACCTGACCGACGCCGAGCTGCGCGGGTTGCTGCCCGGGCGCCAGGACTGGTGACCGCTGGCCCCTGTTCACATTTGCCCCCCGAAGTAGGGTATGGTGCGCGCACTGTTTCAAGCGGGATCACGGTACATCGTGGCTCCGATGCGGTAGATCTGACGATCCGCTCCATCGTTACGCGTTACCCCTTGCTCGACAGTCGCGGCCGGTTGATCCCGACCGTGTCCACCATCAAAAAACTGTTCAAGGAGTAACACCATGTCCGATCGTCAGACCGGCACCGTCAAGTGGTTCAACGACGCCAAGGGCTACGGCTTCATCACGCCCGAGAGCGGTTCCGACCTGTTCGTGCATTTCCGCTCGATCGTCGGTTCCGGTTTCAAGTCGCTGCAGGAAGGCCAGAAGGTCACCTTCAAGGTCGTCCAGGGCCAGAAGGGCCTGCAGGCGGACGAAGTCCAGGCCGTCTGAGCCACGGCAACCGCAAGGTTCGAGGAAACCCGGCTTCGGCCGGGTTTCTTTTTGCCATGGATCCAGGGCGCATGGCGTGATGCGGGCATCACGCGCCCGACGCTAGGATCCGCGCCATTCCAGGGAGGAAAACACGATGCGTTCGAAACACGGAGCGTGGCTGCTGCTTGCGCTGGCCGCCTGCAACCGATCCCCGCAACCGCCGGCGCCATCGCCGGACGCGACGGCCGCGCAACCGGCCACGCAGGCCACGGCGCCGGTGGACCTGCGCGACATCTCCGAACGCGACCCGCGCTACCTCATCGGGATCAGCTTCCCGCCGGAACTGAAGCGCTACCCGGCGCTGGCCGCGGTGGTGAAGCACGACGCCGACGCGATGCGCACCGATTTCCTCAAGCAGGTCGCCGAGAACAAGGACTACCCGGGGCCGGGTCCGTTCGAACTGTCGCTGGCCTACAGCATGGTCGCCCAATCGCCGCGCATCGTCGCGGTCGCGGCCGAGGGCACCAGCTTCGTCGGGGGCGCGCACGGCGCGCCATTGCTGGACCGCTACGTCTGGCTGTTGCCCGAGAACCGGCGCCTCGCCGCCACCGACCTGGTCACCGACACCGCCGGCTGGACGGCGATCTCCGCCTTCGCGCGCGACCAGTTGATGGCCGTCCAGCGCCAGCGCTTCGACGACGACGCCAGGGCCGATGCCGGCGGCGACGGCCAGGCCGACCCGGCGGTGCTGAAGGAACAGCTGAAGAACGCGGCGGACATGATCGAGCAGGGCACCGAACCCAAGCCCGGGAACTTCGCCAACTTCGAACCGGTGCTCGACGCGGGCGGGAAGATCGCCGCGTTGCGCTTCGTGTTCCCGCCCTACCAGGTCGGGCCGTATTCGGACGGCACGCAAACGGTCGAGGTCCCGGCCGCGGTCTTGCTGCCGCACGTTCCGCCGATCGAACGCGGGCTGTTCGCCGGCGGCTAGCGAACGTTCGAAGCAAGGCCGCGCCCGCGATTCCCCGTTCGTGGTGAGGAGGGTTTGCCGAAGCCGCAGGCTGGGCGAACCCGTCTCGAACCATCGTCGCAGCCGGCGAGACACGCGCGCGGCAAGCTCCGCGCGTGCGCGCGCAGATCCGCTTCGCCTTCAGCCATCGTGTTCATCCGGCCGGGAATGGCGTGGCGGATAATCCGCCCATGTCCGCGCGGCATCCCCAGCATCCGGCGCTCGCCGCCTTCCATCCCGCCGTCGCGGCGTGGTTCGCGCGCAGCTTCCCGGCGCCGACCGAGGCGCAGATCGCCGCGTGGCCGGCGATCGCTTCCGGCCGCGACACTTTGGTCGCCGCGCCGACCGGTTCGGGCAAGACGCTCACCGCCTTCCTCACCGCGATCGACGCGCTGGTGCGCGAAGGGCTGTCGCACGGTTTGCCCGAAACCACGCTGGTGCTCTACGTCTCGCCGTTGAAGGCGCTGTCCAACGACATCCACGTCAACCTGGACGCGCCGCTGGCCGGGATCCGCGAGGAACTCGCCGCGCTCGGCCTGCCCGACGTCGACATCCGCACCGCGGTGCGCACCGGCGACACCCCGCAGTCCGAGCGCGCGGCCCTGCGCAAGCGGCCGCCGCACATCCTGGTCACCACGCCGGAATCGCTGTACGTGCTGCTGGGCTCGGAATCCGGGCGGGCGATGCTGTCCGGCGTGCGCACGGTGATCGTGGATGAAATCCACGCGCTGGTGCAGAACAAGCGCGGCAGTCACCTGGCGCTGTCGCTGGAGCGGCTGGACGCGCTGACCGGCAGTCGCGCGACGCGGGTCGGCCTGTCGGCGACGCAGAAGCCGATCGAGGCGGTGGCGAAGTTCCTGGTCGGGGGGAAAAGGGGGT
>JBGAHT010000023.1:0-36950 GCA_044226035.1 Thermomonas sp. | reverse complement strand
TGTTGCCGCCGCGCGTTTGCCGCGTCGCCAACATCGCGCTCGGCGCGTTCTACGCGCTGGTCATGGCGATGGCGGTGCAGGGCGCCTGGTATTTCTACAAGTTGTTCGGCGCGGTCGAGATCGCGCTGACCCTGGGCATCGCGTGGCAGGCATGGCGATGGCCGCGCCCGCGCGACGCCGCGGCGGCAGGATGAGGGCGCGACCTTGAGCATCGCCGAATTCAGCATCAAGCGGCCGGTCACGACGATCATGTTCTTCGTGTCGCTGTTCGCGATCGGCCTGATCGCGGCGGTGCGGTTGCCGCTGGAAGCCTTCCCCGAGGTCTCGCCGCCCTTCATCTTCGTGTCGCTGCCGTACGCGGGCTCGACTCCGGAGGAAGTGGAACGCACGGTGCTGCGCCCGGCCGAGGAAGCGCTGGCGACCATGAGCGGCATCAAGCGCATGGACTCGAACGCCAACTCCGGCGGCGCGCAGGTGTTCATGCAGTTCTCCGACTGGAGCCGCGACGTCGCCATCGCCGCGTCCGAGGCGCGCGAACGGCTCGACGCGATCCGCGACGAACTCCCGGACGACCTCAAGCGCTACCAGGTGCTGAAGTTCTCGACCACCGACCAGCCGGTGCTGCGCGTGCGCCTGGCCAGCAAGCAGGACCTCACCACCCAGTACGACATGATCGACCGCGAGTTCAAGCGGCGGCTGGAGCGCATCCCCGGCGTGGCGCGGGTGGAGGTTTCCGGCGCGCCGCAGAACGAGGTCGAGATCGCGGTGCTGCCCGATCGCCTGACCGCGCATGGCATCGGCCTCAACGACCTGTCGACGCGCCTGCAGACGGTGAACTTCTCGGTGTCGGCCGGCGAGATCGACGACGGCGGCCAGCGCCTGCGCGTGCAGCCGGTGGGCGAAATCACCGACCTGCAGCAGCTGCGCGACCTGGTGATCGCCAAGGACGGCACGCGCCTGGGCGACATCGCCGACGTGCGGCTCAAGCCGGGCGAAACCGACGCCGACCGCCGCCTCGACGGCGAACGCGCGGTCGGCCTGGACATCTTCAAGGAACGCAACGCCAACCTGGTGCAGGTGTCGCGCGACGCGCTGGCCGAGGTGAACGCGATCCGCGCGCAGCCGGATTTGTCCGACCTGCAGGTCAAGATCATCCAGGACCTCGGCGACAACGTGACCAGCTCGCTGACCGAGCTCGCCGAGGCCGGCGGCATCGGCCTGTTGCTGTCGATCACGGTGCTGTATTTCTTCCTGCGCCACTGGCCGTCGACGCTGATGGTCACGCTCGCGATCCCGATCTGCTTCGTGATGACGCTGGGCTTCATGTACTTCGCCGGCGTCACCCTCAACATCCTGTCGATGATGGGCCTGCTGCTCGCGGTCGGCATGCTGGTCGACAACGCGGTGGTGGTGGTCGAGAGCATCTACCAGGAACGCGAGCGCATGCCCGGCCAGCCGCGGCTGGCCTCGATCCTCGGCACCCGCCACGTCGCCATCGCGCTGACCGCGGGCACGCTGTGCCATTGCATCGTGTTCGTGCCCAACCTGTTCGGCGAACGCAACTTCCTCAGCATCTACCTCTCCCAGATCGCGATCACCATCTCGGTGTCGCTGCTGGCGTCGTGGCTGGTCGCGGTCAGCCTGATCCCGATGCTGTCGGCGCGGCTGAAGACCCCGCCGGCGGTGCGCGACGAGCGCGGCCTGATCCCGCGCCTGCAGAAGCGCTACGCGACGCTGCTGCGCTGGACGCTGGAACACCGCGGCTGGAGCGTGGCGGGCATCGTGTTGATCATCGCGATCAGCATCGTGCCGATGGTGCTGACCAAGAAGAACATGTTCGGCGGCGACGACGGCGGCGAGACCAACATCTACTACCAGTGGAAGGGCAGCTACACCAAGGAGCAGATGTCGACGGAAATCCTGCGGGTCGAGGATTTCATCAACGCCAACCGCAAGCGCTTCCACGTCACCCAGGTGTATTCGTGGTGGAGCGAGCAGGGCGACGCCGGCACGCGCCTGACCTTCGACACCAAGAAGGCGGGCGCGACCAAGCCGCTGATCGAGGAGATCCGCAAGGAAATGCCCAAGTCCGCGCGCGCCGACATCGGCATCGGCAACGACGGCGGCGGGCCGGGCGGCGGGCAACCCGGGCAGAACGTGCAGGTGCAGCTGGTCGGCGATTCCACCCAGGTGCTGCAGTCGATCGGCGAGGACGTGGTGCCGGTCCTCGCCCACCGCAAGGAACTGCGCGACGTGCACGTCGACGCCGGCGACCAGAACACCGAGCTCAACGTGCACGTCGACCGCGAGCGCGCGGCGGCGTTCGGCTTCAGTGCGCAGCAGGTGGCGGAGTTCGTCGGCCTTGCGCTGCGCGGCGCGCCGTTGCGCGAGTTCCGTCGCGGCGACAACGAGGTGCCGGTGTGGGTGCGTTTCGCCGGTGCGCAGGACTATCGGGTCGAGGACCTGTCCGGCTTCACCGTGCGTTCGCCCGACGGCCGCAGCGTGCCGCTGCTGGCGATGGTGGACGTGCAGGTCAAGCCGGCCGCGACCCAGATCCAGCGCAGCAACCGCCAGACCACGCTCACCATCAAGGCCAACCTCGCGCCCAAGACGACCATGCCCGAGGCGCAGAAGGCGATGGAAACGGCGCTCAAGGGCGTCGCGTTCCCGGACGGCTACGGCTACAGCTTCGACGGCGGCGGCTTCCAGGACGACCAGGACGCGATGAAGCAGATGAACTTCAACCTGCTGATCGCGCTGGTGATGATCTACGTGGTGATGGCCGCCGTGTTCGAGTCGCTGCTGTTCCCCTCGGCGATCATGTCCGGCGTGCTGTTCTCGGTGTTCGGCGTGTTCTGGCTCTTCTGGCTGACCGGCACAGAATTCAACATCATGGCCTTCATCGGCATCCTGGTGTTGATGGGCGTGGTGGTGAACAACGGCATCGTGATGATCGAGCACATCAACAACCTGCGCCGGCGCGGCCTGTCGCGCACCGATGCGCTGGTGGAAGGCAGCCGCGAACGCCTGCGTCCGATCCTGATGACGATGGGCACGGCGATCCTGGCGATGGTGCCGATCGCGATGACGAACACGCAGATCGGCGGCGACGGCCCGCCGTACTACCCGATGGCGCGCGCGATTGCCGGCGGCCTCGCGTTCTCGACCGTGGTCAGCCTGCTGTTCCTGCCGACGATCTACGCGATGCTCGACGACCTGCGCATTGCAGCCCGCGGCCGTTGCGGCGATCAGCGCGGAATGAGTCTGCTTTTTTCCTCTCCCCTTGAGGGAGAGGATGCCCGAAGGGCAGGAGAGGGGTGATCAGTCTTCGAAACGAAAAAGCGGGCGAAAGCCCGCTTTTCATCGATTTACCTGATTTTTGTTGACGTGGTTGAAGTACTAGACGCCACTCTCGGCAGTCTGAGAGCGGCGACTACGACGAAATACGGAAATTGCGTTGATGATGTAACCAACCGTGATGAATCCCATAACGTTGCCAAGGACAGAGCCTGAGATCCATCCGGATCCAGTTTTCCAGCGCATGTAGAGCTTAAAGCTGGCAACGAGTGCGGCAAAAATGAAGAGCACAAGCAAAAGAATTGTGTTGCGTCGAATTCGAACTGCAGGCAATAACGTAATGAGCCAGATAAATGGATCAACCAAGTTAACTGTAACGCCGTTGACGTACATTGCTGCAGTGCGGCCGTCTCCTGTTGTGATGGCAACTACGGCAAATATTGCGATTAAGATGACGAACCAAACCCAGTGTGGGGTGTAAATTCCGCGAAGTATTGCCATTGGCGGCCTCCGCCTGTTGCGTCAAACCATCGTTAGACCTCGATCCGAGGTGATCCTGCGCCGCGCTTGAAAACCGGTCAAGCGCACTTCAGGCCAATGATCCCCAAACTTCATCGCTGAGTGCATTGTGCTGCGCCGAAACAAGTGCTGGTTCGATGACGGCCGGTTCGTCGGCGTAGACAGCATTCAACTTTTTCATGACGAGAAAACTGATCTGCCTTTCCGGCCGGTCGGTTTCCGGGTCAGAGCGAGAAGTTTTCATCCGCGGATCGTGTGGTCTTGGCATAGGGCTGTCAATGCAACAGCCCCTCTCCCGCCCTTCGGGCACCCTCTCCCTCAAGGGGAGAGGGAAAAAGCAGTCAGTGAATCAACTTGCCGATGATCCGCGCGCCGGCGAGCCACTCGCCGGCGATGGTGCCGAGGTTGGTGAGCATGAACACCAGCACCACGCGCGTGACGCGGTTCCGGTACCAACCGGCGACCGTCTGCGCGTCGTCGCGCAGGGCGAGGAAATCGCCATAGGCCGGCTTGCGCATGCGCACCTCGACCAGCGCCGCGAACATGCCCGAGGGCATGCCCGGCCGGAATGGCTTGAACGGCGCCACGACGGTGCCGGCGAGCAGGCTGAGCGGATTCGCGCCGGCAAGCAGCGCGCCCAGTGCGGTGAAGCCCGCGGTGTAGAGCACCCACTGCCGCAGCAGGTCGGCGCCGAGCGCGAAACCGCCATGGTGCACGCCCCAGGCGATGCCGCCGACCACCAATGCGGTGAGGATCAGCGTGAACCAGGGGATGCGGCGCTTCTTCGCGACGAAATCGAGCTCCGCGCATAGTTCGGTCGGATCGCGCGCGTCTTCGCGCAGGTAGCGCGCGAGGCCTTGCAGGTGGCCCGCGCCGACCACGGCGAGCACCGTCTTCGCATTGCCTGAAGTCGCGCGCAGTCTCGCCGCCATGTACTGGTCGCGCTCGTCGATCAGGCGCGAATACAGCGCCGGGCTGTCCTTGGCGAATTCGCCGAAGCTCGCCTCGAGCATGTCGCCCTGCTTGAGCTTCTCGATTTCGTCCTCGCCCACGTCGTCGCTGACGAACAGGCTGGTCACCAGCCCCGCGCCCAGCTTCGCGCGCGCCCACCAGCCGAGCCCGGCGGACACGCGGCGGAAGGTGGTGCCGACGTCGCGGTCGATCAGGTGCAGCGGCAGGTTGCGCGCCTGCGCCTCGGTCGCGGCGGCCTTGAGTTCGGCGCCCGGTTCGATGCCGAGCTGTTCCGCGAGCCGGCGCTGGTAGGCGGCGAGCCCGAGGTTGGCCGCGAACAGCGCGACCTTGCCGTCGCGGATGACCTTGACCAGGTCGAGTTTCGCCAGCGCTTCCGGATCGGTCAGCGATTGCAGGCGCTGCGCGTCGAGTTCGACCGCGATCGCGTCGAAGCCGCCGGCGTCGATCGCCGCGCGCACCGCGTCCAGGCTCGCCTTCGATACGTGCGCGGTGCCGAGCAGGGTGTAGCGCACGCCGTCGCGTTCGACGATGGAGTGCGGTTGTCCGTTGAAATCGGGATCGGTCGTCATGTCGGGAATCGCTTGATTTTGCCTGTCATTCCCGCGCAGGCGGGAATCGCTCTTCAGTCGCCAATGACTGGGGACTCCGGAGATTTGAATTCTTGTTTTCAGAGAACAACAGCCAACGTCCTTGGATTCCCGCCTGCGCGGGGATGACGAGCTAGTCGCGATACCGCTTGGTCAGGTCGCCGTAGGCGTCGATGCGGCGGTCACGCAGGAACGGCCAGATCCGGCGCACGTGCTCGCTGCGCTGCATGTCGACTTCGGCCGTGAGGATGGTCGGTTCGGCGCCGGCTTCGGCGATGAACTCGCCCTGCGGCCCGAGCACGTGGCTGTTGCCCCAGAAGTCGATCCCGGCCGCATCGAGCGGCGACTGTTCGTGGCCGACGCGGTTGCAGCTCAGCACCGGCAGGCCGTTCGCGACCGCATGCCCGCGATGCGACAGCACCCAGGCGTCGCGCTGGCGGTTCTTTTCGTCCTGCGCGTCGTTCGGATCCCAACCGATCGCGGTCGGGTAGAGCAGCAATTCCGCGCCGGCCAGCGCCATCAGCCGCGCGCCTTCCGGATACCACTGGTCCCAGCACACCAGCACGCCGAGGCGGCCGACGCTGGTGTCGATTGGGGTGAAGCCGAGGTCGCCCGGGGTGAAGTAGAACTTCTCGTAGAACCCCGGGTCGTCGGGGATGTGCATCTTGCGGTACTTGCCGGCGGTCGAGCCGTCGGCGTCGAACACCACCGCGGTGTTGTGGTACAGGCCCGTCGCGCGCTTTTCGAACAGCGAGCTCACCAGCACCACGCCGTGCCGCTTCGCGAGCTTGCCGAGCCGTTCGGTGCTCGGGCCGGGGACGGGCTCGGCATGGTCGAATTCGTCCACGCTCTCGTGCTGGCAGAAGTACGCGCCGTTGTGCAGTTCCTGCAGCAGCACCAGCCGGGCACCGGACTTCGCGGCTTCGGCCACGCGGGTTTCGATGACGGCGAGGTTCGCCTCGGCGTCGCCGTGGTTGCGTTCCTGGACGAGCGCGACGGGCAGGGTCTTGGTTTTCATTCGGGCATTGTAGGGGCGATCGGCCGGTCGCCCCTGCTGCATCACGTCAGCCCCTCGGGCAACTGCATGGTCAGGCAGTGCAGGCTGCCGTTCTGCCAGATCAGCGGGCGGCAGGGGATTTGCACGATCTCGCGGCCCGGGAACGCGTTCGCCATCACCGCGGCGGCGGCATCGTCCGCCGGGTCGCCGTAGGCCGGCATCAGCACCGCGCCGTTGACGATGAGGAAGTTCGCGTAGCTCGCGGCGAGCCTGCGCCCATCGTCGAGGATGGGTTGCGCCCACGGCAGCGGGAACAGGCGGTAGGGCTTCCCGTCGTGCGTGCGCAATGCGGCGATTTCAGCCGCCATCGCCGCGAGTTCGGCGTAGTGCGAATCGGTTTCGTCGTCGCAGGCCTGGAACACGATGGCGTCGCCGGGCGCGAAGCGGGCGAGGGTGTCGATATGCGCGTCGGTGTCGTCGCCCTCGAGGTAGCCGTGGTCGAGCCACAGCACGCGGTCCTGCTGCAGCCAGCCGGCGAGTTTTTCGGCCAGTTCCTCGCGCGAGGCCCGCGGATGGCGTTCGTGCAGGCATTGCCACGTGGTCAGCAGCGTGCCCGCGCCGTCGGTGTCGATGGCGCCGCCTTCGAGCGCGAAATCGATGCTTTGGACGAAATAATCGTGGAACAGGTCCATGCCGGCCAGTTCGCCGACCAACTGGTCGTCGCGGCTGGCCTCGAACTTCCCGCCCCAACCGGTGAAGCGGAAATCGAGCAATCGGAACGCGTTGTCGTTGCGCAGCGTGATCGGCCCGGAATCGCGCAGCCAGGTGTCGTCGTAGGGCGCCGTGGCGAAGCGCACGCGATCCATGTCCACGCGGTTCGAGCGCAGGCGGATGTCGGCGTAGGTTTCGATGTCGTCGTCGGCGACGCAGATCACCACGCGCTGGAAACGCGCGATCGCCGCGACCAGGGCGATGTAGGTGTCCTCGACTTCGGCCAGCCGTTGCGCCCAGTCGGTGCCGGCGTGCGGCCACGCGATCAGGATCGCGGACTGGGGTTCCCACTCCGCGGGGAAACGCAGGGTTGCGGGCATCAGCGGATCGGCGGCTTGGGGCCGATTTCGTTCGCGTCGGAGCGGATCGCGACCGCGTCGATCACCTTGTCGCGTTCGAAATAGACGACGAAGCCGGGATAGGTCCAGCGGTTGATCGTCGGCCACGCGCGCTTCTGCCCGCCGCGCGGGTCGAGGCGGTCGCTGGGCGCACCGAATCGGGCCTGGACCTGGGCCATGCTCATGCCGCGCGCGGGCATCGCGGCGCGGTTTTCCTGCTGCACGCGTTCGACCAGCAGGGTTTCCGCGGCGGCCGGCGCCGAGGCGAAGAGGGCGGCGAGCAGGGTGGTGCCGAAACGAAGGGTCATGGCGAACTCCAGGCGTTGGGCGGAGTGCGGGAGTGTAAGGCTATGGCGCGGTGCGTCGATGCCGCGTGGTCCCCGGGAACCAAAACGCAAAAGGCCGCCTTGCGGCGGCCTTTCAAGGCGAAGCCCAGGGCTCAGCGCTGGCGCGCTTTGAAACGCGGGTTGGACTTGCAGATCACGAAGACCTTGCCGCGGCGGCGGACGACCTTGCAGTCGCGGTGGCGGGCCTTCGCCGACTTCAGGGAGGACAGGACCTTCATGACAGGATCTCGGCTGGAATGTGGATGGGGAAACGCAGCCGCGCATTCTAACGGGACTTTCCCCGCCGATTCAAGCGCTTGCGCGCGCTCGCCGATGCGCCCGGCTAGAATGCCCCCTCCTCCCGGAGGCGCCCATGCCCAAGACCGTGCCGGTACTGACCATCGACGGCCCGTCCGGATCCGGCAAGGGCACGATCAGCCGGCTGGTCGCGGCGCGCCTGGGCTGGCACTACCTCGATTCGGGCGCCCTCTACCGCGCGGTCGGCCTGGCCGCGGCCTGGGAGCAGGTCGACCTCAGCGACGAAGCCGCGGTCGCGGCCTGCGCGGCGCGGGCCGACATCCGCTTCGAAACGGGCCCGTCCGAGGCCGGCGATGCTGCCGCGGAGCCGCGCGTCATCGTCAACGGCAAGGACGCGACCCACCAGCTGCGGATGGAAACCGCCGGGGCGGCGGCCTCGGCCATCGCCGCGTTGCCGGCGGTGCGGGCGGCCCTGGTCGACCTGCAGCGTGGATACCGGCGCGCGCCCGGCCTGGTCGCGGACGGGCGCGACATGGGCACGGTGATCTTCCCCGACGCCGCGACCAAGGTGTTCCTGACCGCGAGCGCGGCCGAACGCGCCGGGAGACGCCATAAGCAGTTGAAGGATAAAGGGGTTTCCGTTACATTGGACGGTCTGCTGGGCGAAATCCTCGCCCGCGACGCCCGCGATGCGAATCGCGCGGTGGCGCCTTTGCGGCCGGCCGACGACGCCGTCAGCATCGACACCACCGGACAGGGCATCGCGGCGGTGGTCGAACAGGTGCTGGCCTTGCTGCCGGTTTCCATGCGCGACGCCAGGGGCTGATCCCGGCAGTAGCCCCGTCGCGAATTCGCGGCGGTTCCCAACCGACTCCGACACTCACGGCCATGGGCAATCCCGCCCGCGCCGATAACGGGTGGGCCACGCGGCGACGCGCGGCCCGGACATCAACGAGACCATTGCAATGACCGAATCCTTCGCAGAACTGTTCGAAGCCAGCCAGGCCAACCTGGCCAAGCTCAAGCCCGGCGCCATCGTCAAGGGCATCGTCGTCGACGTGCGCAACGACGTCGTGGTGATCAACGCCGGCCTGAAATCCGAGGGCATCGTCCCGATCGAGCAGTTCCGCAACGACGCCGGCGAAATCGACGTCGGCATCGGCGACGAAGTCAAGGTCGCCCTCGACAGCCTCGAAAACGGCTTCGGCGAAACCGTCCTCTCGCGCGAGAAGGCCAAGCGCGCCATGGTGTGGGACGAACTCGAGGAAGCGCTCGAGAAGAACGAGACCATCGTCGGCCGCATCAGCGGCAAGGTGAAGGGCGGCTTCACCGTCGACATCAAGGACGTCCGCGCGTTCCTGCCGGGCTCGCTGGTGGACGTGCGCCCGGTGCGCGACCCGGTGTACCTGGAAGGCAAGGAACTCGAGTTCAAGCTCATCAAGCTCGACCGCAAGCGCAACAACGTGGTCGTCTCCCGCCGCGCGGTGGTCGAGAGCGAGCATTCGGAAGAGCGCGAGCAGCTGCTCGAGAAGCTGGTCGAGGGCGCGGTGCTGAAGGGCGTGGTGAAGAACCTCACCGACTACGGCGCGTTCGTCGACCTCGGCGGCATCGACGGCCTGCTGCACATCACCGACATGGCGTGGAAGCGCGTTCGCCATCCGTCCGAAGTGGTCGAAGTCGGCCAGGAGCTGGACGTGCGCGTGCTCAAGTACGACCGCGAGCGCAACCGCGTCAGCCTCGGCCTCAAGCAGCTGGGCGAGGATCCGTGGGACAACATCGCGCGCCGCTACCCGGCCAACAGCCGCGTGTTCGGCAAGGTCTCCAACGTCACCGACTACGGCGCGTTCGTCGAGATCGAGCCGGGCGTCGAGGGCCTGGTGCACGTGTCCGAGATGGACTGGACCAACAAGAACGTCAATCCGTCCAAGGTCGTGCAGGTCGGCGACGACGTCGAGGTGATGGTGCTCGACGTGGACGAGGAGCGCCGCCGCATCTCGCTGGGCATGAAGCAGGTCACCAGCAACCCGTGGGAGACCTTCGCCGCGATCCACAAGAAGGGCGACAAGGTGTCCGGCCAGATCAAGTCGATCACCGACTTCGGCATCTTCATCGGCCTGGACGGCGGCATCGACGGCCTGATCCACCTGTCCGACATCAGCTGGAACTCCACCGGCGAGGACGTGGCGCGCAACTTCAAGAAGGGCGACACGCTCGAGGCCGTGGTGCTGGCCGTCGATCCGGAGCGCGAGCGCATCAGCCTCGGCGTCAAGCAGCTCGAGCAGGACCCGATGGGCCAGTTCGTGGCGAACAACGCCCGCGGTTCGATCGTCAAGGGCACGGTGAAGGAAGTCGACGCCAAGGGCGCGACCATCGACCTCGGCGACGGCGTCGAGGGCTACGTTTCCGCCCGCGACATCTCGCACGAGCGCGTCGACGACGCCTCGCAGGTGCTGAAGGTCGGCCAGGAAGTCGAAGCCAAGGTCATCGGCAACGACCGCAAGGGCCGCACCATGCAGCTGTCGATCAAGGCCAAGGACGAAGCCGAAACCCAGGAAGCGCTGGCGCAGTACAACAAGGCCTCCAGCGATGCCTCCTCGGGCACCACCCGACTGGGCGCGCTGCTGCGCGAACAGCTGGAAGGCAAGTCCGAGTAATCGTTTCGCGCCTGCGGCGGCCCGGTCGAGCGGGGTCGCCGCAACGCGCGGCGCCGACGCGGAACCCCGATGACGAAATCGGAACTGATCGAAATCCTGTCGCAGCGGCAGGTGCACCTGAAGGCCGACGACGTCGACCTCGCGGTGAAGTCGTTGCTGGAAATGATGGGCGGCGCGCTGGCCGAGGGCGAGCGCATCGAGGTGCGCGGGTTCGGCAGCTTCTCGCTGCATTTCCGTCCGCCGCGCACGGGCCGCAACCCGAAGACCGGCGACGCCGTGGCCCTGTCCGGCAAGCACGTTCCGCACTTCAAGCCGGGCAAGGAATTGCGCGAGCGGGTGAGCGGCGTGGTCCCGGTGGACGCGGACGGCTGAAACCATTCGCCCGCGCCGGCCGATAGCGGTCGGATAAGCTGGCGGCATTGCGGAGGCTAGACGATGCGTGTGTTGCGCCTGCTGGTCGCATGCCTGTTCCTCGCCGCCGGCGCATTGCTCGGCGCGCTCAACCCGCAAGCGGTGACGATCGACTTCGGCCCGGCCTCGCTGCAGGCGGGGCTCGGCGCCAGCCTGCTCGGCGCGATGCTGGTCGGCGTGGCCGCCTGCGGGCTGCTGCTGTCCGCGCTGGTGATCCTGCCGATGCGCTTGCGCCTGCGTCGCGCGCTGGCCGCCAAGCCGGCGGCTCCGGCCGCGGGAGGAAACGCATGACCGGGCTCGCCTTCGTCAGCCAGTGGTTCTGGCTGTTCCTGTTGCTGCCGATCGCGGCGCTGTGCGGCTGGGTGATCGGCCGTCGCGGCGGCGAACGCCATGGCGACAGCCAGGTCAGCAAGCTTTCCACCACGTATTTCCGCGGCCTCAACTACCTGTTGAACGAACAGCCGGACAAGGCGATCGAGCTGTTCCTGCACATCGCGGAACTGGACAAGGAAACCTTCGAAACCCAGATCGCGCTCGGGCACCTGTTCCGGCGCCGCGGCGAAGTCGACCGCGCGATCCGCCTGCACCAGGCGCTGGTGGAACGCCGCGACCTGAGCGACCCGCAGAAGGTGCAGGCGCTGCTCGCGCTGGGCGAGGACTACATGAAATCTGGCCTGCTCGACCGCGCGGAGACGGTGTTCACCGACCTCGCGCGCATCGACCAGCGCGCGCCGCAGGCCTTGCGCCACCTGATCGCCATCTACCAGTCCGAACGCGACTGGAACAAGGCGATCGAGAACGCGGGCCGTTACGAGGCCGCGACCGGCGAACCGATGGGCAAGCTGGTCGCGCAGTTCGAGTGCGAACTCGCCGACCGCGCTCGCGCCGCCGGCGACATCGAGGCCGCGCGCGCGGCGGTGGCGCGCGCCTACGCCGCCGACGCGACCTCGGTGCGCGCGGGCATGCTCGAAGGGCGGATCGAGGCCGAAGCGGGGAACGACGCGGCGGCGATCCGCGCGTTCGAACGCGCCGCGCGCCACGATCCGGACTACCTGCCGGAAATCCTGCCGACGCTGCTCGCCAGCTACGACCGCGTCGGCGACGCGACCGGGGCGCGCAACTTCCTGTCGGAAATGAGCGAGCACTACCGCGGCATCGCGCCGGTGCTGGCGCTGACCCGCCTGGTCGAGGCGGAGCAGGGCGCGTCCGCCGGGCGCGCGTTCCTCGCCGGACAGCTGAAGGACCGCCCCTCGGTGCGCGGCGAGGCGGCGCTGATCGATCTCTCTCTCGCCGAAGGCGCGGATCCGTCGGCGACGCTGCACGACCTCAAGCACATCACCGACCAGTTGCTGGTGCGCAATCCCAGTTACCGCTGCACGCGCTGCGGCTTCGGCGCACGCAGCCACCATTGGCAATGCCCGAGCTGCAAGGAGTGGGGCACGGTGAAGCCGCTACTCAACTACGCCGTGGTCTGAGATGGCGGGAATCCCGGGATGGGCGACGTGGTGCCTCGTGCATGTCGCCATCGGCTCGATCGGCACCTGGCTCGCGCGGGGCTATGCGCTGCGCCGGCAGTTGATCGACCAGCCCGGCGAACGGCGCAGCCATGCCGTTGCGACGCCACGCGGCGGCGGCATCGCCATCGTCGCCTCCGCCCTGCTGGCGTTCGGCTGGCTGGCCTCGACCCAAGCCTTGCCCGGGGCGGTGGTCGCCCTGCTCGCCGCCGGCCTGGTGCTGGTCGCGGGGATCGGCTGGATCGACGACCATCGCCCGTTGTCGCCATGGCTGCGGCTGGGCGTGCATGCCGTGTCCGCTTTCCTGGTCGGTTTTACGCTATGGGTGCAGGGCCATTCCCCGGGATCGGCGATGCTGGGCTTCGCGGCGACCATCGTGCTCATCAATGTCTGGAACTTCATGGACGGCATCGACGGGTTGGCCGCGTCGCAGGCGCTGCTGGTCGCGGCCGGCTGGGCGTGGCTGGCCTGGCCGCAACCGTGGGCCTGGGTGCTGCTCGCCATCGCCTCGGCCTGCCTCGGGTTCCTGCCCTTCAACCTGCCGTCGGCGCGGATCTTCCTGGGCGATGTCGGCAGCGGCTCGCTGGGCTACCTGCTCGCGGTCGGCCTGTCGTGGCTGCCGGCCGGTTCGGTGCATTGGCCATGGCTGGCGTGGCTGCCGCTGTCGGCGTTCCTCGTCGACGCCGCCCTCACGCTGGCGTCGCGCATCCTCCGCCGCGAGCGCTGGTGGACGCCGCATGTGCAGCATGCCTACCAGCGGTGGGCCGGCCGGCTGGGGCGCCACGCGCCGGTCAGCGCGGCCTATGCAATGTGGACAGCCTGCGCCGTGGCCACTATGGTGCTGGCGCGGGGGGCAGGTACGGGGGGAAGTGCGGTCGCGCTGATGGTGGGATACATGGCGGCCGCGGCGATATGGGCGAGGCTCGGGCGGAACCGGACGACCCAGGAGGGGGACGGGGAATGACGACGATCAGGGATCGGTTCGAGGTTTCGTTGCCCCGCATCGCGGTCGTGGCGCACGACCTGTGCATGGTCTGGCTCAGCTGGTACGGGCTGCACCGCTTCCGCTATGCCATCCAGCCGATGTCCGGCCCGCTCCCGGCGATGTCCGTGGAGATGCTGCTGGTGCTGTGCGCGCAAGGACTGGTGTTCTGGCGCGTCGGCCTGTACCGCGGGGTATGGCGCTTCGCCAGCGTGCCCGACCTGGTCAACATCATGAAGGCGGCGCTGTTCGGCCTGCTCGCGATCATCATCGCGCTGTTCTTCTACAACCGGCTGGACATGGTGCCGCGGACCGTGCTGGTGCTGTATCCGGTGGTGCTCAGCGCACTGCTCGGCATGCCGCGGCTGCTGTATCGCAGCTGGAAGGACGCCACCCAGCAGCGCGATGGTCGCGCCACGGTCCGAGTCCTGATCCTCGGTGCCGGCCAGGCTGGGGAAACCCTGGTCCGCGACCTGCGCCGCGCCAGCACCTACCAGCCGGTCGGATTCCTCGACGATGCCGCACGCCTGCACGGCAGCGAGTTGCAGGGATTGCCGATCCTCGGAAGCATCGCCGACCTGGAACAGCTCGCGCCGCAAGTGGCGGCGCAGCTGGCGATCATCGCCTTGCCCGAACTCGACGCGGAAGCGATGCGGGCCGTGGTCGAGGCTTGCGAGAAGTCCGGCCTGCCGTTCCGCATGGTGCCGCGCCTGGACGACGTGCTCTCGGGGCGTTCGCGGCCCGGCGAACTGAAGGAAGTCGCGATCGAGGACCTGCTCGGCCGCCAGCCGGTGAAACCGGACTGGAAAGCGATCCGCGCCTGGCTGGGTGGGCGCAGCGTACTCGTGACTGGCGCCGGTGGTTCCATCGGTAGCGAGTTGTGCCGGCAATGTGCCCGGCACGGCGCGCGCACCGTCGGCCTGCTGGAAATCGACGAGCTCGCGCTGATGACCATTGAAGCGGAGCTGCGACGCGATTTCCCGCAGGTGGAATGCGTCGCGGTGCTGGGCGATTGCGGCGACCCCGCGGTGATGCGCCATGCGCTGGAACGGGCGCAACCGCAGGCGGTATTCCATGCCGCGGCCTACAAGCAGGTTCCGCTGCTCGAGGCGCAGCTGCGCGAGGCGGTTCGCAACAACGTGCTCGCCACGGCCACGGTGGCGCAGGCGAGCCGCGAGGCCGGCGTCGAATCCTGCGTGCTGATCTCCACCGACAAGGCGGTGGATCCAGCGAACGTGCTCGGTGCGACCAAGCGCATGGCCGAGATGGTGTGCCAGCGGCTGGCGGTGGAGCAGAGCACGCGCTTCGTGACCGTGAGGTTCGGCAACGTGCTCGATTCCGCGGGCAGCGTCGTCCCCCTGTTCAGGGAGCAGATCCGCAACGGCGGCCCGGTGACGGTGACCCATGCCGAGGTCACGCGCTTCTTCATGACCATCTCCGAAGCCTGCCAGCTGATCCTGCAGGCCTCGGCGATCGGCGCGCAGCAGGCCGTCTACACCCTCGACATGGGCGAACCGGTGCCGATCCGGCTGCTCGCCGAGCAGATGATCCGCCTGGCCGGCAAGCAGCCGGGCAAGGACATCGCGATCGTCTACACCGGCTTGCGTCCGGGCGAGAAGCTGCACGAAGCGCTGTTCCACGCGGACGAACGCTATCGCCCGACCTCGCATCCCAAGATCCTGCAGGCCGAGGCCCGGCCGGTGGACGAGGAAAACCTGGACTCGGCGCTGGACCGGTTGCGCGCGGCGGCGGCGGCGTACGATGTCGAGGCGCTTGCGTTGTTGCTGCGCGAGGCCGTGCCCGAATTCGCCCCGGTCGCGGAAGTGGCCGAAGAGCAACCCTCGACCACCGTCATCACCTTCCCGGCCAGGCAAGCACGCAGGACCTGAGGATGCCCCAGCAAAACCGGCGCGTGCGCAAGGCCGTGTTCCCCGTGGCCGGGCTCGGTACGCGCTTCCTTCCCGCCACCAAGACCGTACCGAAGGAAATGCTACCGGTCGTCGACCGGCCGTTGATCCAGTATGCGGTCGACGAGGCGATCGAGGCCGGCTGCGACACGCTGGTGTTCGTCACCAACCGCTACAAGCACGCGGTGGCCGATTATTTCGACAAGGCCTACGAACTCGAACAGAAGCTGGAGCGCGCCGGCAAGCAGGAACAGCTCGAGCTGGTGCGCAACGTGCTGCCCGAGGGCGTGCGCGCCGTGTTCGTGACCCAGCCCGAGGCGCGCGGCCTGGGCCATGCGGTGCTGTGCGCCAGGCCCGTCGTCGGCGACGAACCCTTCGCGGTACTGCTTCCGGACGACCTCATCTGGAACCGCGGCGATGGCGCGCTGAAGCAGATGGCCGATCATGCCGAAGCCTCCGGCGCCGCGGTCGTGGCCGTGCAGGATGTGCCGCGCTCGCAGGTATCCAGTTACGGCATCGCCACGGTTCCTGACTTCGAAAACCGCAGCGGGCGCATCCGGGGAATCGTCGAGAAACCCCGTCCGGAAGAGGCTCCAGGCACGCTCGCGGTGGTGGGCAGGTACATCCTCCCCGCGGCGACCTTCCACGAGCTCGAGCGCACCGGTGCCGGCAACGGCGGCGAAATCCAGCTCACCGACGCGATCGCCGCACTGGTCGCCAAGGGAGAGAGGTTCGATGCCTTCCGCTTCCACGGCAGCCGCTTCGACTGCGGAACCCACATCGGCTTGATCGAGGCCACCATCCGCTACGCGCTGGACCATGAACGCCTGAGCGATGAGGCGAGGCGGCTGATGCGCGATGCGTTGCAGGAACTCGGGGTCGGCGAGTCGTAGCCGCATCGCCATAGGAGCATGTTCCGGACCTCCGCGGCGGATGCTGGACGCCACATTCCGGCCGGGCTATCTTTCGGTACGGAATCCGTCCATTCCGGGCGAACTGGCCTACAGGGGAGAATCCATGAATCCGAGCGTGAAGGCATCTTTGTTGACCCTCGTCGTTTCCGCGGCCTTCGCGCCAGCCGCCGGCAATGCGACGGAAGCGCCGCAGGTCATTGCGAGCAGTTCCATGGCCCATTGCCAGTCGTTCACGCCGGGCGTGACGAACACCATCACCAACCGCGTGATCGGTTCCGAGAACACCGGAACCAAGAGCCTTGGCATCGCCTGCGCTTTCGAAGTGGACGCGGCCACGATCACCGCCGACGGCGTGCAGGCGGTCACCTTGTGGCTCAACAACCACGGCACCACGCCGTTCAACGTCTCCTGCACGCTGGCGACCGGTCCCGAAGGGGCCTTCAGCTATTTCATCAGCAAGACCACGACGGTGGCGCCTTCCGAGCAGACGGCGGTTACCTTCACCCCCGCGGATGGCGGCTCGCAGGACCCGGGCTTCGGCGAGTATCTCGTCGGGTTGACCTGCGTGCTCCCGCCGAAGGCCATCATTGGCGAGACGGATGTCGCCTACACGGTCGATCCCGACCAGCCGCTCTGATCCGATCGTTCGACGAAAGCCAGCGAGGCGCTCCTGACCGGGCGCCTCGTTTCATTTTCGCGGGAGCCATCGCATGCGTTGCTTCGAGGTCGACATATGAATCGCAATCCACCTGCAGCAACGCCGGGAAGTTCGCGCCTGCCATGGATCTTGCTGGCGGCGGTCGTCGCGGTCATCGCCGCGGTCACGCTGTACCGGCAGTACGGCGCGGTCGATGCCGGGGACAAGCCCGCCGCCGCCGGGACGGCGCAGCGCGGGACTGTTCCCGGGCAGCCGACGCCGGAGGAAATCCGCGCGTTGGCCCGACGATCGACAGGCGCTTCGGGCGCGGCCACGGCACGCGACATGGCCGGAGTACTGGAGAAGCGCAAGCGCATGGCGGAAGCCACGCAGGCCGCGAACCGCGAGCGCAATGCCGCGATGGCCAGCCGCTTCGCGGCGGAAAAAAGCGACCCGGCATGGTCCGGCATGCATGAAAAGGACCTGGCCGTGTTGCTGGATTCGGATCCGATCCGCGATGCAAGCGCCAAGCCGGAGAATTTCCGCGCCGAATGCCGTTCGACCATGTGCCGCATCCAGGCGGATTTCCCGAACCGGAGCATGGCCAGCGACTGGCTGCAACTGTACATGGGCAGCGTCGGCGACCGCTTGCCGATGGCGACCGCGCACCAGGTCACGAATCCCGACGGCTCCGTCCGGGTCGAGATCTACGGCGTCGGCCGGAAGCATTAGCCGGCGGCACGATGCGGCGATATGCTCCGCCGCGACCGGAGCGAGACGCCCGGGGGACGAAAGCCAACCACCGGGCGCGTTTCGCGTCCGCCATCCAGCACCAGGGGGAATCCACTTGCATATCACCATGAAAACCTTGTTCGCCACGCTGGCCATCGCAACCGTGCTCGTCGTCGCGGCCGATGCGAAGGCGGTTTCCTCGGTTTACATCAACGATGCCAATGCTCCCGCGCGCTGCCAGGCTTTCACTCCCGGGCCGACGAACACGGTCCGCAACCGCGTCACGGGTTCGGAGAACATCGGCGCCGCGATGAACGTGGCCTGCGCCTTCGAAAGCGTCGCCAGTTATGAATACGGTACGGAACCCTATGCCGCCGGCGTGCAGATCGCGAATAACGGGAGTTCCGCGTTCACCGTCACCTGCTCGGAGCTGAGCGGTTATTTCGGCGACTCAGGAGTGGTCCTCAACAAGACGTCCGCAAGCATCGCGCCGGGCGGATCCCAATACATCGATTTCTCCGCAGACGACACGCCCGACCCGGACGATACCGACCTGGGTTCCTACGCCGTGGGCATCGTCTGCAACCTGCCGACGCACGCGGTGATGAGCGAAACCTATTCCTTCTGGACCGACGAAGACGGCGTTTCAGGTGCCTGATCGACCATCGGGAATGAGTCGCATGAACGCGTCTCCCGCGCCCGCAAGGGGGGCGGGAAGGACGGTCTGGCCAGTGCTTGCCGGACTGTACGTGATATTGCTGATCGTGGGCGTGACCATCACTTGGCGCGTGCGTTCGATGCCCGCCAGCGATTCCATTGCACCGGCGCCCGAAATGCCGGCGCCGGCGACGCGTGCAGCCGAACCGGCGCGTGGCCCGCGGGCAAGCGTGCAAATCTCCATGGCCGAGCGCCGCGAGCGCCGCAAGGCGATGCAGGCCGAACAGGAACGCAAGGGTCGCGCGTTCCACGCCGCGCTGGCGGAGCGCTTTGCCAGCGAACCCGTCGATGCCGCGTGGGCGAGCGCCAAGGAAGCGAAACTGCTGGCGGCGAGCGTCAGCGACGAAATCCGCCGCGTCGATGCGGTGCCGGGCAATTACCGCGCCAGTTGCCATTCCAGCGTCTGCAAGGTCAGCGCGGATTTCCCGAACCGAGGCGCCGTCCAGGATTGGCTGACCCTGTTCTCCACCGGCGTGGGCGGGGAGTTGCCGAACGAGTCCTATGTCGTCAGCCAGAACCCGGATGGCGGTTTTCATCTGGAGATCATGGGCCTGGCAAGGAAGTAGTTGGCCGTTTCATCGCCCTGTTCGCGTTGCGGAGGATTGAGGGTGCAGCACATGCGCCGTCAACCCGAATATCCTTGAGGAGGAATGGATGAACGCTTTCACTAGAACCGCCGCAGCGACGGTTTTCCTGGGCGCATTGCTCGGATTCAGTCCGGCCGCGTTGGCCGAGCAGTCGCATTACGTCAGCAGCAATGCCGTCGACAAATGCCAGGCCTTCACGCCGGGCGTGACCAACACCATCCGCAACCGCGTGGCCGGCGCCGAGAACGTCGGTGCCCAGACGATCGCGGTCGCCTGCGTGTTCGAGCTCGCCGAAACCTATGGCTTGGCAACGGCGACCGTCGACACCGTGGACGTTTTCCTCAAGAACGGCTCAGGCGCCGCGATGACGGTCAGTTGCACCTTGCTGCCGGGGACGAACTGGGCCGGCGATGGCGTCGGCACGCTGGTCACCAAGTCCGTCGATCTGGCCGCGGGTGCGACCGGTAGCGTTGAATATGAGAGCGAAGGCCCGTGGAACGTTTTCGGGATCGGGGTCAACTGCAATCTGCCACCCCAGGGCACGATACTGGGAACTGTGATTCGCTACCGCAACGACGCGTGATGCGCATGGCCGGCGGAGCCATTGGCCCCGCCGGGCGGATGGGCGATTACAACGCCTCGAAAATCCCCGCCGCGCCCATGCCGGTGCCGATGCACATCGTCACCATGCCGTACTTCTGCTTGCGCCGGCGCATGCCGTGCACGATGGTCGCGGTGCGGATCGCGCCGGTCGCGCCGAGCGGATGGCCCAGCGCGATCGCGCCGCCGAGCGGGTTGACCTTGGACGGGTCCAGTTCCGAATCCTTGATCACCGCCAGCGACTGCGCAGCGAAGGCTTCGTTGAGCTCGATCCAGTCGAGCTGGTCCTTGGTCAGGCCGGCTTGCTTCAGCGCTTTCGGGATCGCGGCGATCGGGCCGATGCCCATCACTTCCGGGCGCACGCCGGCCACGCTGAAGCTGACGAAGCGCGCGAGCGGGGTCAGGCCGTAATCCTTGATCGCCTGTTCGGAGGCCAACAGCACGCCAGCCGCGCCGTCGCTCATCTGCGAGCTGTTGCCGGCGGTCACGGTGCCGCCGAACTGCGCGTTGCGGAATACCGGGCGCAGCTTGGCCAGGCCTTCCAGCGTGGTGTCCTGGCGCGGGCCTTCGTCGGTGTCGGCCAGCGCCTTTTTCAGGCGGATCGCATTGCCGGCCAAGTCCGGCAGGTGCGAAACGATTTCGTACGGGCTGATCTCGTCCCTGAACTCTCCGGCGGCGATCGCGGCGATCGCCTTCTGGTGCGAGGCGAACGCGAAGGCGTCCTGTTCCTCGCGGGTGACCTTCCATTCCTCGGCCACCTTCTCGGCGGTGATGCCCATGCCGTAGGCGATCGCCACGTGGTCGGGGAACACGCTGGGCGAGAGCGCGACCTTGTTGCCCATCATCGGCACCATGCTCATCGACTCGGTGCCGCCGGCCAGCATCAGGTCGGCGTGACCCATGCGGATCTGGTCGGCGGCCAGCGCCACCGCCTGCAGGCCGGAGGAACAGAAGCGGTTGACGGTCTGCGCGGCCACCGTGTCCGGCAGGTCGGCCAGCAGCACGCCGATGCGGGCCACGTTCATGCCTTGCTCGCCCTCGGGCATGGCGCAGCCGATGATCGCGTCGTCGATGCGGCCGGTGTCGATGCCCGGCGCCTGCGCGACCACGCTGCGCAGCACGTGCGCCAGCATGTCGTCGGGGCGGGTGTTGCGGAACATGCCGCGCGGGGCCTTGCCGACCGCGGTGCGGGTGGCGGCGACGATGTAGGCGTCTTGCAATTGCTTGGTCATTGGTAACTCCGGGATTCGAGATTCGTGATTGGGGATTCGTGAAAGGCGAGATCCGGGACGCTGTTGCGAATCCCGAATCTCTAATCCCGAATCTCAGTTCCTGAGCGGCTTGCCGGTCTTGAGCATGTGCGCGATGCGCTCCTGCGTCTTCGGCTGCTGCGCCAGTTCCACGAAATGCTTGCGCTCGAGCGCGAGCAGCCAGTCCTCGTCCACCAGCGCGCCACGGTCGACCTGGCCGCCGCACAAGACGGTGGCGATGCGGGTGGCAATCTCGTCGTCGTAGGGCGAGATGAAGCGGCCTTCCAGCATGTTCACCAGCAGCATCTTGAAGGTGGCGATGCCGACGTCGCCGGCGACCTGGATGCGGCGCGCCGGCAGCGGCGGGCGATACGCGCTTTCGGCCAAGCCGCGCGCCTGCGCCTTGGCGATGTGCAGCAGCTCGTAGGCGTTGAACGCGACCACGTCGTCCTTGCGCAGCAGGCCGAGTTCCTTCGCCTCCATCGCCGAGGTCGAGACCTTGGCCATCGCCACCGTCTCGAACACCTTCTTCAGTTCGGCGAACACGTCGCCGCTGGGGCCGGTCGCGTTGGAGGCGCGCACCGCCAGTTCCTTCAGCCCGCCGCCCGCCGGCAACAGACCGACGCCGACTTCGACCAGGCCGATGTAGCTCTCGAGGTGGGCGACCGTTCTCGCGCTGTGCATCTGGAATTCGCAGCCGCCGCCCAGCGCCAGCCCGCGCACCGCCGCGACCACCGGGACGAGCGAATACTTGATCCGCTGGCTGGTGGCCTGGAAGTTGGCGACCATCGCCTCGAAGCCGGCGACGTTGCCGGCCTGCAACAGGCCCAGTGCGCCGGCGAGGTCGGCGCCGGCCGAGAAGGGTTCCTTCGGCTGCCACAGCACCAGCCCGGCGAACTTGCGCTCGGCGATGCCGATGGCTTCCTGCAGGCCGTCGAGCACCTGGTCGTTGACCGTGTGCATCTTGGTCTTGAACGAGACCACGGCGATGTCGTCGCCGGCGTCGGCCCACAGGCGCACGCCGTCGTTCTCGAAAATCGTTTCGCCCGGATCGAAGCGTTCGCCCAGCAGCGGGTCGGGGAAGCGTTGGCGCTGGTACACCGGCAGGGCCGAGCGCGGCAGCTTGGCGTTGCGCGCCGGGCTGTAGCTGCCCTCGGCGCCGTGCACGCCGTCGCGGCCGTCGAACACCCAGTCCGGCAGCGGCGCGCTGCTCATGGCCTTGCCGGCGACGATGTCCTCGGCGATCCAGTCGGCGACCTGCTTCCAGCCGGCGGCTTGCCAGGTTTCGAACGGGCCCAGCGTCCAGCCGTAGCCCCAGCGGATCGCCAGGTCCACGTCGCGCGCGGTTTCCGCAATGGATTCAAGCTGGTAAGCGCAATAGTGGAACAAGTCCCTGAACAGCGCCCACAGGAACTTCGCCTGTGGATGCCCGCTGGCGCGCAATTTCGCGAACTTCTCCGCGGGGTCCTTGAGCTTGAGGATTTCGACCACTTCCGGCGCGGCCACGCGGTCGGCCGGGCGGTAGTCCTGCTTCTGCAGGTCGAGGACGAGGATGTCCTTGCCGGCCTTGCGGAAGATGCCGGCGCCGGTCTTCTGCCCCAGCGCGCCCTTGGCGATCAGCGCGTCCAGCCATTTCGGCGACTGGAAGTAGGCGTGCCACGGGTCGTCCGGGAGGGTGTCGGCCATGGTCTTGATGACGTGGGCCATGGTGTCGAGCCCGACCACGTCCGAGGTGCGGTAGGTCGCGGACTTGGGGCGGCCGATCAGCGGGCCGGTGAGCGCATCGACTTCGTCGAAGCCCAGGCCGGCCTGTTCGGTGTGGTGGATCGTGGCCAGGATCGAGAACACGCCGATGCGGTTGCCGATGAAGTTCGGCGTGTCCTTGGCGTACACCACGCCCTTGCCCAGCTGGGTGGTGAGGAAGGTTTCCAGGCCTTCCAGCACGGACTTGTCGGTGGTGCGGGCCGGGATCAGCTCGGCAAGGTGCATGTAGCGCGGCGGGTTGAAGAAGTGCACGCCGCAGAAGCGGTGGCGCAGTTCTTCCGGCAGGACTTCGGCCAGCGCATTGATCCCCAGGCCGGAGGTGTTGCTGGCCAGCACCGTGTGCGCCGGCACGAACGGGGCGATCTTCCGGTACAGGTCCTGCTTCCAGTCCATCCGTTCGGCGATGGCTTCGATGATCAGGTCGCAGCCCTTCAACAGCTCCAGGCCGGTGTCGTAGTTGGCCGGGACGATGGCCTCCGCCAGCGACTTGGCGGCGAGCGGGGCCGGGGACAGCTTGGCCAGGTTGGCGATGGCACGGGTCACGATGCCGTTGGGGTCGCCGTCCTTGGCCGGCAGGTCGAACAGCACGGTATCGACCCCGGCATTGGTGAGCTGCGCGGCGATCTGCGCGCCCATCACGCCTGCGCCCAGCACGGCGGCGCGACGCACAAGAAGTTTCTCAGACATATTCTGCAAGTCCTTGTTGTAGCTCGGTTACTTGACCGGATCGGCACGCAGGCCGGCGGCGGCGAAGCGGATCAATTCTTCCGCGGCATGGCTGCGGTGCGAGGTTTCGGTGACGCCGCTGGGCCGCTTGATCAGGCCGAAATCGGCCATGGCGTAGGTGAGGGCGCCGGAGAGGAAGTCGAGCCGCCAGTACAGGGCTTCCTTGCCCAGCTCGGGCACGCAGCCGGCGATCGCCTTGGCGAAATCGCGCAGCACGTGGCCGTACTGGTCGGACAGGAACTTGCGCAGGCCGTCGTTCTTCTCGGCGTAGGCGCGGGCGATCACGCGGATGAAGGCGCCGCCGCCGTGGCGGTCCTGCGACATCGCCAGCGCCGGCTTCACGAACGCGGCCAGGATCGGTTCCAGCTGGCCGGGCCGGGTGTCCAGCGCTTCGCGCAGGGCGTCGAGCCGCTGCGCGCTCATCACGTCCATGCGCCGGCGGAAGACCTCGTTGATGAGGTTGTCCTTGCTGCCGAAGTGGTAGTTGACCGCGGCGATGTTGACGTCGGCGCGGCTGGTGACTTCGCGCAGCGAAGTGCCGGCGAAGCCGTGCTGGGCGAACAGTTCCTCGGCGGCGCCGAGGATCCGGTCCTTGGTCGAGAATTGCACGCCGGCCATGCCGCCTCCTGAATCAAACGATTGTTTGATCGTAGCGCGCGCCGGCGACCCCGGCAAGCGTCCGCCGGGCGGTGCAAAACCCGCGGGCAAACCGGTAGAATTACCGCAGCCATGTCGGCTAAACCCGCGTCCCCACGCGGGTTTTTCTGTTATCCTCGGGTTCGGAAAGGGATATTTCCGCGACCCGCCTACCGGAGAAATTCCCCATGGCGCTGGAGCGCACCCTGTCGATCGTCAAGCCCGATGCCGTCGCCAAGAACGTCATCGGCGAAATCTATTCGCGCTTCGAAAAGGCCGGCCTCAAGGTCGTCGCCGCGAAGATGCGGCAACTCTCGAAGCAGGAAGCCGAAGGCTTCTACGCCGTGCACCGCGAGCGCCCGTTCTTCAACGCGCTGGTGAACTTCATGATCTCCGGCCCGGTGATGGTGCAGGTGCTCGAAGGCGACAACGCGGTGCTGAAGAACCGCGAACTGATGGGCGCGACCAATCCGAAGGAAGCGGCCGCGGGCACGATCCGCGCCGATTTCGCCGACAGCATCGACGCGAACGCGGTGCACGGTTCGGATTCGCTGGAGAACGCGGCGATCGAGATCGCCTACTTCTTCCCGGCCACCGACGTCTACGCCGGCCGCTGATGGGCGACGCGCGCGCCCCGGCCATCGACCTCGCCCCCGCGGGCGGGGTTGCCGGTGCGCGCGATTCCGCCGCGCGGACCAGCCCCGGGCCAGCCTTGGCCGGCTCGGGAAAAACGAACATCTTCGATTTCGACCGCGCTTCGCTCGAGCGCTTCTTCGAGGAAGACCTGGGCGAGAAGAAGTTCCGCGCGCACCAGGTGATGAAGTGGATCCATCACCGCCACGCCACCGAATTCGCGGACATGACCGACCTCGGCAAGGCGCTGCGCGCCAAGCTCGAGGAACGCGCGGTGGTGCATGCGCCGCAGGTCGTGTTCGACAAGGCTTCCAGCGACGGCACCCACAAGTGGCTGCTCGGCATGGATCCGAAGAACGCCATCGAAACGGTGTACATCCCGGACAAGGGCCGCGGCACGCTGTGCGTGTCCAGCCAGGTCGGCTGCGCGCTGAACTGCCAGTTCTGCTCGACCGCGACCCAGGGCTTCAACCGCAACCTGTCCACCGCCGAGATCATCGGCCAGGTGTGGGTGGCCGCGCGCCACCTCGGCAACGTGCCGCACCAGCAACGCCGGCTCACCAACGTGGTGATGATGGGCATGGGCGAGCCGCTGGCGAACTTCGACAACGTCGTGCGCGCGATGAGCATCATGCGCGACGACCTCGGCTACGGCCTCGCCAACAAGCGGGTGACGCTGTCGACCGCCGGCATGGTGCCGATGATCGACAAGCTGGGCGAAGTCAGCGACGTGTCGCTGGCGGTGTCGCTGCATGCGCCGTTCGACGCGCTGCGCAGCGAGCTGGTGCCGCTCAACAGGAAGTACCCGATCGAAGAACTGATGGACGCCTGCGTGCGCTATGCGCTGCGCAAGCGCGGCACCTCGGTGACCTTCGAATACACCCTGATGAAGGACGTCAACGATCAGCCCGAGCATGCGCGCGGGCTGGTGAAGCTGATGCGCGAGTTCGACCGCCGCGTGCAGATGAAGGACGCGGCCAAGGTCAACCTGATCCCGTTCAATCCGTTCCCCGGCACGCGCTTCGCGCGGCCGACGGACGAGGCGATCCGCGCGTTCCAGAAGCAGCTCAACAACGCCGGCATGATCGCGCCGGTGCGGCGCACGCGCGGCGACGACATCGATGCCGCCTGCGGCCAGTTGAAGGGGCAGGTGATGGATCGCACCCGGCGCTCGGCGGAATTCCGCAAGCGCCTGCAGGCGCCGGGAGTGCGCGATGCGGCCGCGTGACGCCTTCGCCTCCGTCGTCCTGGCCTGCCTGCTCGTCGCCGGCTGTTCGCGCCTGACCTTCGTCAAGCCGAACACGGATCGCGGCAGCTACACCCAGGTCACCCCGGATTACGACATCCGCGAGAGCCCCGACGACAAGCGCCGCATGGGGTTGCTCGATGCCCTCGGCCTGGCCGGCCTCGCCCTGCAGCGCGGCGACCTGGATTCGGCCGAAGCGCAGGCTCGCGCCGCGCTCAAGATCGATCCGAAATCCGCGGACGCCTACACGCTGCTGGCGGTGATCGCCGACCAGCGCGGACAGGCCGACGCCGCTGGCGGGTACTACGCCAAGGCGGTGCAGCTTGCCCCGGGCAAGGGCGATGTGCTGAACAACTACGGCGCATGGCTGTGCGGCCACGGACGCGTCGTCGATTCGCTGGCGCAGTTCGATGCCGCCCTGCAGGATCCGGCCTATGCCACGCCCGCGGCGGCGCTGGGCAACGCCGGCGCCTGCGCGCTGCGCGCGGGCCAAGCCGCGCGCGCCGAGGACAATCTGCGACGCGCGTTGCAAATCGATCCGGGCAACGTCGCGGCGCTCGGCGCCATGGCGCAACTTCGCTTCAATCAGGGGCAATATCTCGATGCCCGCGCGTTCATGCAGCGCCGCCTCGTCGCGGCGCCGGCGGATCGCGACGCGCTGCTGCTGGCGGCGCAGATCGAGGACCGGATGGGCGATGCGGCCGCCGCCGCACGCTATCGCCAGTTGATTCCACAAACCCAGTCGCCGCATGGGAATGGCGACTCGAACGGAGCACGCAGCCAGTGAGCGACAACGGGGACATCGGCATTCCGGAGGCGGCCGCGGGCTGCGGGCGGCGCTTGCGCGAAGCGCGCGAAGCCGCGGGCATGAGCCTGGCCGAGGTCGGCGAACGCCTGAAGATGCCGGTGCGCGTGGTCGAATCGCTGGAGCGCGAGGACTGGTCGCGGCTGGGCGCGCCGGTGTTCGTGCGCGGGCAGTTGCGCAGCTATTCGCGCCTGCTCGGCCTCACCACCGAACCGATCGTGGCCGCCTCTGGCGTGGCGCCGGTCGCCCCGGCCGAATTGCAACCGCGCACCTACACCCCGCCCATGCAGCGTTTCGCCGAACAGGCCTCGCGCCGCTTCGTCTATGTCGTGCTCACCGCCGCGATCGTGGTCCCGGTGTGGCTGGCCACGCGCCCGCACCTCGCGCAGGTCACCGCGCAGACCGCGTCGCTGGACGTGTCCGTGCCGCAGTCCGCGCATTCGAACGCCGAAGCGACGCAACCGATGGTGGCTTCGCTGGCGCCCATGCCGGCGTCGCAGCCGGCCGCGTCCGGGCTGGTGCTGAAACTGGACGCGCCAAGCTGGGTGCAGGTCACCGGCCGCGATGGCGGCGTGCTCGAATCGGGCATCCTCGACGCCGGCCAGCGCGAGTACCGCGCCGACCAGGTTGCGCGCGTGGTGATCGGCAACGCTTCCGCCGCCGAAGTCCGCTGGAATGGCGAAGTACAGGACCTGGCGGGCTTCCGGCGCGCGAACGTGGCGCGCTTTACGGTATCCTCTGACGGGCGTCTCCAACCCGCGGCCGAATGAGCGCCGCGGCATTCGCCGGCCGTTCGCGCCGGTGCCCGGACGGCGCCGCCACTCCCCACGGAAGACCGTAGCCGCATGGCCATCGACGAGCTGCTCGACGAACACGAACAAAGCGAACGCGTGCGCCGCTGGGTGCGCGAAAATGCACTGGGCCTGATCGGCGGCGTGGTCCTCGGCCTGGGCCTGGTCGGTGGCTGGAAATGGTGGCAGGGCCAGCAGCAGGGCCAGCGCCAGGCCGAAGCGGCCCGCTACCAAACCCTGCAGGACCAGTTGAAGGCGCAGGACCTGGCCAAGGCCAAGGCGACCGCCGCGAACCTGCAGAAGGGGCCGTTCGCCACCCTGGCCGCGCTCGACCTGGCCAAGGCCGAGGCGATGGTCGGCAAGCGCGACGAGGCCATCGCCAGCCTGCGCGCCGCCAAGCCGGACGCGGAACTGGCCAGCGTGGTGCGCGAACGCCTGGCGCGCCTGCTGCTCGACGCCGGCAAGGCCGACGAAGCCCTGCGCATCCTCGCCGATGCGGACGATCCCGCCGGCCTGGGCGCACGCGGGGATGCGCACCTTGCCCTTGGCCAGCACGACCAGGCGCGGGGCGACTACGACAAGGCGCTCGCGCTGACCACCGTCGGTTCACCGATGCGTCGGGTACTCGAGCTCAAACTCTCCGAAGTCGGCGGCGCGCCCGCCCAGGCAAAGGCAGGTTCCTGATGGCCCCGAAGTCCCGCGTGCGCGCCGGTTCGCGCATCCTGTTGCTGTCCGCGGCCGTGGCGGCGTTCGCGCTGCTGGCCGGCTGTTCCACGGTCAAGGGCTGGTTCGGCGGCAAGGACAAGTCCGGCGAGGTTTCGACCAAGCCGGCGGAACTGGTGGAATTCGCGCCCAGCGCCACCGTGACCAAGCTGTGGTCGGCGAAGGCCGGCGGCGGCGAAGGCCGGCTCGGCGCGCGCCAGGGCCCGGCGGTGGCCGACGGTCGCGTCTATGCCGCCGCGGTCGAGGGCGGGGTTCGCGCGTTCGACCTGCAGACCGGCGCCACGGTCTGGACGTATGCGTCGAAACTGCCGCTGTCCGGCGGCCCGGGCGCCGGCGACGGCATCGTGGTGGTCGGCAGCCTGGAAGGCGACGTGGTCGCGCTCGACGCCTCCACCGGCGCCGAGAAGTGGACGGCCAAGGTCGCCAACGAAGTGATCGCCGCCCCGGCCATTGGCCAGGGGCTGGTGCTGGTGCACAGCAACGACGGGCGCGTCACCGCGTTCGACGAGAATTCCGGCGAGCGCCGCTGGTTCTGGAACCACGATGCGCCCGCATTGTCGGTGCGCGGCAACGATTCGCCGTTGCTGGTGCCGGGGCTGGCCTTCGTCGGCAACGACGACGGCACGCTGACCGCGTTGTCGCTGGCCGACGGGCGCCCGCTGTGGGACCAGACCGTCGCCGAAGCCAGCGGCCGCAACGACCTCGAGCGCATGGCCGACGTCGACGGCACGCCGGCGCTCGACGGCATCACCCTGTTCGCCAGCAGCTACAAGGGCGAAACCGTGAGCATCGAGGGCCCCAGCGGCCGCGTGCAATGGTCCGCGCAGAGCGGCGGCCCCGGCCGCGTCGGCGTCGGCAGCGATCGGGTCGTGGTCGCCGATGCGAACGGCACGGTGTGGGCGCTGGACAAGTCCACCGGCGGCGTGCTCTGGCAGCAACCGGGCCTCGCACGCCGCAACGTCGCCGGCACCGCGGTGCAGGGCGATTACGCGGTGGTCGGCGATTACGACGGCTACCTGCATTGGCTGAAGCTTTCCGACGGCAGCTTCGCCGCGCGCCAGCGCGCCGGCGGCGACGCGATCAAGGCCGCGCCGGTGGTCGCCGATGGCGTCCTGCTGGTGCAGACCACCGGCGGCGAACTCAGCGCCTGGCGCCTGCAGTAAAGAGCCTGGATTCGGGATTCGGCATTCGGGATTCGCGAAAGGCCGTGACGCTTTGACCGAATCCGTGTGACTTCGATATCCCGAGTACCCGGTTTTTCGAATCACCACTCCCGAATCATCCATCCCGGCTTCCGCATGCTTCCGCTCGTTGCCCTGGTCGGTCGTCCCAACGTCGGCAAATCGACGCTGTTCAACGCGTTGACCCGCAGCCGCGACGCGCTGGTGCACGACGCGCCCGGCGTGACCCGCGACCGCAACTACGGCGTGTGCCGGCTCGATCCCGAGCGCCCGTTCGTGCTGGTCGATACCGGTGGCATCGCCGGGCAGGAGGAAGGCCTCGCCGGCGCCACCGCGAAGCAGTCGCGCGCCGCCGCCGAGGAAGCCGACCTGGTGCTGTTCGTGGTCGACGGCCGCGAAGGCGCGTCCGCGCTCGACGACGCCATCCTCGCCTGGCTGCGCAAGCGCGACCGCCCGGTGCTGCTGGTGGTGAACAAGATCGACGGCATCGACGCGCAGGCCGCGCTCAACGATTTTGCGCGCTACGGTTTCCGCGACCGCATCGGCGTGTCTTCCTCGCACCGCACCGGGCTGGACGCGCTGCTGAAGGACGTGCTGGAGCGCCTGCCCGAGGACGGCGACGCGCAGGTGCTCGACGACGACCCCAAGCGCATGCGCGTGGCCTTCATCGGCCGCCCGAACGTGGGCAAGTCGACGCTGGTGAACCGCCTGCTCGGCGAGGAGCGCATGATCGCCTCCGACGTGCCGGGCACCACGCGCGATTCCATCGCCGCCGACCTCGAGCGCGACGGCCGCAAGTACCGGCTGGTCGATACCGCCGGCATCCGCCGCAAGTCGAAGGTCGAGGAAGCGGTGGAGAAGTTCTCCATCGTCAAGACGCTGCAGGCGATCGAGGAATGCCAGGTCGCGGTGGTGATGCTCGATGCCGGCGAAGGCGTGACCGAACAGGACGCGAGCGTGCTCGGCGCGGTGCTCGACGCCGGCCGTGCGCTGGTGGTCGCGGTCAACAAGTGGGACGGGCAGAGCGATTACCAGCGCGGGCAGGTCGAGGCGTTGCTCGGGCGCAAGCTGTCCTTCGTCGAATGGGCGGAAAAGGTGCGTATTTCGGCCAGGCACGGCTCCGGCCTGCGCGAACTGTTCCGCGCGATCCATCGCGCGCACGCCTCGGCGACCAAGGTGTTTTCCACCAGCGAAACGACCCGCGCGGTGGAAGCGGCCAGCAACGCGAACCCGCCGCCGGTGGTGCGCGGGCACGTGCCGAAGCTGCGTTTCGCGCATCCGGGCGGCGAGAACCCGCCGACCTTCGTGGTGCACGGCACGCGCCTGAAGTCGCTCAGCGCGACCTACCAGCGCTACCTCGAGAATTTCTTCCGCAAGCGCTTCAAGCTGGTCGGTACGCCGATCCGCTTCGTGTTCAAGGAAACCGAGAATCCGTACAAGGACAAGCCGAAGAATCCGCTGACCGAGCGCCAGGTGGCGAAGAAGCGCCGGCTGATGAGGCACGTGAAGCGCCGGTAGGAGCGCTCTCGAGCGCGACGGCGAGATCCGGGCTCTAAGCTTCCGATTCGTGGATCTGCTCGTACGTCGGGTCGGCATATTCCCATTCGAGACCGGACTCGATCAGTAAGTCCACGGCAGCTTGAAGTTCCGTGCTCGATGGAACATCGATACTGATAAAGGTCGGGTTTGCGCCCTCGTAACTGCACCCGATCGAAACGAGAGAGTCCAGGAGAGCTTGTGGAACTCGTTCGTCCGAGCGGACGCGCAATGTGCGGTAGCCCGACTTCGCCAGCACTTGGTCAAAGTGCAATTGGCCGTCTTTGAGCGAAGCGGACACGATGTCCTGGTAGGAGACGCCGTACTGATACCAAGGCGTACTATCGAGTTTGTAGCGGCCATCGCCAAGATCGAACGCCCACAGTGTTTCGACGTCTCCATGATCGTCGGTGAAGGCGATCTTTATTAACCGCGGTTCCGTCATGCAAACCAGCCTATCACTACAGGATGTAACCCTCGGCCTGCTTGCCGGCGGCACGGGTTCGCGGCTCGGTGGGGCGGACAAGGCCTGGCTACAACGCGGCGAGGTGCCGCAGGTGCTGCGACTGGCGAAACGCCTTTCGGGCGAAACGACCTCCGTGCTGGTGAGTGCGAATCGCGGTCTTCCTCGCTACGCCGAAGTCGGCCTGATCGCGATTCCCGACCGCCACGCGGGGATTGGTCCCATCGCCGGGCTCGACGCGCTCGCAGCCGCTTGCGCCACGCCGTGGCTGCTGACGGTGCCGGTGGACCTGGTCGACGTGAACGACTGCCTGTTGCGCAGCCTCGCCGCGGCGGGCGGGGAGGGCGCGTTCGCCATCGACGACGACGGCGCGCAGCCGCTGGTCGCGTTGTGGCGGGCCGATGCCCTGCGCGAAGCCGTTTCGCTCGCGCTCGCGGCGAACGAAATCGCCGTCCACGCGCTGCAGGCGCGCATCGGCATGGCCGGCGTGCGTTTCGCCGGATTCCGCTTCGGCAACCTCAACACGCCGGGCGACCTGGACGCGGCCGGCATCGAAGCGCCCGGCGCGCGATAATCGCGGCATGGACGTCGCCGAACTCGACCCTGCCGAAGCGCTGCAGCGGCAACGCCATGGCGCGTTGCTGGTGGATGTGCGCGAGGCGCATGAACGCGCGCTCGGCACGGCCGAAGGCGCGCGCGGCATCGCGCTGGGCGAACTGGTCGAAGCGCCGGCGTCGCTGCTGGACGCGAATGCCGACATCCTGCTGATCTGCCAGTCCGGAAAGCGTTCGATGCGCGCGGCGCAGGCCCTGCTCGAAGCCGGGTTCGCGCGCGTGGCTTCGGTGCGCGGCGGTACCGAGCGCTGGCGCGCCGAAGGCCTGCCGATGCGCGAGCCGCAGCTCGACGATGATTTTTCAGAACGTTATTCGCGCCACCTGCGCCTGCAGGACGTCGGCCTCGAAGGCCAGAGGAAACTCGAAGCCGCGCGCGTGCTGGTGGTCGGCGCGGGCGGGCTCGGTTCGCCGGCCGCGTACTACCTCGCCGCAGCGGGCGTGGGCACGCTGCGCATCGCCGACGACGACGTGGTCGATCGCAGCAACCTGCAGCGGCAGATCCTGCATGCGGACGCGCGCATCGGCATGCCCAAGGTCGAATCCGCGGCGCTCGCGCTGTCCGCGCTCAACCCGCGCACGACGATCGAGGCGTTGCGCGAACGCATCGTGTCCGCGAACGTCGAGCGCATCCTCGATGGCGTCGACGTGGTGGTGGACGGCGCCGACAATTTCCCGGCGCGCTACCTGCTCAACGACGCCTGCGTGAAGCTCGGCAAGCCGCTGGTATACGGCGCGGTGCAGCGCTTCGAAGGCCAGGCCAGCGTGTTCGACGCCGGTCGCCATCGCGGCCAGGCGCCGTGCTATCGCTGCCTGTTCCCCGAGCCGCCGCCGCCCGAGGCCGCGCCCAATTGCGCGGAAGCCGGCGTGCTCGGCGTGTTGCCGGGCGTGATCGGCCTGTTGCAGGCCACCGAGGCGGTCAAGTTGATCCTCGGCATCGGCGCGCCGTTGACCGGACGGCTGCTGCGCTTCGATGCGCTGGGCATGCATTTCCGCGAAACGCGCCTGTCGCCGGATCCGCAATGTCCGGTTTGCGCGCCCGGCGCCGTATTCCCGGGCTACGTCGACTACGCCGCGTTCTGCGCGGGTGTCGGTTGAGGAACGCGACGGGGTAGGATGCTTCCGTCGCATCATTCGCGGAGGTTCCATGCATCGCCCATCCCTGCTGCTGCGTTCGCTGATGTTGTTCGCGCTGTTCGCCGCGCCATGGATCGCGCGCGCGAGCGGGTGCGTATCGGCGCAGCCGGCCGGGACGGGCGTGGAAGCGGCTAAGATCGCGGCGATCGCCTGCCGCGAAAACGCGCTGTGGTACAGCCCGTTCATCGATGCCAACGGGCGCCTCGCCAGCAACACCGTGTCGGAAGCGGAGGGCGCGCGCCTCGGCGATGGCGTCACGCCGGCGTGGATGCGCGTGGTCGAGTACTGGCGCGGCAGCGGATTGCTGTCGCGCATGCAGCAGTTCGCCGGCGCATCCGATTGCAACTACGTCGGCGGTGGCGGGTATTCATCGCCGCAATGCCGTGCGTTCGTGATCGACCAGCCGTGGTCGGCGGCGTTCGTGTCGTGGGTGATGGTCCAGGCCGGCTTGCCCGGCTTCGATCCGTCGGCGAGCCATTTCGGCTACGTCGGCGATGCCTTCCGCGGCGGCACCAGCCCGTACCGCTTCGCCGATCCGGACCAGGTGCCCGCCACGGTGGGCGACCTGCTGTGCTACGTGCGTTCCAACGCGACCCTGCTCGGCTTCAACGGGTTGTCCGCGTTCCTCGCGCGCGGCGGTCCCGGCGCGCTGAACATGCATTGCGACATCGTGGTATCGGTGCAGTCGGGGATGCTCAGCCTGGTCGGCGGCAACGTGTTGCAGGGCGTGACCATGCGGCTGGTGCCGGTCAACCGCAACGGCCTGCCGTGGAACCTGCCGCGCGGCACCGGTTCGAACACGACGTGCTGGCCTTCGAACCCGGACGGATGCAGCTTCAACCGCCACGACTGGTCGGTGCTGATGAAGCTGCGCCCGGACGCGGAACTGGCGACCCTGCCGGGCGCGATGCAGGTGCCGGGCGCGCCGATCGCGCCGCCGCCGAACCAGCAGTGCTGCGTGAACTGCGTGGTCGGCTCGGGAATCCCGCGCTGCCCGAACCCGAATGCGCCCTCGCTGTCGCCGCAGGGCACGCCCTGACGGCGACTGCGGGATCGGCTGCACCGATCGGCGATAATGCCGCGTCCCGCCACGACGCCACGCAATGTCCGCACGCATCCTCGACGGCAAGCGCATCGCCGATGAACTGCTCGACGGCCTCAAGGCCCGCATCGACGCGCGCATGGCCGCGGGCGGTTCGCGCCCCGGGCTCGCGGTGGTGCTGGTGGGCGGCGACCCGGCCTCGCAGAGCTACGTGCGCAACAAGCGCCGCGCCGCGGACAAGGTCGGCATCCGCGCGTTCGATTTCGACCTGCCCGAAGGCACGACCGAGGCCGAACTGCTGGCGCTGATCGACCGGCTGAACGCCGATCCGGACGTGCACGGCATCCTGGTGCAGTTGCCGCTGCCGGGCATTCCCGACGCGCGCCGGCTGATCCACCGCATCGACCCGCGCAAGGACGTGGACGGCTTCCACCCGGAGAACGTCGGCCACCTGGCCCTGCGCGAATTCGGCCTGCGCCCGTGCACGCCGCGCGGCATCACCACGCTGCTGGCCTGGACCGACCGGCCGGTGCGCGGGCAGAGCGCGACCATCGTCGGGGTCTCCAACCACGTCGGCCGGCCGATGGCGCTGGAGCTGCTGATCGCCGGCTGCACCGTGACCAGTTGCCACAAGTTCACCCCGCCGGAGGTGCTGCGGCGGCACGTGGGCGAGGCCGACATCCTCGTCGTCGCGGTCGGCAAGCCGGGGCTGATCCCGGGCGAATGGGTGAAGCCGGGCGCGGTGGTGATCGACGTCGGCATCAACCGGCTCGAGGACGGGCGCCTCGTCGGCGACGTGCAGTTCGACGCCGCCGCGCAGCGCGCCAGCTGGATCACGCCGGTCCCGGGCGGGGTCGGACCGATGACCGTGGCCACGCTGATGCAGAACACGCTGGAGGCGGCCGAGCGGGCGGACGCTTGAAGCCCCTCTCCCCGCGGGAGAGGGGTTGGGGTGAGGGGCGAACGAAGCAATTTCTCCACGAATGCCCCTCATCCGGCGCTTCGCGCCACCTTCTCCCGTCGGGAGAAGGAAACGCGATACAATGACGCGCTTCCCCACCTTTCCCGGGACTGCCGATGCTCCGCATCCAGGCTGAAGCACTCACGTACGACGACGTTTCCCTCGTCCCCGCGCATTCGACCGTCCTGCCCAAGGACGTCTCCCTCGAAACCCGCCTGACCCGCGACCTGCGGATCCGCCTGCCGATCGTTTCGGCGGCGATGGACACGGTGTCCGAAGCCCGCCTCGCCGTGGCGCTCGCCCAGCTCGGCGGCATCTCGATCCTGCACAAGAACATGGGCGTCGAACGCCAGGCGGCCGAAGTCGCCAAGGTCAAGAACTTCGAGGCCGGCGTCATCAAGGAACCCTTCACCGTCGGCCCGGAAACGACGATCGGCGAGGTGCTGCGCCTGACCCGCGCGCGCAACATCTCCGGCGTGCCGGTGGTCGACGGCGGCCAGCTGGTCGGCATCGTCACCGGCCGCGACATGCGCTTCGAGAAGAAACTCGACGATCCGGTGCGCCACATCATGACCAAGCGCGACAAGCTGGTCACGGTGAAGGAAGGCGCCTCCGACGACGAGGTGCTGGGCCTGCTGCACAAGCACCGCATCGAGAAGGTGCTGGTGGTGAACGACGAGTTCGCGCTGCGCGGGCTGATCACGGTCAAGGACATCCAGAAGAAATCCGACAACCCGAACGCCGCCTACGACGGCAGCGGCCGGCTGCTGGTCGGCGCCGCGGTCGGCGTCGGCGGCGACACCGAGCAACGCATCGAGGCGCTGGTCGCGGCGGGCGTGGACGTGGTCATCGTGGATACCGCGCACGGCCATTCGCAGGGCGTGATCGACCGCGTCGCGTGGGCGCGGAAGCATTTCCCCGGCCTGCAGATCGTCGGCGGCAACATCGTCACCGGCGATGCCGCGCTCGCGTTGATGGACGCCGGCGCGGACGCGGTGAAGGTCGGCGTCGGCCCGGGTTCGATCTGCACCACGCGCGTGGTCGCCGGCGTCGGCGTGCCGCAGGTGACCGCGGTGTCGATGGTCGCCGAGGCGTTGCAGGATCGCATCCCGCTGATCGCCGACGGTGGCATCCGCTATTCCGGCGACATCGGCAAGGCGCTGGCAGCGGGCGCGTCGAGCGTGATGATCGGCGGCCTGTTCGCCGGCACCGAGGAATCGCCGGGCGAAACCGAGCTGTACCAGGGTCGCAGCTACAAGAGCTATCGCGGCATGGGTTCGCTGGGTGCGATGGAAAAGGGTTCGAAGGACCGCTATTTCCAGGACGCGAGCGATGCCGACAAGCTGGTGCCCGAGGGCATCGAGGGCCGCGTGCCGTATCGCGGTCCGCTCAGCGGCGTGGTGCACCAGCTCGCCGGCGGCCTGCGCGCGACGATGGGTTACGTCGGCTGCGCGACCATCGAGGAGATGCGCAAGAAGCCGCAGTTCGTGAAGGTGACCGGCGCGGGGCAGCGCGAGAGCCATGTGCACGATGTGCAGATCACCAAGGAACCGCCGAATTACCGGGCGGGTTGAAGGAAAGAGCATGAGAAATTTGTTCTATCTGGTCGTGTTATCGCTCTTGGCTGGTTGTGCTTCGCAGAAGGTGATGTATGAAGGGAAGCGCCGTGCACCAGCAGAGGTAGCAACTGTGCGAGGCTTCAATCAGGGCGGAAATTACAATTAC